>NZ_LR134318.1:2754500-3084000 GCF_900636825.1 Pseudomonas fluorescens | reverse complement strand
GCCACCAGCAGGTTCAGGTCCAGGTGGTTGAAACGCATGGGCAGGATCCGTTTGTTGTATTTATTTTGGCAATACATTCGAACGAATCCATCTGCGCGTCAACCTTCGTCGCAGGTATCGCGTTTGCCGATAGGTCGCATCCTGACTCGCGATTAGTCAGCTGCCGACCCTTGCGCCAATCTTCGCCGCAGTCGGCCTACAGCCGCCGACACCACCACCGGTTTCCAGCCTGACCCGACGCCTGCACGGCGCTCGCGGCAGCGGTTACCGGATCATAATTTCAATGGAGTGGTAAGCCATGAACATCATTGGCCTTGATGCCCTGATCTTTGGCGTCGATGACATCCAAGCCTGCACCGATTGCCTGCGCGACTACGGCCTGACGCCGGTCAACGTCACTAACGAGGGCGGGCGTTTCGAAGCACTGGACGGCACCGCGGTAATCATCCGTCGCGCCGACGATCCTGATTTACCCGCGCCAATCGGCCCGGCACCGTCGATTCGTGAAACCGTTTACGGCGTTGCTGCGAGCAGCGATCTGGATGCCATCGAAGATGAACTCGCCCGTGACCGTCCGGTGCGCCGCGATCAACACGGTGTGCTGCACAGTGTTGACGACATGGGGTTTGCGATTGCTTTCCAAGTCACCGTGCGCAAGCCCTACAACGCCCCGGATGACCTGAGCAACGCCGCCGGCCATGCTCCGCAACGGCCACTCAACCAGCCCGGCATCACCCTCGACATGCAAGCGATTCCGCGCACTTTGTCGCACGTGGTGTATTTCGTTCCCGATGCGGCCAAAGCCGAGGCGTTCTATGCGCAGCGCCTGGGTTTCCGCACCACCGACACGTTTATCGGCGCCGGACCGTTCATGCGTCCGGCCGGCTCTGACGACCACCATTGCCTGTTCATGATCCAGACGCCGCCGCACATGAAAGGCTGCGAACACTTCACCTTTCACATGGGTAGCGGCACCGAAGTGCTGCTGGCCGGCACCCGTTTCGAGCAGAAGGGCTGGACCAGTTTCTGGGGGCCGGGCCGTCACCTGTTTGGTTCGAACTGGTTCTGGTACTTCAACAGTCCGCTGGGCTGCCACATCGAATACGACGCCGACATGGACAAGCACGATGACGCTTGGGAAGCCCGGCGCGCGCCGCTGTCGGCGGACAACTCGCAGCTGTTCCTGTTTACCAGCAAGGAAAAATGGGCACCCGGCGGCCCGCCACCGAAGCTGGGTTGAGTCGGGAAATGAGTGAACGCGAGTGGCCGCTGTGCCGGCTGGATGAACTGGCCGAAGGGCAGGCGCGTGGATTCGATCCGTTGCAGCAGGGCCGCGACAGTCTGTTTGCCCTGCGCCATGGCGGTGAGGTGCGGATTTATCGCAATTCCTGCCCGCATCTGGACGTGCGCCTGGAGTATCGCAAGGATCGTTTTCTGTCCGCCGATGCGCAGTTGATCGTCTGTTACGCCCATGGCGCGCAGTTTCTCCCGGCTACCGGCGAATGCGTCTACGGCCCGTGTCTCGGGCAATCGTTGCAGGCGCTGCCGTGGCGGGCGCAGGACGGCTGGTTGCTGGTGCAGTTGCCGCAACCGGTGCCGCTGCCCGGATAAATCGAGGTATCGCGTACGGCGATACATCGCATCCTTACTCGCGATTAGTCAAATCCCTGCTTTGCCGGGAAGCTTCACCTAACGACGCAGTGCCCGACGCTGCTTCGATCACAAGAATAAAAAGAGAGAACACCATGAGTGCAGTGAGCAACGTTCTGATCGTGGGCGGTGGTATCGGCGGCTTGTGTGCGGCCATCGCCTTGCGGCGTAAAGGTATCGAGGTCGAGCTGATCGAGCTCAAGTCCGAATGGACAGTCTATGGCGTCGGGATTATTCAACAGAGCAACGTCGTCCGCGAGATGGCCAAACTTGGCGTACTCGACGGCTATCTTGATGCTGCGTACGCCTTTGAAGACGTGGCCATTTACGGCCCGGGCGGGCAGCAACTGGCGCGCATTCCGGGGCAGCGTCTGGCCGGTCCGCAGTATCCGGCCAACGTCGGCATTTCGCGTCTGGCCCTGCACAAGGTGCTCAGCGAAACCGCCCTCAGCCTTGGCGCAAAAGTGCGGCTGGGCCTGAGCGTCGAAACGCTGGACGACAACGGCCAGCAAGTCGATGTGCTGTTTACTGACGGCAGCCAAGGTGTCTACGACCTGGTGGTCGGTGCCGACGGTCTGTTCTCGAAAGTGCGCAGCCTGGTTTTCGGCGATACCTACACCCCGCGTTTTACCGGGCAATCGGTGTGGCGCTACAACTTCCCCCGCGCACCGCAGATCGATCACCTGGCCAACTATCAAAGCGCCGAAGGCAACGCCGGGCTGGTGCCGCTGGCCGGTGATTTGATGTACATGTTCCTGACCTCCCACGAGCCGTCCAACCCATGGATGGACCCCGCCGATCTCGCACCGCAGATGCGCCAACGCTTGCAAGGTTTCACCGGCCTGATTGGCGAACTGCGTGAGCAAATTACCGACAGCCGCCAAGTCGTCTACAAGCCGATGGAAGTGGTGTTCGTCGATGAGCCGTGGCATCGCGGTCGCGTGCTGCTGATCGGCGACGCGGCCCACGCCACTACGCCACATTTGGGGCAGGGCGCCGGCATGGCCATCGAGGACGCAATCGTGTTGAGCGAAGAGCTCACCCGCGATACATCTGCCGCCAGCAGTGTCGAGGCGCAATTGCAGCGCTTCATGGCGCGGCGTTTCGAGCGCTGCAAATACATCAGCGAAAGCTCGGTGCTCGCCGGCGACAAGGAGATGCAGCACGACCGCAGCTTCGATCGCATCGGTCTGGTCAAGCAAATGCTCGCGCGCACGGCGGAGCCTATCTAAGCGCTCACTGCCGACTGATCCACAGCAGTTACCACTATAAAAACAAGAGGTTAACGCGATGGTTAGTTCTACGACTGCGGCGCTCGCGCGTCGCCGGGTCTGCTCGTCTGCACCCTTTGGTTTGAGCGTCGCCGCCGTGCTGGTGCTGTGCAGCCAGGCGGCCCAGGCGTTTGATATCGACACCGGTAATCCGGATTTCAAGTTGCGCTGGGATAACACGGTCAAGTACAGCGCCGCGTGGCGCACGCAAAATCCGAGCAGCAAATTGACCAAAGGCCAGGTCGCGCTCAATCAGGACGATGGTGATCGTGCGTTCAAGAAAGGCCTGATTTCCAGTCGGACCGACATCCTTTCCGAGCTGGACCTGTCGTACCGGGAATTCGGCGCGCGCTTGAGCGGCGCGGGTTGGTATGACAGCGAATACCAGGACGACAACGACAACAACGATCCGTCCCGTGCCAACGCGCGTTCGGTGGGCTACAACGAGTTCACCGATGATACCCGTCATCTGCATGGCGGTGATGGTGAAATCCTTGATGCCTTCGTTTACTGGAACGGTGAACTGGCCGAGCGGGCCACTTCGGTGCGCGCCGGCCGCCACGGGTTGATCTGGGGCGAAAGCCTGTTCTTCGGCGCCAACGGCATTGCGGGCGGCATGGCCCCGGTCGATGTGGTCAAGGCGCAATCGGTGCCGAACACCCAGTTCAAGGAAATCACCCGTCCGGTCAATCAACTCTCGGGTACTTTCCAGTTAACCGACGACGTCTCGCTCGGCGGCTACTACCAACTGGATTGGGAAGAGACGCGGCTGCCAGCGGCCGGCAGTTATTTTTCCACCAGCGACACCATCGGCGAAGGCAACGAGCGCTTGATCGTCGGCGCGCCGTTCCCGGCGTTTCTCGGCGGCAACCCGGCGAGCCCGGCGGCGTTCTTCCATGGCAATGATAAGGAAGCACGCAGTTCGGGGCAGGGCGGGTTGCAATTGAAGTACAGCGCCGAGAGCGTCGATTACGGCCTCTACGCGATCCAGTACCACGACAAGACGCCCAAGCTTTACCTGAAACCTTCGGCCGGCGCGCCGAACTTCAGCACCGGGCAGATCGGCGAGTACTACTGGGTCTACCCGGAAGACATCCGCGCCCTTGGCGCCAGCTTCTCCACGACGATGGAGGAGTACAGCTTCGCCGGCGAAGCGTCGATGCGCTGGAACATGCCGCTGGTGTCCAACGGCCAAACGGTATTGCCGGGGATGGTCGCCGACAACGATGACGACGCGTTGTACGCGGTCGGTCGCACCGCGCACATCAACCTCAACGTGATCGCCTCGTTCGGCCCCAACTTTCTCGCCCGCGAATCCGGGCTGGTCGGTGAAGTCGCGTGGAACCGCTTGCTCAGCGTGACCAAAAACCGCGCCGCGCTCGACCCCAACGCCACCGACGACGGCCTCGGTTTCAAACTGGTGTACACGCCGACCTATCGCCAGTTCTTCTCCGGCGTCGATATCAGCATTCCGGTGGGCGTCAGCTACTTCCCCTTGGGCAAATCGGCGGTGGTCAGCTCGTTCGGCCCGGACAACGGCGGCGACTTCAACATCGGCATCACCGCCACCTACCTCGACCGAGTCACTGCCGGCCTGACCTACACGCATTACTACGGCGCCGAGGACACCAATCTCAATGGCCTCAGCCAGTTCAATTACAAGCAATCGCTGAAGGATCGGGATTACCTGGCCTTTTCCGTCAAGACCACGTTTTAAGAGGACTTGCGCATGACTTTTGATTCCCACAACCGCACGCCACGGCTCAAGGCGTTGTGCTTTGCACTGCTCGGAACACTGACCGTCCTGAGCCAGGGCGCGACCGCAGCCACGGCCGAAGAAGCGGCGAAACTGTCAACGACGCTGACGCCGATGGGCGCCGAGCGCGCCGGCAATGCCGACGGCAGCATTCCGGCCTGGCAGGGCGGTTACACCAAGGTTGATCCAGCGTACAAACCGGGCGGCAAGCGCAGCGACCCCTTCGCGGCAGACAAACCGCTGTTCAGCATTACCTCGAAAAATCTCGCGCAGTACGCTGGCAAACTCAGCGACGGCACCAAGGAAATGTTCAAACGTTTCCCGGACAGCTACCGCATCGACGTGTATCCGACCCGGCGTTCGGCCGCCGCGCCGCAGTGGGTGTACGACAACACCCTGAAAAACGCCACCCGTGCGAAGCTGGTTGACAGCAGCGCCGGGCCAGTCCCGGAAGGCGCGTTCGGCGGCATCCCGTTTCCGATCCCGCGCAACGGCGCCGAGGCCATGTGGAACCATGTGCTGAACTGGCGCGGCACGTCGCTGGCCATGCACTTCCGCCATTACCTGATGACCGCTGACGGCAAATCGGTGATGACCACTGACGGCCAGGCGATTCAGGACATGCCGTATTACTACCAGGACGGTTCGCCCGAGACGTTCGCCGGTGATTACTGGCTGTTCCGCTTGCTCAACGTCGGCCCGCCGCTGCGCGCCGGTGAACAGATCATGGGCCGCACCAACATCAACGGCGACAAGTCGCAGGCTCACGTTTACCTGACCGGACAGCGCCGCGTGCGCAAGTTGCCGAACGCCTGCTGCGACACGCCGACACCGGCCACCGCCGGGGTGATGTCGTTCGATGAATTGAGCGTGTTTCAAGGGCGCATGGATCGCTTCAACTGGAAACTGGTCGGCAAGCAGGAAATGTACATCCCGTACAACGCCAACAAAGTCCTCACCGCCAACAAGCCCGAAGACCTGTTTTCCGCGCATCACATGAACCCCGATTACGTGCGCTGGGAGCTGCATCGCGTCTGGGTGGTCGACGCCGAACTGGCACCGGGCAAGCGTCACCAATTGCCGAAGGGCCGCTATTACCTCGACGAAGACACCTGGCAAGCAATGCTCGGCGATCGCTGGGACGCCAACGGCCAACTGGCCAAAACCCTGTGGTCACTGCCGGCCGTGCTGCCGGATCTGCCGGCGCAGGCGCAGCTGTCCTCGGGTTTCTATGACCTGACGTCCGGCGCCTGGTTTATCCAGAACGTCTACACCGGCCTGCCCGAGCAATACGGCGTGGTCGATCGCTACAAGGCTTCGGAATTCTCGCCTGCGGCGATGGCGGGTGCCGGGGTTCGTTGAATCGGGCCGGGTCGCGGCGCACGTCGCGATCCGGTTTCACAGGTGGTTTCGAGGTCGGTATGAACAGAATCTGTCAGTTGGCCGGGCGTGTGCTGGTAGGGCTGGCGATGCCGTGGGTGCTACCCATGAGCCAGGCCCACGCCGCTGCTGTCGGCGCTGTATTGAACACCCCGGCGATGCCCGCGCCACAGGCCCGGCAAGCGGTATTGCTGGATCTGGCGCGAGCCGGCGCACGCTTGGTCGCGGTCGGCGAGCGCGGCATCGTTTTGCTTTCCGATGACAACGGCAGCAATTGGCGTCAGGCCCAAGTGCCGGTTTCCGTGACGCTCACCGCGGTGCAGTTTGTCGATGCGAATACCGGTTGGGCAGTCGGTCATGCCGGCGCCGTGCTGATGTCCCGTGACGGTGGCGAAAACTGGAGCCTGCAACTTGACGGCAACCGCGCGGCGCAACTCGAATTGCACGCCGCACGCGAGCAATCGTCAGGTGCGGCAGACGCTGACGCAGCGGCGGCGCGCGTGCAGACCGCTGAACGCATGGTCAACGAAGGCGCCGACAAACCGTTTCTTGCACTCAGGTTCACTGACGCCCGCCACGGCTTGATCGTCGGCGCCTACGGCCTGGCCTTTGCAACCGCTGACGGTGGCGTCAGTTGGCACTCGTTGATGGGCGGTATCGACAACCCGATGGGCGCGCATCTGTATGCCATTGCCGAGCAAGGTCAGCGTTGGTTTATCGCCGGCGAGCAAGGGTATCTGGCTCGATCCGATGACGGCGGACAATCTTTCGCCGCGCTCGACAGCCCTTACAGCGGAAGCTTCTTCGCCCTGCAAGTGCGCGAGGACGGCACATTGCTGGCGGCCGGGCTGAAGGGCAACGCTTTCATCTCCACCGACGCCGGCACCAGCTTCGCTCCGGCTCCCGTGCCGGTGCCGGTGTCTTTCAGCGATGCGATCCGCACCGCCGACGGCCAGTTGCTGTTGGTCAATCAGGGCGGGGCAATGTTTCGCACCACTGCAGACAGCCAAGCGCTACAGCCTTACGGCAAACCCTTGGGCAAACCGGTCGCCAGCATCGTGCAGGCTGCCGACGGCAGTCTGGTCGCCGCCGGGTTCACCGGTCTGACGCGCCTGGCGTCGCCCACCGCAATTGCTTCGGAGTGAGGTTATGAAACCATTCGATAACGCCACGGCCAGCCTGGCGAGTTTCGACCCGCGCTCCGGCTCGCTGGTGGAACGTACATTGTTCAATCATCGCCTGTGGGTGTTGCTTGTATGTCTGGTGACCACGGTATTGCTCGGTTATCAGGCCACGCGCATCGAACTGAACGCCAGTTTCGAAAAGATGATCCCGACCCAGCAGCCGTACATTGCCAATTATCTTGAGCATCAAAAGCAGCTGAGCGGTTTGGGCAACTCGCTGCGCATTGTCGTCGC
Source organism: Pseudomonas fluorescens (assembly GCF_900636825.1). Lineage (NCBI taxonomy): Bacteria > Pseudomonadati > Pseudomonadota > Gammaproteobacteria > Pseudomonadales > Pseudomonadaceae > Pseudomonas > Pseudomonas fluorescens. The sequence goes on along the minus strand of NZ_LR134318.1, from coordinate 3,076,525 downwards.
CAACCGTCAGGGCGATATCTACGACGCTGACTATCTGAAAACCCTGCAGGCGCTGAGCGACAAGCTGTATTTGCTGCCGGGTGTCGATCGCGCTTACATGAAGTCGTTGTGGACGCCGGCCACCCGTTGGGTCGCGGTGACCGAGGACGGTCTGGATGGCGGGCCGGTGATTCCCGATGATTACGCTGGCACCCCGGCGAGCCTCGACGCCTTGCGCCGCAACGTGCAGCGTTCCAACGAACTCGGGCAACTGGTGGCATTCGATCAGACTTCGAGCATTATTTACGTGCCATTGCTGGCAACTACCAGCGACGGCCAGGCGCTGGATTACTCGGTACTGTCCGAGCAACTGGAAGCGCTGCGCAGCGAATATCAAAGCGACAAGATCGGTATTCACATCACCGGTTTCGCCAAGAAAGTCGGCGATCTGATCGCCGGGCTCAAGCAGATCCTGCTGTTCTTCGCCGTAGCGATTCTGATCACCACGGCGGTGCTGTTCTGGTACACCCGCTGCCTGCGCAGCACCGTGCTGGTGGTGTTCTGCTCGCTGGTGGCGGTGGTCTGGCAGCTCGGCCTGTTGCCGCTGCTCGACTATCAGCTCGACCCGTATTCGGTGCTGGTGCCGTTCCTGGTATTCGCCATCGGCATGAGCCACGGCGCGCAGAAAATGAACGGCATCATGCAGGATATCGGTCGCGGCATGCACCGGGTCGTGGCGGCGCGGTTCACCTTTCGCCGACTGTTTCTCGCCGGGCTTACCGCATTGCTGTGTGACGCGGTGGGCTTTGCCGTGCTGATGCTGATCAAGATCCAGGTGATTCAGGACCTCGCGGTGATCGCCAGCATCGGCGTCGCGGTATTGATTTTCACCAACCTGATCCTCTTGCCAGTGTTGCTCTCGTATGTGGGCGTCACGCCACGCGCGGCGCAACTGAGCCTGAAGAGCGAGCAAAACGAACAGGCCGGCCAGCGTCGTCACGGTTTCTGGCGCTTCCTGGATTTGTTCACCCAGCGGCGCTGGGCCAGCCTGTGCATCGCCATCAGCCTGGCGCTGGCGGTGTCGGGGTTTGTGGTCAGCCTGCAGTTGAAGATCGGCGACCTCGATGCCGGCGCCCCTGAACTGCGCGCTGATTCGCGCTACAACCAGGACGACGCCTTGCTGACCCGGCATTACGGCGCCAGCAGCGACTTGTTCGCGGTAATGGTCAAGACCCCGCCGGGCCAGTGTGCGCGTTACGACATTCTGGCCAAAGTCGATGCGCTGGACTGGCAATTGCGCGCACTGCCGGGGGTGGATTCGACCAACTCGCTGGCGTTGCTCAACCGGCGCATGCTGGTCGGGCTCAGCGAAGGCAGCGCCAAGTGGTACGAGCTGCAGAACAATCAGGCGATGCTCAACATGATCACCGCCAGCGCACCGCGCGGTCTGTACAACGAAGACTGCAGCCTGCTGACGCTGTACGCCTATCTCACCGATCACAAGGCCGAAACCCTGACGCGGCTGGTCGAGCACGTCGAGCAATTCGCCGCGGCCAACAACAATCAGGACGTGCAATTTCTCCTGGCCGCCGGCAACGCGGGGATCGAAGCGGCGACCAACATCGTCGTCAAACAGGCCAACCGCGAAATGCTGTTCTGGGTATATGGCGCGGTAATCATCCTCTGTCTGATTACCTTCCGATCCTGGCGCGCCACGCTGTGCGCAGTGATTCCGCTGATGGTCACCTCGATTCTGTGCGAGGCGCTGATGGTCTGGCTGAACATCGGCGTAAAGGTTGCGACTTTGCCGGTAATCGCCCTGGGCGTCGGCATCGGCGTCGACTACGCGCTGTACGTGATGAGCATTCTGCTCGGCCATTTGCGCCAGGGCGCGAGCCTGTCCGAGGCGTATTACCGCGCGCTGGTATCGACCGGCAAAGTGGTGATGCTCACCGGGATCACCCTGGCGATTGGCGTGGCGACGTGGATTTTCTCGCCGATCAAATTCCAGGCCGACATGGGCGTGCTGCTGGCGTTCATGTTCGTCTGGAACATGGTCGGCGCTCTGGTGCTGCTGCCGGCGCTGGCGTACTTCCTGCTGCCGGCGCAGCGCCCTCAACGCGGCGCGCAAGCGTCGGTCGAGGTGATCAGCGTGGCCCAGCCGCCCAGCGCCGTGCTGGCGGACGTTCACCAATCGCGGCATCGGGAGACTTGTCATGGCCGTTGAATCGTCAGTGCAAAACCACGGCCGTGAAGCCGGATTGATGCAATCGCTGCTGTTGCTGTTCGGCAGCTGTTTGCCGGTGCTCGGCGCGGTGTTACTGGCGCCAGTGTTGCCACGCATGCAGGCGCATTTCGCCGAAGTGCCGGGCAGTGCGGTTCTGGTGCCGATCGTCTTGACCCTGCCGGCGTTGATGATTGCCTTGCTCGCGCCATTTGCCGGACTGATCGTCGATCGCCTCGGCCGCAAACCGCTGTTGCTGGCGAGCATGGCGCTGTACGTGGTCTGCGGCGTCTTGCCGTTGTGGCTGGACTCGTTGCCGGCCATCGTCGCCAGCCGCGCCGGTATCGGGCTGGCCGAGGCGGGGATCATGACCTGCTGCACGACGTTGATGGGCGATTACTACAGCGGCGCGCGGCGTGAACGGCTGTTCGCCTTGCAGATGGTCGCTACCTCGCTGTCGGCAGCGGTGTTTATCGCCCTCGGTGGCTTTCTCGGTCAAAACGACTGGCGTACGCCGTTTGCTTTGTACGCAGTCGGGCTGATTTTCCTGCCGCTGATGGCCTGGAAACTCTGGGAGCCCCAACCGCGCGTGCAAGCGACGACAGCTTTGCCGGTGCCGGCGCTGCGCGCATTTCCATGGCGCGCGCTGACGCCGATGTACGCGCTGTCGCTGCTCGCCGGCCTGAGCCTGTTCATCGTGCCGGTGCAGGCCGGTTATCTGCTCAACCTGCTGCACGTCGATGCACCGCAGCAGATCGGTATGACCATGGGCGCCAACCAACTCGGCGTGCTGGCCGGCGCCTTGAGTTTTCGTTTGCTCAGCGGCGTGCGCAGCCAGCACGTGTTGCTGATTGCCTATGGACTGGCGGGCATTGGCGGTTTGCTGATGGCCGCCGCCGGAAGTCACGCGCAAGTGGTGGTCGCGGTGCTGGTCAACGGCCTGGGCATCGGCTTGATGTTGCCGACGCTGATCACCTGGATCATGGCGCAAGTCGGGTTCGATCAACGCGGACGCGCGGCGGGATGTTTTACCGCGGCGATTTTCGCCGGTGAGTTCATCAGCCCGCTGGCGGTGCTGGGCATCACCGGCGGCGCGACTTCGGTGCTGCCACAAGCGTTGGCCATGATCAGTTGGCTGCAACTGGTCGTGGCGCTGTTCTGTCTCTCCGTGCCGAGGCTCGGTGGTCTGCTGGCTCGGCCGAATGTCGGTGGCCACGACTCCATCGAAAACGGCCATTGAACGAGGATTTTCCATGCAAGCGCTTCCCCCCTTCAAACGCGTGGTCACCGGGCATGACGCCCACGGCCGCGCGGTGATTGCCAGTTGCGGCCCGACCGCCAGCGTATTCGAGCTGCAAGCCGTGCCCGGCACGGTGTTTCATGAATTGTGGAACAGCAGCGCCAGCCCGGCGGTGCTCGATAACGGCGACGACCCAACGCGCAAACCCTTGCAACTGAGCCCGGACGGGCAGGGCAGCGTCATTCGCGTGGTCGATATTCCGCCGGACAGCGTGCAGAACCAGGTCAGCGATGCCGATGCAGCGGCGGTGTTCGCCGAGATCGGCCAATCGCACGCCGGCACTGGCAACGGCAATGCGCGGCACAAATTGATGCACCGCACTGAAACCCTCGATTACGGCATCGTCACCGAAGGTGAAGTGTGGCTGGTGCTCGACGATCAGGAAGTCCAGCTCAAACGCGGTGACGTCGTGGTCCAGCGCGGCACCAATCACGCGTGGAGCAACCGCACCGAAGCCATGGCGCGCATGGTTTTCATCTTGTTGGACGGGCGCTACGCCAGCGAACTGCAACGCAGTCAGGGAGACCAGGCATGAAACTCGCAACCTTGAAAAATGGCAGCCGTGACGGCCAATTGGTCGTCGTATCGCGCGACATGACGCGGGCCATGGACGCTAGCACCGTCGCGCCGACCTTGCAGCACGCCATCGAAAACTGGGCGACTGCCGAACCGCGCTTGCAGAACCTGGCGCGGCAACTGGAGGAGGGCGATAGCCGTCAGACGCTGGCCTTCGACCCCGCTCAAGCGATGGCGCCGCTGCCGCGTGCCTATCAGTGGTGCGACGGCTCGGCGTTTCTCAGTCACGGTGCGTTGATGCAAAAAGCGTTCAATCTCGAACCGATCGAAGGTGCCGACCGCACGCCACTGATGTACCAGGGCGCGGGCGATGATTTCATCGGCCCGCGCGATGACATCGAGTTGCCGAGCGAAAGCCAGGGCATCGATTTTGAAGGTGAATTTGTCGTGCTGGTCGATGACGTGCCGATGGGCTGCACCGCCGACGACGCCTTGTCGCACATCAAGCTGATTTTGCAAATCAACGATGTCAGCCTGCGCGCCTTGGCACCACGGGAAATGCGCACCGGCTTCGGTTTTCTGCAGGCCAAGCCATCGTCGAGTTTCGCGCCGCTGGCGATCACCCCCGACGAACTCGGCGCCGCCTGGCGCGACGGTCGCGTGCATTTGCCGTTGCACGTCGAGTGGAACGGCGAATGGTTCGGCCAGCCCCACGGCGGGCAAATGAATTTCCATTTTGGCGAATTGATCGCCCACGCGGCGCTGACTCGACGCTTGCGTGCCGGCACATTGATCGGCTCTGGCACGGTGTCGAACGCCGAGCGCAGCGCCGGTTCGGCTTGCATCGCCGAACGCCGGGCCATCGAGATGATCGAGCAGGGCGCCGCGCAGACAGGCTTCATGCGTTTCGGTGACCGAGTGCGCATGGACGTTGTCGGCAGCGACGGCCAGTCAATGTTCGGCCCAATCGAGCAGCGCGTCGTCAAGGCCCAAGGCTGAGGGCCGCCCATGCGTGTATTGATTACCGGAGCCAATGGCTTCGTCGGTCGCGAACTGCTGCGCTGCCTGCTGGCGCGCGGCAGCCTGCGCGGACAAGTGATCCGTTCGTTACTGGCACTGGACACTGATGTACAAGGCTTGCCGAACGATCCGCGCGTACGCCGACACAGTGGTAGCGTGACCGACACCGCGCTGATGCGCCGGATTCTGGCCGATGGCATCGACGTGGTGTTCCATCTGGTGAGCATTCCCGGCGGCACGGCGGAAACCCATTACGAGCTGGGTTATCAAGTCAATCTGTTGGCCAGCCTCGAACTGCTTGATCAGATGCGCACCGGCGCGCGGCCGCCAGTGTTGGTGTATGCCAGCAGCGTCGCGGTGTACGGCGCTGATCTGCCAGCGAAGATGAACGAGCAGGCCGAGCTGCGGCCGCAGCTGTCTTACGGCACGCACAAGGCGATGGTCGAGCGCGCGCTGGTCGACCTCGGTCGGCGCGGTGAAGTTGATGGCCGCGCGGTACGCCTGCCGGGCATTGTTGCTCGCCCGCGCGAACCCAACGGTTTGCGCTCGGCGTTCATGAGTGACTTGATGCGTGCCTTTGCCGAAGGCGCTGATTATTGCTGCCCGGTCTCGCCCGAGGCGACGGCGTGGTGGATGTCGGCGCGCTGTTGCGTGAACAACCTGATCCATGCCGCCGAACTGGATACCGCCACTGCGCAACAGCGAGTCTGGCAACTGCCGGTGCTGCATTTGTCCATCGCTCAGGTCATCGATGGGCTGGCCGCGAGTTACGGCGAACAGCGCCGCGCGCTGATCAGTTTCGCTGCCGATCAAAACCTCGAAACCTTGTTCGGGCGCATGCCGCCCCTGAAAACCCCACTTGCCCGCGCTGCCGGCTTCAGCCATGACGGCAACGTCGCCGCGCTGATCCGCAACGCCCTCAATCCAGCCCCTTATCGGCATCTGCCGCTGCCCGGAGATTCGTCCCATGTCACAGCCAACCCAGCGTAAACGTCGATTGGTCGACCTTTCCGTGACCCTCGATAACAACCCGTACACAGACCCGCCGCCGCTGTTGCCGCACATCGATTACATGGACCACCAGCAAGGCTGGCCGGAAATGGCCGCGATGTTTCCGGGTTTGCAGCTGGAGCAAATGCCCGGCAATGAATCGTGGGCCGCCGAGCGTTTGCAGATCACCACGCACAGCGGCACGCACATGGACGCGCCATGGCATTACGCGTCGACCACCGATGGCGGCGAGCCGGCGTTTGGCATTGATGAGTTGCCGCTGGACTGGTGCTTGCAGCCCGGCGTGAAGCTGGATTTTCGCCACTTGCCGGACGGTCATGTGGTCACCGCCGCAGAGGTCGAAGCCGAACTGGCACGCATCGGCCATACGCTGCGGCCGTTGGATATCGTGCTGATCAACACCCGTGCCGGCGCGCTGTTCGGCCAGCCGGGCTATCTCGATGCCGGGATCGGCATGGGGCGCGAGGCGACGATGTACCTGTTGGAACGCGGCGTGCGCGTGGTCGGCACGGACGCCTGGAGCTGGGACGCGCCGTTCAAATTCACCCGCGAACGTTTTGCTGCCAGCGGCGATGCCTCGATCATCTGGGAAGGCCACAAGGCCGGGCGTGATATCGGCTATGGACAGATGGAAAAACTCGCCAACCTTGAATCGCTGCCGGCCAGCGGTTTCACGGTGTCATGCTTCCCGTACAAGATTCGCCACGCGTCCGCAGGGTTTGTGCGCGCCGTGGCGATTTTCGAAGAACAAGCAGTCTGATCGACACGCTCCTTCAATGACAATAAGAGAAAAACCGATGGTTCTATCGCGGATACCGCTGGCGGCACTGTGTTGCATCCTGACAATGGGCAGTGGCGTGGCCATGGCGGCCAGCCAACCGAATATTTTGCTGATCGTGGCGGACGATCTCGGCTATTCGGATCTGGCCAGTTACGGCGGCGAAATTCATACGCCGCGGCTGGATGAACTGGCCCGGCAGGGCGTGCAGTTCACCAGCATGTATGCGGCGCCGACCTGTTCGATCACTCGCTCTATGCTGATGTCCGGCACCGACAATCACCTGGTCGGGCTGGGCACCATGGCCGAAGCGTTGCAGCCGTTTCAGCGCGGCAAGCCCGGCTATGAAGGTTACCTGAACGGGCGCGCCTATTCAGTCGCCGAACTGCTCAAAGCGGGCGGTTACAACACCTCGATGGTGGGCAAGTGGCACTTGGGCCTGGAAGCCGACCAAGGCCCGGATCGACGTGGTTTCGAGCAGTCCTTCACGCTGCTCGAAGGCGGCGCGTCGCACTTCAAACCGGCCAGCGTTGCGCCGAGCGCGTTGGAGCAAGTGCATTACCGCGAAAACGGCCAGGCGGTCGAGGTGCCCGAGACGTTCTATTCCACCGATTTCTATACCGACAAACTGCTCGGTTATCTGCAAAACAGCCAGCGCCAAGGCAAACCCTTCTTTGCCTATGCGGCCTACACCGCGCCGCATTGGCCATTGCAAGCGCCCAAGGAATACCTGGATAAATACCGCGGGCGTTTTGATCAAGGCTACGACAGCGTGCGGCTGTCGCGCATCGAACGGCTGAAAAAGCTCGGGCTGTTGGCCGCGGATTTCCAGCCGGCAAACCCATTGCCAGCGAACCCGAAACTGCCGGGCTGGGAGCAATTGAGCGCTGAGCAGCAAAAGCTCGAAGCGCGAAAAATGGAGATCTACGCGGCGATGGTCGACAACCTCGACCACAACATCGGCCGGGTGATCGACTACTTGCGCGAAAGCGGTCAGTACGACAACACGCTGATCGTGTTCATGTCGGATAACGGTGCCGCGGCGGAAAACCACGCGCAGTTCTATCCGCCCGGTGCGCACACCGATAACAGCCTGAGCAATCTCGGGAAGCCAGGTTCGCAAATCGACTACGGCTTGCGCTGGGCGGAAGTCAGCGCGGCGCCGTTTCACCTGTTCAAGGGCACTACGGCTGAAGGCGGGATCAGCGTGCCGGCGATCATTCAACTGCCAAAGACACTGCGTCGTCAGGGTGTGGAAACAGGCGTGGCGCGGGTAGACGATCTGGCGCCGACCTTTCTCGAATTGGCGGGAATCACCGTGCCAAACGAGCCGGGCAAGCACCCGATCACTGGCCGCTCGATTCTGCCAATGCTCAAGGGCGACAACAGTCCTCACGTTGGCGGCAATCTGGCCGGCGAGTTGTTCGGTAATGCTTACTACCGCGAGGGCAATCTCAAATTGCTCGGCATGCGACCGCAAACCGGTTTTGGCGATCACGCGCAACCGCCGCAATGGCAGTTGTTCGATGTCACGCAAGATCGTGGGGAAACCCATGATCTCGCAACTGCCCAGCCACAGACGGTTGAACGCCTCAAGGCCGCGTGGCGCAAGTATGCCGAGCAGGTCGGCGTGGTGTTTCCGTCGCGCTAAAGGTCAAAAGATCGTCCGAACGCGGCGCGAGCGTTCGGACGATCCTGGCTTTCAAGGGCGCTCTTGAAATGACGAGTTGCGCAAGCGCTCGATGATTCGGCGAGCGCGATTGGCACCCGCGTCGACGTGAATATCGATCATCGGCCGCGTGCCGAAACGGCACATGTTGCGGTACTGCGCTTCGATTACCACCTTGTCCTCATCGAACGTCAGCCGGGTCTGATGTACAACGTTGGCTTTGACGGTTTCCGGGTCGTGCTCCGCATTGGTCGCCATGGTCCAGAAATAGTGGCTGGTGGTCTCGGTTTCCGGTGTTACCCCGTGAAAGCCACGCATATGAAAACCGCCACGCTCAGGGTTGTTCAGATCATCGGTGCCGGCATCGGTGGCGCCGGTCCAGATGCGCAAGTGATTGACGTGAAATTCGATTTCCTGCCAGCGATCGATATTGCCTTTGAACGGGTAGGCTGCGCTGTAGGTCGGTGGCGGCACGGAGTCGGGCATGTGCCGCACGACGCGCACCATCGAATCGTCGCCTTCCACGCGCATCTGCGCATTCATGTGGATGCTGGCGTTGCCGCCGATGGTGTGTAGATGCACGTAGCCCAAGTGGCTGAGGTCCATGAGGTTGTCGTGGATGAGCTGATAGGGCGCGTCGTAGTGGTAAACATCACCATCGAACAGGTATTTGCCGCTGCTGTGCACATCGTAGGCCGGCGGCGCGCACGTCGGCTGCGGATGCTGCGCACTGCCGAACCAGATCCAGATGATCTGATCCTGTTCGCAGACGGGGTAGGCGGGCACCCTGGCTTTGCTCGGAATCTTGTCCTGGCCGGGAATTTCGATGCATTGACCGCCGTCGTCAAACAGCAGGCCGTGATAGCCGCAACGCAAACCGCCGGCTTCAACGGTGCCGCTGGACAGCGGCAATGCGCGATGGCAGCAGCGGTCTTCCAGCGCGGCAACCTGGTTATCCGCGGTGCGAAACAGCACCACAGGTTTGTTCAGCAGCGTCCGGCCGATGGGCTGCTTTTGCAGCTCGCGGCTCAACGCGGCGACGTACCATTGATCCAGGGGGAAAACCGGCGCGGCGCCGGGCGCAATGTTATGGGCGAGGGGCAGAGCGGTGGTTGGCATAACGTTCTCCTGCGAGCGGCTATGGCTCGTATTGGGGTCAGAGGTCCACTATCAGACGAGGGGATTTCGCCCGTGAGCAGCACGGCGTGAAACGGTCATTGGCTGCGTGTTCTGCGGCGGTCATGAACTGGTCACGATGATCGGCAACGCCGTCGAGCAGCCCGATCACGCAGGTGCCACACACGCCTTGCTCGCAAGACGACTCGATGGCGATTCCGGCCTCATCAAGCACCTCGAAAACGCTCCGGTCGGCGGGGATGTAAAAGATCTGCCCGCTGCTGGCCAACTGCACTTCGAAGGACGTGTCAGCGCTCTGATCAATGGGCGCGGCGGTGAAAAACTCGCGATGGATCTGCACTTCGGGCCAGCCAGCGGCCTGTGCCGTCGCGATAATGAAGTTCATGAAGCCGGTTGGGCCGCACACATAGACATGGCTTTCCTTATCCGGCTTGGCGAGCAGGGCGGTTGCATCGAGTGCTTGTGCGGTTGAGCCGCTGTCGTCATGCAAGTGCACGCGTCCGGCGAACGGCGCTCGGCCGATGTCGCCAATAAACGCCGCGCGCTCAGCGGATCGAAAGCTGTAATGCAATTGGAAATCGGCGTGCTGGTGCTGCAGTTCATGGGCCATCGCCAGCATTGGCGTAATGCCGATGCCGCCACCGAACAGCAGGTGACGCTTGGCTGCGGGTGCCAATGGAAAGAGATTGCGTGGTTCGCTGATGCTCAGCGTCTGGCCTTGTTGGAGAGTGTCGTGCATTGCCGCCGACCCGCCACGGGATGCAGGATCTTTCAGCACGCTGATGACATAGCGGTGCCGCTCCTGGCTGTCATTGCACAGCGAATACTGCCGGATGAGGCCATCGGCGATATGAATATCGATATGCGCACCGGCGCTGAACGGCGGCAACGCCTGACCGTCGACGGAACACAGCTCGAAACTGCAGATACCTTCTGCCTCGACGGCCTTGCGGGTGACCTTGACGTGAAGCATGACTTCTCCCTCCACATTGAAGTGACGGCTGAAAAAAAACGGAAAGAATGGGCTGCTGGCTAGACGGGAATCAGCCGGGGGCGAGGAAGCAGCGAGGGAGTCTCGTCACGACAGACTGGGACGGACACGGCTGGCGAGGATTCATAAGCAAGACCTGATAATTATTTTTTTGAGGTTGTGCTACGGCTATGATGCGGCGCACTGACCGCACTGTTTGACTGAGCAAATCCTCGGGCAAATTGGTTGCGGTGTCAACCAAATTGCACGATCTCTGATCTACGGTGTTTTCTTGATGTCTAGCGATACCCAGCTGAATCTGTCGCGTTACGTACCGGGTCTGGTGACATTCCTGGCGAACAAACTCGCCACGGGCGCTTCCCAGTGCTATCGCAAGCATTTCGGAATCGGCGTGGTGGAATGGCGGATGCTTTCGATGCTGGCGGTCGAATCCGACATCACCGCCAATCGCATCTGCCAGGCCATCGGCCTCGACAAGAGCGCTGTCAGCCGTTCATTGCAGACGCTGGAGGCAGCGGGGCGGATTACCAGTCAAATCGATCCCAAGGATGCACGGCGTTACACCGTGCGACTGACCCCCACCGGCAAGGAACTGCATGACCGGGTGCTGAAAGTGGCACTCGAGCGTGAGGCGCGGCTGCTCAGTGGCTTGACCGCAGCGGAAGTCGACACGCTGATCGATCTGCTCGGTCGCCTGCATGTGCAAGTGCCGAATGTGAACAGTTATGACCCTTCGGATGATTGACCCAGCCGTCGATACGCCGCTTTTCATCACCCTCGACGGGCCCAAGGGAGTCGGCAAAACCACGCTGCTCGAGGCCATCACCAAGGAGCTGCGGGCGGGCGGTCAGAAAGTCATTCGGCTGTGCGAGCGCAAGAGTGATCCCGACCGGGGCCAGACCATGGCGCTGGTCAACGAACTCGCCAGAAACCCCACGCGGGATCTGGAGTGGGCGGTCTGTCAGCAATTCGCCGAGAGCCGCCGCTGGATCTCCCAGCACGTGCTGCCTCGACAGCCCACGGGCAGCATCATCCTCATTGATCGCTGGTATCCGTCGGACGCCGCATTTCGCCGAACCGTCCCGTTCGCCGAGATTCTGCAATTGAACATGGAGCGCAACGTGCGGGTGCCGGATCTGCACGTTGGCGTGATCACGACCGCGCAAACGTCATGGGCGAGAGCAAAAAACCGTCCGCGTGGCCTGGGCGGAACGGTGATTCAGAAGCACGCAGAACACGTCGCTTGTACCGAGCGGTTTGAACAAGCGATTGCTGACCAGGGCTGGTTTCTGTGCCGTAACGAAGGAACAGTCGAAGACGCGGTCATGCGAGTGGTGGCCGAGATCTATCGGGTGATTCGGTAATCGCTGACTCACAGGGTCACAATCCGCGCCTCACTCGCCCCGGCGCCTCTCCATAGGTTTCCTTGAATTTTTTGCTGAAAGCCGCTTGGGATTGATAGCCGACCTGAGCGGCAATGTCGTTCAAACCCAAGTGTGAATGGCTCAGCAAATTGAACGCTAACTCCATGCGCACCTGAGTCAGTAACGCCCACGGCGACACGCCCGCTACCCGGACGAAGGCGCGCATGAAGGTCGCGCGCGACATGCTGGCGATGTCCGCGAGCGCGTCAACGGTCCACTCATGCGCAGGATCTTCCAGCATGGACTGCCAGGCCCGACCCAGACGCTGATCGGACAGCAAGGCCAGCGTGCCGGTGTGTTGACCGTGGCTGGCGAGGTGAGCGCGCAAGATCCAGGTGAACAGTGCCTGGGACAAAGCGTCGAGCAAGTAATGCGCGCCAGCCTGCTCGCTGTCCGCTTCACCGCGCAGCATTTCCACCAGCGCCGGCAGTGGCGCACTGGCGGGCAGGGCGGCGCTGGGAATCACCAGGTGTTCGGGCAGCGCGGCGAACAACAGCGACGTTCGGTTGTAGTGAAAGCCGCCGCAAAGCATGTCCAGATCCGCCGTCACCCCACCAATGCGATAGAGCGGCAGCGGCGTATTTGCCACCAGACTCGGCGTGCTCGGCGCAACCGTCTTGCCGACGCTGTGCAGGATGTGCGGCGCCCCGCGCGGCAACAGCAGGATATCGCCGGCGCGCATGGGCAGGCGTTGTCCGTCTGGAAACTCGACCCGACATTCTCCCTTCAGTACGACGTGGTAAGGCGCCTTGCCCAGGACTTCCTGCTCGTGGTCTCGCGCCCAATCGCCCTGAAACTGACAGCGCAGATCCAGGCTGCCGCGCACGTTCGCCAGGCTGATGAGCTTATCGATCGAATTCATTTTGAGAGCTTCGCTTAAAAAATTGAGCAGGACGCACAAAACCGCCCGTTAGATCCGCAGCAGACTTGCTCCACATTCAAACACCTGGAGAAGTCCCATGCCCACATCCTTTATTGCCTGGCTGCGTTTTATCAGCAAAGCCGACACCGGCGGAACAACAATCATGCGCTTGGCGATCGCCGTGGTTTTTCTGTCGATCGGCGCGCTGAAATTCGTTCCCTATGAAGCCGACAGCATCACGCCTTTTGTTGCCAACAGCCCGGTCATGTCGTTCTTCTACCAGCATCCCGAAGACTACAAAGCGCACCTCACCCATGAAGGCGAGTTGAACGCAGACAAGCGCGTTTGGCAAACCGCGAATAACACCTACGGCTTTTCAACCGGCCTTGGCATCGTCGAAATCCTTATCGGTCTGCTGGTGCTTTCCAATGCCATTTCGCGGCGTACCGGGCTGTTGGGCGCAGCCTTGGCCTTCGCTACGCCGCTGGTCACGCTGAGCTTTTTGCTCACCACGCCTGAAGCCTGGGTCGGCGCGCTCGGTGATGCGCAACATGGCTTCCCTTATCTGTCCGGCGCCGGACGCCTGGTGCTCAAAGACGTCCTGATGCTCGCCGGCGCGCTACCGGTGATGGCGGACTCCGCACGCCAGTTGCTGCGCGAACACCACGTGTAATCACTTCGACCCCTATCTGGAAAACTCCCATGAAAACATTGATCGCATTGATCCTGACCGCCGTTGCCGGCTCCACCTTTGCTGCCGAAAGTGCCCAGCCGGCACAAACCGGCGTGCCATTGGATGAAGCCAAAACCATCAGCATCACCGACACCTCTCTCGCATGTGGGATCGTCCCGGTCGAGTTGGTCTACGAAGACTCGAAAGGGGAGCGGCATACCGCGACCTATCAGGTCGAGGGAAGCGGTTGCATGGGCGGCTGAGCCCGCCGATGTGGCCTGCGTCGAAGGGGCATTATTTCATGCTGCACAATTAAGCCATGACATCCGTGCCCGTTCTCTGACCGCCCTTTGTTGTTGAAACTGTTCCCAGAAGCGATCAACCGCTGGCGTTGACGCGATTTCAATCGCTGGGAGATTCCCATGTTCGGCACTCCTCATCTCTGCCCTGACGAACACCGTTCAGAACGTGAAATTGTTCTGCATCGTGAGCACGAAGTGGGCTTTTTGCTTCCGCAATTCATGGGAGCCCTGGCCAGTGAAATCAGCGGATCGGGCCTGCCTGACCGGTGTCATTCGCCATCAGGCGACAGCCTGTTCTCAAGCGTTCGCGGCTTATTCATGCAGCTTCGGCAGCTCAGGTTTTGATGCCTCTGCCGCATGCTGTGCATTCCTTATCGAGAACTGAAATGAGCTACGACTTCGATCTATTTGTCATTGGTGCGGGCTCTGGCGGCGTACGTGCTGCACGGTTTGCTGCGGGTTTCGGCGCAAAAGTCGCAGTGGCCGAAAGTCGCTATCTGGGTGGCACCTGCGTCAATGTCGGCTGCATACCGAAAAAACTGTTGGTCTACGGTGCCCATTTTGCTGACGACTTCGAACAGGCAGAAAGCTTCGGCTGGACAGCGGGCAAGGCTGATTTCGATTGGTCTGCGCTGATTGCCAACAAAAACCGTGAGATCGATCGTCTCAACGGCATCTATCGCCAGCTATTGCTCAGCAGCGGCGTGACATTGCTCGAAGGGCATGCACGATTGGTTGATGCCAACCATGTTGAGATAAACGGCCAGCACGTCAGCGCCGAACGGATTTTGATTGCAACCGGCGGATGGCCGCAGATCCCAGACATTCCGGGACGCGAGCATGCGATCACCTCCAACGAAGCGTTCTTCCTGAAAGACCTGCCCAAGCGCGTTCTGGTGGTCGGCGGCGGTTACATAGCGGTGGAATTCGCCGGCATTTTCAATGGCCTCGGCGCAGACACCAGGCTTGTGTATCGGGGCGATCTGATCCTGCGCGGATTCGATCAATCGGTTCGTACGCATTTGGCCGAGGAGCTGACCAAGCGCGGACTGCGCCTGGATTTCGACAGCGACATTGTGCGCATCGACAAGCAGGCTGATGGAAGTTTGCTGGCGACGCTCAACGACGGAACGCGGCTGGAAACCGACTGCGTTTTCTACGCCACGGGGCGCCGGCCAATGCTCGATAATCTCGGCCTGGAAAACACTCGCGTCGAACTCAACGACGCCGGTTACATCGATGTGAACGAGCACTTCGAAACCCGCGAGCCGTCCATTCTGGCGCTGGGCGATGTGATCGGTGGCATCCAGTTGACGCCTGTTGCGACCGCGGAAGGCATGGCTGTTGCGCGTCGGTTGTTCAGACCCGAAGAGTATCGGCCGGTGGATTATCGGCACATCCCGACGGCAGTATTCAGCCAACCGAGCATCGGTACGGTGGGGCTTACCGAGCAGCAAGCGCTTGAGCAGGGGCATGACGTGGTGGTGTTCGAGAGCCGGTTCCGCCCGATGAAACTGACGCTCACCGAGTCGCCGGAACACACATTGATGAAGCTGGTGGTAGACGCAGAATCTGATCGGGTGCTGGGCTGTCACATGGTCGGGCCGGACGCGGGGGACATCATTCAGGGTTTAGCGATCGCGTTGAAAGCTGGCGCGACCAAGCGGCTGTTCGATGACACCATTGGCGTGCATCCGACCTCCGCAGAAGAATTCGTAACCCTGCGCACACCGGTGAGCGGCCGGTGAAGCAGGGCGGTTCGAGCATCAAGACAAAGCGCACCCTGATTGCCTCGGGGTGCGCTTTTTTCATTGTTGCTTGCTCAGGAATGAGCGAGTGAGATCAGCGACCTCTTCCAGTCGGGTGTCCAGCTTCTCGCGGAAAATGTGGGAGCCAGCCCAGCTGGCGATGGGCTTTGGTGCGTAGGGAGGTCTTTCGGGTTTCTATGAGACAGAACGGTGGATCATTCCACCGGGTGAAATGCTGGATTGTATTTAATGGTCATTCCGCTGTTTGGGACTGGGGAGCAAGATGCATCCCATCGACGCGATGACCGGGTCGAACCCCCATAACAAACCGGAGTACGTCATGTCTCAGCAACCGATCAAGCTTTATCGCCATCCGCTGTCCGGCCACGCACATCGCGTTGAATTGATGCTGTCATTGCTCGGGCAGCCGACCGAGCTCGTCTTTGTCGATCTGATGAAAGGCGCGCACAAGACGCCGGAATTTCTGGCGATCAACAGTTTTGGTCAAGTGCCGGTGATCGATGACCACGGCACGATTCTGGCGGACTCCAACGCGATTCTGGTGTACCTCGCCGCCAAATACGGCAACGGTCAGTGGCTGCCGTCTGACCCTGTAGCGCTGGCAAAAGTGCAACGCTGGTTGTCTGTCGCAGCGGGCCAGATCAACTCGGGCCCGGCCACCGCTCGCCTGATCACCGTGTTCGGCGCTGGATATGACGCCGAAGAGGCGATCAGCAAATCCCACGCGCTGCTGAAAGTGATGGAGCGAGAGCTGGGCAATAGCAAATTCCTCGCCGGCGAACATCCAACCGTTGCCGACGTGGCGGCCTACACCTACGTGTCCCATGCCCCCGAAGGCAATGTCGCGCTGACCGACTACCCTAACGTCCGCGCCTGGCTGAGCAGCATCGAGGCCTTGCCGAATTTTGTCGGCATGCAGCGCACAGCCAAAGGCTTGCAACAAGCTTGACCAAACGGTGCGAGCGACGCCGGAATCAACTCGGGGTCGCTCCGCCGATCATCTATGATTTCCTTGAAATCTGCCCGCCGTATTTGCCAGTCGCTATCCCTTTATCACTGCAGAGTCGCCTATGGATCGCTTTCAGGAAATGCAGATATTCATGACGGTGGCCGAAGAAGAAGGATTTGCCGCCGCCGCCCGCCGTTTGAACATATCCCCTCCCAGCGTCACCCGGGCCATTGCCGCGATGGAAGAACGCATCGGCACGCAGTTGCTCTCACGCACGACTCGCAGCCTGCATTTGACCGAGGCCGGGCAACGTTACCTCGACGATTGTCGACGCATACTCGGTGAAGTTAACGAAGCGGAAGAAGCAGCGGCGGGCAGTTATTCAATCCCCTGCGGGCACTTGACGGTGACCGCCTCCGTGCTTTTCGGCGAGTTGTTCATCGCACCGTTGCTGGCCGAATACCTCGATCAATTTCCCTCCGTTCATCTCAACGCCTTGTTGGTCGACCGCGTGACGAGCATGGTTGATGAAGGCATCGATGTAGCGATTCGCATTGGTCATCTGTACGAAAACAGTCAGCAAGGCATTAAGGTCGGCGAAGTTCGCCAGGTGATTTGCGGCGCTCCCGCGTACTTCGAGCGCCATGGCAGGCCTCGCCATCCCGGCGAATTAAGCGCTGCCAAAATAGTGATGTCGTCAGCGAGCCATTTGCTTAGCGACTGGCAATTTGAGCATGAAGGCAATGCCCTGAGTTTGCGTTTCAATCCAAGGTTGGTCGTCACCGCCAATCAAGCCGCCATCAACATTGCCTGCCTCGGTTGGGGCGTGACGCGGGTCTTGTCTTATCAGGTGGCCAGTCAGGTCGCTGCGGGGCAACTTGAAGTGGTACTCCAGGATTTCGAACCGCCGGCGTTGCCGATCCAGGTGGTTTATCTGAAAAACAATCGAGTACCGGCGAAGGTCCGTACGTTCGTGGATTTCCTCAGCGAACGCTTGGCCTCCGACACCGCACTCCAACCGCTTGTGAAAAGCACCTCTTGATGGACCGCTACCATGAAATGCTCATGTTCGAAGCGCTCTCGGAGCGCCCGAGCCTGGCGGCGGCCGCGCGGCGTTTGGATGTATCCGGCGCGACGGTCGTTCGCGCAATCGCCAGGCTGGAAGCCCGCCTCGGTGTGGCGCTGTTGCAACGCAGTACCCGAGGGGTTTCATTGACCGAGTCGGGAGCGGCATTCATGGCCGATTGTTCGCGCATCCTCAAAGGCATCGAAGAAGCTGAAGCGTCCGCCAAAGGCCTGCACGTTCAGGCGCAGGGCAATCTGACCGTGTTGCTGCCACATCTTTTCAGCCGCTACGTGATGACGCCGCTGCTCACCACTTACCTGGAGGCGTATCCCGAGGTCAAAGTATTCGCGCATTACCATGATCGCTACCCGAACATGAATGAAGAGGGCCTCGACGTGGCTGTGCTGGTGGGGAATCTGCCGAGTTCATCGTTGATCGCGAGGCCGGTGGGCTACGTGCGTATGATTGTCTGTGGCAGCCCTGCCTATCTCGAAGCGCACGGGGCGCCCGCCGCGCCGGAGGACCTGAAGCATCATCGGCTGATCGGCATTCAGGCGTACCGGGAGAAAATCAATTGGGATTTCTCCACACAAGGTATTCAAACCACGATCAAGGCTCGGCCTCGAGTCAGCTGCACCACCGTGCAAGCGGCGCTGGATGCGGCGGCCTACGGCGCGGGCCTGACGCGCTGCCTGAGTTATCCGGCCTACGATTATCTGCATGGCGGGCGCTTGATTCGGGTGCTTGAGCCATTCGAACTGCCAGCGCTGCCTGTGCATGTCGTCTACCGGGAAGGGCGCAAAGCCGCGATGCGGGTGCGAAGCTTTGTCGATCATATCGTCGAGGGCCTGCGCGAACATCCGGCGATGATGCCGGATGCTCTTCAGGCGCTGGCGCCTCCTTCCGCCGACTGACTCAGTTGGCGCTCGCTGCCTTCTCGATCAGGCTGGCGACGACTTTCGGGTTCGACACCATCACCACGTGGGACGCACCTTTGACCACAACGGTCTGTTTGGAGTGGGCCCGCTCAGCCATAAAGGCTTGCGCTTGGGCCGGGATGTTCTTGTCGGCGTCGCCGTAGACGAACCAGGAAGGAATGGTTTTCCAGGCCGGCTCGGTAGATGCTTCGTTGAGTGCCGCGACCGTGACCGGGCGCTGCGTCGCGGCCATTACTTTAGCGTCGACCATCGAGACATCAGCGGCGAATTGCTCATGGAATTTGTCCTGCTGGATGTACAGATCCTTACCGTCGTCAGCCAGAGCGACCGGTGGCGCAAGGGTAGGGCCCAGCGTGCCGCCGGGGAAACGTCCGGACAACTCGGCAGTGGATTCACCGGCCTCAGGGGCAATGGCCGCGACATACACCAGCGCTTTGACGTTCGGATTGCCGTAAGCCGCTTCGCTGATGACCGGACCGCCGTAGGAGTGGCCTACCAGCACAACCGGCGTTTTCACGCTGGCGAGTACGTCCGCTACTGACTGCGCGTCGCCCTTGAGCGAGCGCAGCGGGTTCGAAGCCGCGATCACCGGGTAGCCATCTTTTTCCAGAATTTTCACCACGCCATTCCAGCTGCTGGAATCGGCGAACGCGCCGTGGACGAGGACGACAGTCGGTTTGACCGGCGCAGCGAACGCGGCGGTGGCACTGACCATGGCGGCCGCTAAGGCCAGACCTGCAAAAATCTTGTTCATTTGATGTTCCTGTACATGGAGAAAATGAGTTGTGAAGCGACAGGAACAGTTGAACCGCTGGCTGTGTACCGCATGTGTCGAGATATCCCGCGCTGTGCATGCGAACGTGTCTGCAGACGGCTTTGCTACACAGGGATACACAACCGGCCAGCATTTCAGCAGATGAAACAGTGGATTGTGATTTGTGCTCGTTCTCACCAAAGCGATAAAAGCGGAGCATGCGCCTCACGCATTTATCAGCTGCAAACGCGGAGACGCCCGATGAAACGAGTCCTCATGCTGTTGGCCAACGGCGTCGAGCCAATGGAAATGGCCGCTTTCACCGATGTGCTCGGCTGGGCCGATTTGCTCGGGGATTGTCCTGTCGAGCTGGTGAACGCCGGCTTGCGCGGAAAAATCACCACCACATTTGGCCTTACGCTGATTCCCGGTTGTCTGCTGGGCGAGTTGGACCTGAACGGCTTCGACGCGCTGGCATTACCGGGCGGATTCGAACCGTCAGGCTTTTACGAGGAAGCGCTCAGCGAGGCGTTTCTTGAAACCATTCGCCACTTTGCCGATACCGGCAAACCGCTCGCCAGCGTTTGCGTATCGTCGATCTGCCTGGGCGTGGCTGGTGTGTTACGCGGCAAGAACGCGACGACCTATCATCAGGAAGGTGGAAAACGCAAAGACCAATTAGTGGAAAGTGGCGCTGTCTTCGTCGATCGACCTGTTGTCGTTGACGACAACATCATTACCTCCAGCGGCCCAGGCACGGCCGCCGAAGTCGCGTTCCTGCTTCTGGAAAAACTGACGAGTGCGAAAAACGCGACGTATGTGCGGCAAAAGATGCGCTTCGCCACTCCAGATCAAGGTTGGTATGACACGCCACAAGTTGCCTAATCCGTGCTTGATATCGTTTTTGCAGTCACTGAAATGCACCCGTTAACCACTACTTCGAGGTGATCATGAATCAGATGGAAGCGCCGGGGGCTTCGCCCTGGCATGCGGGCGAGCGGCAGTTGCAGGAACATGCCGGCGTGGCACAGCAGATGGAGCAGTTCGGACGCAAGGTTGTGCGCGACTATATGCCGGACCAGCACCGTTCGTTCTACAGCCAACTGCCCTATCTGGTGGTCGGTGCGGTCGACGCTGAAGGCATCCCGTGGGCGACTTTGATCGATGGGCCACCAGGATTTGTTCATTCACCTGATCCACGTGTTTTGCGACTCGACCGCTTGCCTGCGGCAGGCGACCCGGTGAGGGCGGCGCTGCAGAAGGGTGCCGCTGTCGGTCTGCTCGGCATCGATCTGAAAACCCGCCGGCGCAATCGCATGAACGGCAACATCAGCAGCGACGTATCCGACGGTGTTGCCGTTTCTGTCGTTCACGCTTTCGGCAATTGCCCGCAATACATTCAGTTGCGCAGCGTAGAACCGGTCAGCGTTGGCGGATCCTCATCCGCAGTGGTGGCGCAAACTGCCAGCGAACTCGACGACGCGGCGAGAGCGATGATTCGCCAGGCCGATACCTTTTTCCTCGCCAGCTATGTCGATCTTGAAGGGGATTCATCGAAACGTTCGGTGGACGTCTCGCATCGCGGTGGCAACGCTGGCTTTGTCCGGGTCGAAGGCAATGTGCTGACGATCCCCGACTTTGCCGGCAATCTGCATTTCAATACATTGGGCAACCTGTTGCTCAACCCCCGAGCCGGTTTGGCCTTCGTCGACTTCGCCACAGGCGATGTACTTCAGGTTGCAGGCCGCACCGAGGTCATTCTCGACGGCCCGGAGATTGCGGCGTTTCAAGGTGCGGAAAGACTCTGGACGTTGACCGTGGAGCATGTCGTCTTGCGCCGAGCAGCGTTGGCGCTGCGCTGGGCCTTCGAAGGTTTCTCGCCGAACAGTCTGCTGACCGGCAGTTGGGAGAAAGCCGAGGGCCGCTTGCAGGCCGATGCTTTGCGCGACCAATGGCGACAACTGCGCGTGACCCGCATCGTTGCCGAGAGCAGCACCATCAGCTCGTTTTACCTGGAACCTGACGACGGTGCCGGCTTGCCGCGCTTCGAGGCCGGGCAACATTTGCCCGTGCGCTTTCAACTGGTTGAAGGGCAGCCACCGGTGGTCAGAACCTACAGCGTGTCGAGCGCGCCGTCTGATGATTTCCTGCGCATCAGCGTCAAGCGGGAAGGGCTGGTGTCGTCGCACTTGCACAAGCAGATTCGCGTGGGCGATCTCATCGAAGCGCGCGCCCCGCAAGGTCGCTTCACCGTGGAAGCGGACGAGCATCGACCGCTGGTGTTATTGGCCGCCGGCGTGGGCGTCACGCCGCTGCTGTCGATGCTGCGCGAGGTCATCTACGAAGGCGAGCGGATCCGCCGTACGCGCCCGACCTGGTTTATCCAGAGTGCGCGCAGCCTGGCGGAGCTGGCGTTTCGTGATGAGCTGTATGAACTGGCCGCGCGGGGCAAGGACAACATTCGCGCCCTGCGATTGCTGAGTCAGCCGGAGCAACACGCGCGCGAGGGCGAAGACTTCGAGTTGGCCGGGCGGGTGGACGTCGCGCTGCTCAAGGGACTACTGCCTCTGGATGATTACGACTTCTACTTGTGCGGTCCGGGCGCTTTCACCCAGGCGTTATACGACGGGCTGCGCGAACTGCGCATTGGCGACGATCGCATTCACGCCGAAACTTTCGGGCCATCGACGCTGGTTCGGCGCCGAGATCAGCTAACCCCGGCAATAGAACAAGCGCCTGCTGCCAGCAGCCCGGTAAAAGTGGTTTTCGCCACCTCGGCGAAGGAAGCGCGGTGGGAGCCCGGCAACGTCAGCTTGCTGGAACTGGCGGAAAGTCGTGGTCTGAATCCGGAATTCAGTTGCCGCGGCGGCTCATGTGGAACGTGTCGCACCAAACTGATCAGCGGCGAAGTGCATTACTTGAACCTGCCCGCCGAGATGCCCGCAGCGGGAGAAGTGTTGATCTGCTGCGCAGTGCCGGCGCAAGGCAAAGAGGGCGATGCGCCGCTGGTTCTGGATTTGTGATGCTGTGTCCATGTTCAGCCCGCCCAATGCTGATCAGATCGAACTGCGCGCCACGACCTCGCGCGCCAATGCAACGAAGGCCCTGAGCCCGGCGGGGATGTGGCGGTTCGCAGGGTAGTAGAGGCGCAATCCCGGATAGGAAGGCGTCCAGTCTGCCAGCACACGGACCAGCCTTCCGCACGCAAGATGCTCAGAGGCGGCGAAGTCATTGGTCCAGGCGAGGCCGGCGCCTTGCAGCGCAGCCTCCAACATCAGGTAATGGCTATCAAGGGTCAACGACCCGCGTACATCGACTGACACCGCTTCGCCGCGCTTCTCGAATTCCCACTTGTAGATGGCGCCGCTGGGGAAACGTACGCGTATGCAGTTATGCGCGAGCAGATCAGCCGGAGCCTTGGGCTTTTTGCATGTCGCGAAATACTCTGGGGAACCGACCACGGCGAAACTGAGCGGAGGCGTGATCGCAACGGCGATCATGTCCTGCGGCACGCTCTCCGCCAGGCGAATGCCGGCGTCGAATCCTCCAGCGACGATGTCCACCAGACTTCGATCGGTGACGATATCGACGCGCATGTCCGGATAACGCCGCAAAAACTCCAGCACCACTGGGGTCAAGACCATTTGCGCGGCACCTTCGGAGGTGTTCAGACGCAGTGTTCCCGCTGGCGTGTCGCGGAACTCGCTGACCGCTTCCATGGCCGCGGATATGTCGCGCAGCGCCGGTTGCACTCGATTGAGAAATTGCTCCCCGGCTTCAGACAACGACACGCTTCGCGTGGTCCGGTGAAACAGCCTCACACCCAGGCGCTTTTCCAGCGCTGCGATTGCGTGACTCAGCGCAGAAGGCGACATACCCAGTTCCACCGCCGCACGGCGAAAGCTGCGCTGGCTGGCCACCGCGACCACGGCGTTGAGTTCGAGCAGCCCGGATTTTTGCATTGTGCTGATTCCTGCATGAGTTCATCCGATATTAGCCTGATTGTTCGCGACAGTCCTGGCGCTTATGGTGAGTCGCAACTCTACAAGCGAGGCATCACTGATGACGCGTATCACCACACCGTTCGGCTTTCATTCAACAGCACAGGAGGTCATCGAAGGCGTCGACCTTAGCGGGAAACGGGCCATCGTGACGGGCGGGGCGTCCGGCATTGGCATCGAGACTGCGCGCGCATTGGTCAATGCCGGCGCGGACGTCACGCTCGCCGTACGGCGACCCGAGGCGGCGGAATCGGTAGCCGCTCAATTGCGCGCCGGGGGCAGGGGCCGGGTTGATATCCGCACCGTCGATCTGGCTGATCTGACTTCCGTCAAATCGTTCGCCGAGTGCTGGTCGGAGCCACTGCATATTCTGGTCAATAACGCCGGCATCATGGCCGTGCCTGAGCGACAGCTTTCCGCGCAGGGTTGGGAGCTGCAGTTCGCCAGCAACTTTCTCGGTCACTTTGCGCTGGTGCTGGGATTGCAGAACGCTTTGAGCAGCGCTGCAGGGGCGCGGATTGTGTCGCTCAGCTCAAATGCCAACCTGCTAGGCCCGGTGGTTTTCGATGACATCAACTTCGACTTCCGTGCCTACGACGCTTTCGCTGCATATGCTCAGGCAAAGTCCGCTTGCGCGCTTATCGCCGTGGAAATTACCCGGCGCTGGGCGGAACGCGGGATTTTCGCTAACGCACTGAACCCCGGCGCAATTGCCACCAATCTGCAGAAGCACACCGGTGGCCTCAAAACCCCGATTGAACGCCAGAAGACTGTGCAACAAGGCGCCGCGACATCGATATTACTGGCCGCATCGCCGCTGTTGGCGGGAATTGGCGGTCGTTATTTCGAAGACTGTAACGAGGCGTTGGTCGTCGACAAGCGCCCGGCCGACTACACGGGAGTCGCGCCTTACGCTGTTGATCCGGATAACGCGCGGCGACTGTGGGACGTTGCTACGGCAATGATTAGCTGACTCAGTACTGTTTGCCGCCAACGCAGCGAGGCGCCATCGCCACGCAAGCCGCCAGCGCAAAACCGCAGAGGGCAACGGTCACCCCGGCAGGTTCCAGCACTGCGCCAAACAGGGGTGTGCCAGCCGTTTGCCCTAGCGCGAGGACCAGAAATGGAATGCCCAGCCCCAGATCCGGACGATCGGGAAACAGAATGATGCCCTGGAGCAAATAAACGCCGGACGACACGATATAAGCGGCGCCGAACACGCACATCGCCGCAAGGCCAATAAACGCCGAAGTGGAAGCGGCGGTCAGCCCAAATGTGCCCACTGCGATGCCCGCCAGCGCTAATCGATGGATTCGCGCTATGCCAAATCGTCCGGTCAACACACCGGTTGTACAGCCGCTGAGACCTGCGACGCCCAACACGATCCACGCCCAGGCGATTGATTCATCGGAATAGTGGGCTTGAGTGCGCAGAATGTCGGCGCCGAACGTCCAGATCGCCGTGCTCGCCAGCCCCATCAGAAACGCGCTACAGCACAGCGGCAACAAACCGGGCCGATGCAGCAAGGCCGAGGAGAATTGCGGCACGACGGCATGTTCGAAACGTCGCGGTACGGCAAACCACAACCAGACCGTAACGCCAACGCCGATCAACGCGAACAGCGCGTACAGTGCTCGCCATTCGCCCGCAGCGACAATAACCGCTAAGCCGGAAAACACGATGCCGGCGGCCGTGCCGGCATTGATAAAACCGTTGGCGCGTGCGCGGTTCGCTTGATCAAATTGCGCAGCCACGGCACTGGCCAATGGTGGCGAAGTCAGGCCAGTGCTTAAACCGGCGAGGGCCACGCCGCACCCCAGCGTCAAAGCCGATTCAGCGAAAACAATCAACCCCATGCCAATCGAAGCCGCCGCACCGGCGTACACCGTCAGTGCCCGTGGACTGATTTTTCCGTTGCAGATGAATGTCGCGACGATGCCCACGCAATACGCCGCGAAGGCACTGCCGCCGATGGTTCCGGCGGCAGAGACGCTGAGCGCAAGATCCTGGCGCATGGTCGGCAGCAGCAGCCCATAGGCAAACCGCGCCAGGCCATACGACAACGCTGTGAGGGCGAATGCCGCCGCAACCAGATTGACGCCGCGCTTCACGTTGTCAGCAACGGACATGGTTAACGACGGCATACCGTCGGTTCGACAAATCGATCATTTCGCCGCGGAAGAAGTTTTTTTGCGGGTTTTGTTGGCTACGTCAGGTGCAGCGCTGTTGCTCTTTTTGCGCGGTGCAGGTGGCGCTACGCTGCTGGCGACCGAGCCGGGCAGGCCATCGGAATCGAACGCATCCAGTTCGGCGCGCGCCTGGGACCAGTGTTCGAAATCCTGCCCGTGCGGTCGGCCCTGTTCTTCCCAAAGGCGGTAAGCGGTTTTACGGATGGTTTCTTCGTCCATAGCTTTATCTCCAGCCAATTGAATAACAGTGTCGGCGACTCACGGCGAAATCGGA
Source organism: Pseudomonas fluorescens (assembly GCF_900636825.1). Classification (NCBI taxonomy): domain Bacteria; kingdom Pseudomonadati; phylum Pseudomonadota; class Gammaproteobacteria; order Pseudomonadales; family Pseudomonadaceae; genus Pseudomonas; species Pseudomonas fluorescens. Next base: position 3,050,699 of record NZ_LR134318.1, on the reverse strand, counting down.
TCGCTGGCCGGGAAGGTTTCTTCAACCGCCTCGTCCAGTTTCGCATCGCTGACATTTTGCTTATCCCGCCCCAGGTTTTGCTCGCAATGGCAATTGCTGGAAGGGCAGGGTTGCCCGTTGGGGTGAAGATCTGCGCACGCCTGGCTGCAATAGCGTTTGCCGTCGCGCTCGACGCTGCCTTCAGCATTGCATTCGCAGGTACATCCCGGGCAGGCACATTTGGATGTGGACGCTTCGTTGGCCATGGTTTCCTCCGGTTTAATTTTGTCGGTGCGGTCATTAATTGTGATGACGTGTATGCGATGGCGTTTGAATGGATTTATCGGTGGCCGATGAGCGGTCACCGAGGTCAACGACTCGTCGCGAAAGTGCTCAGCGACGGCAGGACGCCATTCAGCGCCAGCGAAACATTGAGCGCCATAATCAGCAGGATCGACACAACGAAGAGGCGTCGCGCCCAGGCCTTCGAGGTGCTGGCGTTTACCTGTTGCAACGCCAGGTACAACCAGTAACCCCCCAAGCCGATCACCACCAGCGGATAAGACAGATTGAGGTTGGCAACCCAAGCCAATGTGGCAGCGCTCGCGAGGAAGGCGAGCATGTAGGCGCTGATCTCGCGTCGCGCTTGGCGCAACGTCAGGGTGGGCAACCCGGCGGCACGAAAATCTTCATGGCGCATGACGGTGATCGCGTGGGAATGGGGCATTTGCCAGCAGCAAAATACGACGATCAGCATCAACGCCGTGGCATCGAAACGGTTGGTCACCGCGCAATACCCCACCACCGGCGGCATGGCGCCGGACAGACTGCCGACCAGCGTGCCCCAATGGGAGCGGCGTTTCATCAGGCACGTGTAAAGACCTGCGTAAACGACCAAACCGAACGCGGCCAGCGCACAGGCTAACGGGTTGGTGCCGCGCCAAAGCAGCACGAAACCGAGCACGCCGAGAACGCTTGCATAGCTTAGAGCCACCGGCAATGACACGGCGCGGATGGCCAAAGCCCGATGGCAGGTACGGACCATGCGCCGGTCGATGTCGCGGTCGACGCAGTTGTTGATCACGCAGCCGCAGGCAATGATCAGCGCTGTGCCCAGCAGGGCGGCGGACAAGTGTGCAACCGACACCGTATGGCCAGCGCTGGCGAGTAGATAGCCGCCCAATACTGAGGTCAGATTGCCGAAGATGATGCCGGGTTTGGTCAGTTCAATGCCGAGATTGAGCGGCAACCGCCATTGCTTCAGTGCGCCAGCATGTTGTGGTGAATGCCGTTCATGATCCATAGCGAGAGCCCAACCAGCAGGAGAATGATGACCGCAGAGAAGATCAGCGCGATCAGGTTCCAGCGTTGTTCCGCAGCGGTGTCCAGATGCAGAAAGTATTTGAGGTGGGCGAACACCTGGACCACGCCCAGCGCGACCACTACCCATGCAGTGACGCTGCGCGGCAATGTCGGGAACATCACCAGGCCGAAAGGGATCACCGTCAGGATCACCGAAATGATGAAGCCGATGCGGTACGAACGACTGGTGCCATGGCTGGTGCCGGCACTGCTATGTACTTGGCTTTGGTTATACATGTCACACCACCCCCAGCAGATAAACCACGGTAAAAACGCAAATCCACACGACATCGAGGAAGTGCCAGAACAGGCTCAGGCAACTCAGGCGCGTGGTGTTGGTATTGGTCAGGCCACGGCTGCGTATCTGCGCCATCAGCACCGCCATCCACACCAGGCCGCTGAGTACGTGCGCGCCGTGGGTGCCGACGAGGGTGAAAAACGCCGTGAGGAAGCCGCTGCGATCCGGCCCGTAGCCTTCTTCGATGAGGTGATGAAACTCGTTGATTTCCATGGCGATGAAGCCGCACCCCAACACAAACGTCACGCCCAGCCAGCGCAATACATGGGACGGCTGATTGCGGTTCATCGCCAGCATGGCGTAGCCGTAGGTGATGCTGCTCAGCAGCAGCAGAGTGGTTTCGGCGAGTACGTAGGGCAACTCGAAAATATCGACGGTAGACGGGCCGCCCGCGACGCTGTCACGCAGCACCGCATAGCCCGCGAACAGGGTCGCGAAGAGGATGCAGTCGGTCATCAGGTAGATCCAGAAGCCGAACACACGCATCGACCCGGCATCTTCGTGGCCCTGCTCATGACTGTGAGCGATGTCTTTTTCCAGCACGATATTGGACATGATCAGGCCTCCGCCAAGTCTTTGAGACGCGCTTTCTCGATCCGCGCAACTTCCTGCGCCGGCACGAAATAATCGATGTCTTCGTCGTAGCTGCGCACGACCATGGCGATGACCGAAGCCACCAGCCCGAAAATCGCCAGCCACCAGATGTGCCACACCAGCGCGAAGCTGCAGATCAGGGCGAACACGCTGATCACCAGACCCGCCGAGGTATTGCGCGGCATGTGAATGCTGCGGTAATCGGTGTGACTGAGCGTGCTGACACCGCGCTCCTTCATGCCCCAATAGGCATCCAGATCACTGACTTTCGGTTGTTCGGCGAAGTTATAGAAGGGCGGTGGCGAGGCCGTGGCCCATTCCAGCGTGCGACCGTCCCACGGGTCGCCGGTCAGGTCGCGGTACTGCGCCCGGTTGCGGATGCTGACAAACAGTTGCAACGCCTGACATGCCACACCACACAAAATGATGCCCACGCCGACCAGTTCCAGCAGCAGCCACGGCTGCCACGCGGGATTGTCGAAATGGTTGAGGCGCCGCGTCATGCCCATGAACCCAAGCACGTAGGACGGCATGAAGGCGAAGTAGAAACCGGTCAGCCAGCACCAGAATGCGATGCGCCCGAGCCGGTCGTTGAGGCGGAAACCGAAAGCTTTCGGGAACCAGTAGGTCAGCCCGGCCATGTAGCCGAACACGGCGCCACCAATGATCACGTTATGGAAATGCGCAATCAGGAACAGGCTGTTGTGCAACAGGAAGTCCGCACCGGGGACCGCCAGCAGCACGCCGGTCATGCCGCCGATACTGAACGTGACGATAAAGCCCAGCGTCCACAACATCGGCGTTTCGAAACGTACCCGCCCGCGATACATGGTGAACAGCCAGGTGAAGATCTTCACGCCGGTCGGCACCGCAATAATCATCGTCATGATGCCGAAGAACGCATTGACGTTTGCCCCGGCGCCCATGGTGAAGAAGTGGTGCAGCCAGACGATGAACGACAGGATGGTGATCGAGATCGTCGCCCACACCAGCGACACGTAACCGAACAGGCGCTTGCTGCTGAACGTCGCGGCGATTTCGGAGAAGATCCCGAACGCCGGCAAAATCAGGATGTACACCTCCGGATGGCCCCAGGCCCAGATGAGGTTGACGTACATCATCGGGTTGCCGCCGGCCTCGTTCGTGAAAAAATGCATGCCCAGATAGCGATCCAGGGTCAGCATCAGCAAGGTGGCGGTGAGGATCGGAAATGCCGCAAGGATCAGCACAGAAGTGCACAAGGCGTTCCAAGTGAACACGGGCATTTTGAACAGGGTCATGCCTTCGGTGCGCATTTTCAGAATCGTTACGAAGAAATTCACCCCGGTCAGTAACGTGCCGATGCCGGATATCTGTAACGACCATATGTAGTAATCGACCCCGACCCCGGGGCTGTAACCCAATTCAGACAATGGCGGGTAGGCGACCCAGCCAGTGCGGGCGAATTCGCCGACTCCCAGGGAAATGTTGACCAGCGCCGCGCCGACCACAAACAGCCAGAAACTCAGCGCATTGAGGAACGGGTACGCCACATCGCGCGCGCCAATCTGCAACGGCACGACGATGTTCATCAGGCCGACCACGAACGGCATGGCCATGAAGAAAATCATGATCACGCCGTGGGCGGTGAAAATCTGGTCGTAATGCTCCGGTGGCAAATAACCCGGCCCGCCACTCGACGCCATGGCCTGTTGGGTGCGCATCATGATTGCGTCGGAAAAACCGCGCAGCAGCATGACCAGCGCCACGATGATGTACATGCAGCCGATTTTCTTGTGGTCGACCGAGGTGAACCACTCGCGCCAGATATAGCCCCATTTGCGTTTCCAGGTGACGGTGCCCACCAGCGCGAACCCCATCAGGCCGACGATCACCAGGGTGTACATGACAATCGGCTCGTCAGTTGGAACTGCATCCCACGAAAGTTTCCCGAACATGATCAGCGCTCCTCGGCCAGCAGACTCGGTTGTTGTTGAGCGCGTTTGTCATTGCTATCGCGCTGCGCTTGAGCTGGCTTGGCGCCAGGGCGTTTATTCATGCCTTCATACTTGTCGACGATGTTCAGAAACAGTCGATCCTGAACGGCCGAGTAATAAGTGATTCGATGGGCAACAGAAGGCTTGGCCAACTCGGCATAGCTGTTTTGATCCAGGCGCTGCGCGGCGCTTTTGACCTTTTCGGTCCACGCTTCGTAATCGGCGCCGCTCAAAGCCAAAGTGCTGAAGTGCATATCAGAGAAGCCGCGACCGTTGTAATTGGCGGCAATCCCGCGGTACTGGCCAACTTCATTGGCGATCAGGTGCAACTTGGTTTGCATCCCCGCCATGGCATAGATCTGCCCGCCCAGCGCCGGGATGAAAAACGAGGTCATGGCTGCGTCGGAGGTGATGGTGAAGTTGACGGGCGTGTTGACCGGGATCGCCAGTTCATTCACTGAAGCAATGCCCAGGTCGGGATAAATGAACAACCATTTCCAGTCTGTTGCGACCACCTGCACGTTAACCGGTGGCACGTCGGAATCCAGCGGTCGATAGGGATCCAGCGCATGAGTGGTTTCCCAGGTGACCCAGCCCAGCACGCAAATGATCAGGAACGGAACGCCCCAGACCACGGCTTCGATCTTGTGCGAACTGGCCCAGCGCGGTGTATATCTGGCCTTTTTGTTGGTAGCGCGATAGCGGTACGCAAAGGCAAACATCATCACGATTACCGGGATGACCACCAGCAACATCAATCCCGTTGCGAGAATGATCAGATCGCGTTCATCTTTGGCCACCTGGCCCTTGGGATTGAATACAACCAGATTGCATCCAGCCAATAACAGGCTGCTGGCGATATACATCAGGCAATAGCCGATCGTTCGCTTCATGACAGGCTCCAGTGTCGACGTCGCTCCCCGGATAACCAAAACCGCGACGCGCCAAGTTGTTCTTTCACGCTGGCAAGGTTTTACCGCTGCGCTTGTTTAACAGCGAATCGAAGTGGCTCGCTTACTGTCGGCACGCGAACGCGGATACCGCAACAAATAGCGTTGGCTACGCTGTTAGCGACAATTACGCGAAGGTGTTTCGCTACGGCCACGAACTTTTGGAAGGCGTGGAAAACTGGTTGGTTTAACATTTTGTTACTTCGCCTGACGAACGGTTGAACAAGCGAAACGGCAGTCGCCATTCATCGGGGTAAAGGCTTCATTGCGCGATAAAACATGAATCATTTTGTAATAGCTCTACTCTTTGGAGAGAGCGTATTACCCTCGGAGCGAATCATGTTTATTCGTGGCGAAACGTATAAGAAATGGTCAGCAAAAGAACGGCCCGACGAATGCTTTACCCAAGAGGTGGAGAACGGCTGTCACATTGAGGTCAGAGCGCGGGAGCAGGAGAGCGGCGATGTCGAGGTCTTTCGCAGCGTCTATGCCCCGAATGGACAAGCTGTGTTCGAGAAAATCGAAACCTTGCCGGGCGCCCAGTGGACGGTGCATGACGCGCTCAAGCGCGGCATCGATCAGGCCGAACGTATTGCTGGCGGCGAGTCAGGCCGTTTGCCGTGCGCCGACGCGCATAATCATGCGGACGACTGAATCAACGGCGCTTCTGAAGCGGGTCGTCAATGCCCGCATCAGAAGCGCTCGGCGCGTCACGGCTTGAATACGGCGCGCAGGCACTGGTCGGTTTTTTCCTTGAACATCCGATAGCCTTCGGCGCCATCCTCCAGACTCATCGGGTGCGTCAGCATCCAGGAAGGATCGAGTTCACCGTTCTGAATGTGTTCAAACAGCCGCGTGGCGTAGCGTTGCCCCGGCTGTTGCCCGGACCTTAGGGTTAGCGCTTTGTTGACGATCGCGCCCATCGGAAACTTGTCGAGCAGCCCGCCGTACACGCCCACTACCGAAACCGTACCGCCCTTGCGGCAGGCACGGATGGACTGGCGCAGCACCGTGCCGCGTTCGGTGTGCAAACGCAGCATCTGTTTGGTCTTGTCGTAGGCGTAATCGATTTCCGTGCCGTGAGCTTCCATGCCGACGCAGTCGATGCAGCGATCCGGTCCGCGTCCGCCGGTCAATTCCAGCAGCGCCTCATGCACATTGGTCTTCTCGTAATTGATCGTAATCGCCTTGCTGCGCTCTTCGGCAAGTCGCAGCCGCTCAGGGTAACGATCAATCGCGATCACCCGTTCGGCGCCGAGCAGGTAGGCGCTGCAGATCGCCATTTGCCCGACGCCGCCACAACCCCACACCGCGACGGTATCGCCCGGCTGAATGTCGGCGTTGTCCGCAGCGAAGTAGCCGGTCGGTGCCGCGTCGGAAACGAACACGGCTTGTTCGTCACGCACGCCGTCAGGCACTTTGAACAGGTTCACGTCAGCGTAGGGCACCCGCACGTAAGTCGCGTGGCTGCCGGGGTAGCCGCCAAAGGCATGGCTGTAGCCGATGATGCCGCAACACGGCTGACCATAGGCGAGGTCGGTCATCGAAGGATTGGGATTGGAATTGTCGCAGCAGGAAAAATCACTGCGTTGGCAGGGCTCGCAATTGCCACAGCCGATGATCGAGATGGTAATGACCTTGTCGCCCTTGCGCAGGCCCGTGACGCCGGGCCCGACCTCGACGATCTCGCCCATGAATTCATGGCCGATGATATCGCCCGGCTTCATCGCCGGAACGTAACCGCCGAGCAAGTGCAAATCGGAACCACAGACCGAGGAGAGGGTGACGCGAATGATCGCATCGCGCGGGTTGAGAATCGCCGGATCAGGGACATTTTCCACTTGTAAACGATTGGGTGCTTGCCAGGTAAGTGCGCGCATCAGTGAATCCCCCCTTCAATTGCCACACCGGTCTTGACCGCGCCTTGTCCGGCGGTATGCCCGGTTTCGCCATGCACGTAAAAGAAATCGTCGTCGCCCTCGGGGCGCATGCGGTTGTTGCTGACTTCGCCGGTTTCCAACTGCTGCTTGATGGCTTGCAAACCATTGAGCAGAGCCTTGTCACTGAACAGACTGATCGCCCGGGCGAACGCGTAACCGAGTTTGCCCATGGCCGGTTTGCACACGACCACGGCTTTGACCTGAGTACCGCGACCGGCAGGCGCAGGGCTCAGCGCCACGGAAATATCGTGCTGCCACTTCGACTGATCCGGGGTCTGCCAATGCAGCGAATTTTCGTCCTCGGCCGGGCGGCGAATCAGCGTCGTTTGCAAGTGCCGACTGGCCGGCGCGCGGAGCGTCCAGCGGGTGGTGTCGGGCGTCATTTGCTCAACGCTATCGACCCAACGCAGCAACGGCCCGATATTGTCGACGCTGGCGATAAAGTCGCGGACTTCTTCCAATGGCCGGTTGATCGTCACGCTGCGGGTGATCGCTTCGCTGATCGGCCAGTGATGCTCTCGGCTGAATTGCTGTTCGAAGGGCGTCGGCGTGAGGGCTTGTTTCAATCGACAATGGCCGGCAGCACCGCGCCAAATACCATAAGCCCCGGCAACGATTTCCAGAGCGCCGGTCAGGCCGCCCTTGCGCCAGCCATGCAACAGCAGCGCGCCTCCGGCCGAAAGTGACAATGCGCGCTCGGCGCTGGTCATCGCACCGGGTTGGGCGCGATGGTTGGGGGAGTGCGTAGCGATCAACGGATGGTCAGTCATGTTGCAGTTCTCCATCGGATTGTTAGCGATAGAAAAAACTGCGCCGTTTGAGGTTCATCTGTATTGCGCACGTCTGGACGAAAGGTCACCTGGCGTTGCTCTGCGGATTTAAATGAACGGCCGGGATTTCGCGAATATCAATATCTGCAGGCATCGCATCAACAACCACAGCCGGAGGAGTATATGTCTCCACTGCCTATCATCGGGGTCACGGCCAGTTCGTGGAAAATCGGCCCGCACGCCGTGCAAATCAATGATGACAAAAATTCCCGAGCCGTGATCAGTGCCGCCAAAGGCCTGCCGCTGATCTTGCCGATGTTTCCGGATCTGCTCGAGCCTGCACAGATTATCGCGAGTGTGGACGGGCTGCTGTTTACAGGCGCGCCTTCAAATATCGAACCCAGCCATTACGGCGGCCCACCAAGCCCGCCGGGCACTCAGCACGATCCGGCGCGGGACCAACTGACGCTGCCACTCTGGCGCGAGGCGATAGCGGCGGGGTTGCCGGTGTTAGGCCTGTGCCGCGGAGTGCAGGAGCTCAATGTGGCTTTCGGCGGGACGCTGCACCAGCAACTCGACGAAGCGGGTGCGGAGCACGAAGCGCCTGACGACGAAGCCATCGAAGAACAATACGCACGAACCCATGATGTCACCGTGCAACCCGGCGGCGTGCTCGAGGAGCTTGGGCTGAGCGGGGTGATCAAGGTCAATTCGGTGCACGCGCAAGGCATCGCACGAGTGGCTGACAACTTGCGGATCGAAGCGATAGCGCAGGATGGTTTGATCGAAGCGCTGTCGGTGCCTGGCAGCAAAGGATTTGCCCTGGGCGTGCAATGGCATCCAGAGTGGCAAGTGATGTCGCATGCGGATTATTTGAAGATCTTTCAGGCGTTCGGTGAAGCGTGCCGGGTGCGCGCGGAACAGCGCTCGATGGGTTTAGCACCCGCGCGCAACACTTTTTGAGCCAGCGCTGCGGAGGACCAAGACTGCAAGTCTTAAAAGATCGCAGGCTTCGCCAGCTCCTACAGGGGATCGCGCATTCCAGTGTAGGAGCTGCCGCAGGCTGCGATCTTTTTGGCTGGTAAACCGGGCCGTTTAGCAACGCTTCAACCGGCGCAATCTCTGCCTCAACACATTAACACCGACGAGCGGTTGGAATGTGACTAAGTATTTCAGCGATAGACGAGGTCAATGTTTGGGTCTATCCAGAGGTATCCAGATGAAATTCGCACGTTTTTGCCAGGCACTGTCCAACTGGGCGGGCAGCCCAAAAACCTTTTTGACGGCGATCCTTTTGATCGTCGCCTGGGCCGCAACAGGGCCGTACTTCCACTACAACGACACTTGGCAACTCATCATCAACGCCTCGACGACGATCATCACATTCCTGATGGTTTTCCTGATTCAGAATACGCAAAACCGAGACAATGACATTCTGCATCTGAAGATCGATGAACTCATTCGAGCGACGAATGCAGCGCAAAATGCCAGCTTGGGTCTGGAGAAAATGGAAGCGCGCGAGCTGAGAAAGCTCCGCGATCAATACCGCGCGCTTGGTGAAGCGAGCGAGATTGACGTAGAGCCAATCTGACAAAGCCTCTGTGGTTTCAACGAAAGGGCCCAAGTGGCCCTTTTCTGTGGCTCAGCATTTCCTACTCGCTTGCTATCGCACGCCTCAAAGCTCGGACGATGTCGTGGGCAGACTGGTCAGTTACGTGGCCCGGATTCTGGTCGAACATATGCGGCGCGCCGGGGTAAATATGGAACTGTACGGCGATGCCTGAGCGAGACAGCCTCAATGCGAAAGCGGCATCCTCTTCCAGAAATAGATCAAGTGCGCCTACCGAGATATAAGTCGGTGGCAGACCGCTCAAGTCTGTCTGCATTGCCGGTGAAAACCAGCCGATTCTTTCATCATCGAGTGCATAGTCGCCGCGCAGGCAACTCCAGCAGAACAGGTTGGGCTCAGGCTTCCAGCCGATTGTTCCGGTAGTGCTGTTCTTGTGCGGCGAGTCGGCAGTGCCTGTTCGATAATCCAGCATCGGATAGATCAGGACTTGTGCCGCGATGGGGTAGGTGCCTCGATCACGAGCCAGAATAGCCAGCGCTGCAGCCAGTCCGCCGCCGGCGCTGTGCCCCATGACGACCAGTTTACGGGTGTCGATATTGAAGTCTTGGCGATTTTCGAATAACCAGCCAAGCGCCGTGTAGCAGTCTTCAAGAGGAATGGGGAAGGGGTGTTCGGGTGCAAGGCGGTAATCAACAGCCACTATCAGTGCGCCCAATTCTTCGGCCAGTTCTGCCAGATAGTCGTCTGCCATTTCAGGTTGTCCGAGGACGAAACCACCGCCATGGATGTACAGGATTACAGGTAGAACCTTGCCCTGTGCCGCGACATCGGGCTGGTAAAGACACAGACGCAACTGCGCTCCATCAAAAGTTGCTGTCCATACCGACTCGCAACGGGCTTGCACTGTCGGTTTGAATGTTGCGTGGACGCGCTCCCTGATGGCAGGCAGCGTATCCAGCGCCCAGGCTTGTTCCGCGCCGGGCGTCAAAAAGCTTCGGAAAGCGGGATCCAGCAATTCATGTGGTTTCAAGACTGCGCCCCTTTTCTCATGTGAAGAGGCGCCCCTCATCGAAGCGCTCTTCACGATGAACTACAACAAGATGCCGCTACAACCAGGCTTTGATTTGCGCACAAACGGCGGGCGTCGAGATGCCATACCGATCATGTAGCGTCGGCAGAGCGCCTGCGTCCAGAAATGCGTCGGGCAAAGCGATTTGCCGGAAGGTCGGCGTGACGCCATTGCGCAGCAACAACCCGGCAACCGCCTCGCCGAGGCCACCGATAATCGAGCTGTTTTCTGCGGTCACCACCAGGCGGCCCGACTTGCGCGCCTCGGCCAGAATGGTTTGTTCATCCAGTGGCTTGATGGTCGGAACGTGCAGGACGGCGACATCGATGCCGTCCGCCTGGAGTTCTTTCGCCGCTTCCAGTGAACGCATGGTCATCAGACCGGTGGAAATGATCAACACATCATTGCCGGTGCGCAGGGTCTTGGCTTTGCCGATCTCGAATTTGTAGCCGTACTCGTCCAGGACCAACGGCACGTTGCCCCGTAGCAGGCGCATGTAAACCGGGCCTTGATGCGCAGCGATTGCCGGCACGGCCTGCTCGATTTCCAGCGCGTCGCACGGATCGACGATCATCAGGTTTGGCATGGCGCGGAAGATCGCCAGGTCATCGGTAGCCTGGTGGCTTGGGCCGTAACCGGTGGTCAAGCCAGGCAAGCCGCAGACAATCTTGACGTTGAGGTTTTCTTCGGCTATCGCCATGCAGATGAAGTCGTAGGCGCGACGGGAGGCAAACACCGCATAGGTAGTGGCAAACGGCACAAAGCCTTCCCGAGCCATGCCGGCGGCCGCGCTCATCAGCAACTGCTCAGCCATGCCCATCTGATAAAAACGGTCGGGGTGAGCTTGCGCGAAGATGTGCAGATCCGTGTATTTCGACAAATCGGCGGACAAGCCGACGATGTCCGATCGCTGATCCGCGAGTGCTGCCAAGGCGTGGCCAAAGGGCGCAGATTTTGTTGCCTGACCTTCAGAGGCAATTGAAGCAATCATCGCAGAGGTCGTCAGTTTTTTCTTCACGGTCACGGGCGCCGGAGCCGTATTGGTATTGGTAGTGCTCATGCAGTTTTCCCCTCTTCGAGATTGTTCAAGGCCAGATCCCATTCGTGTTCATCGACGCGGATGAAGTGCGCCTTCTCGCGGGTTTCCAGAAACGGCACACCTTTGCCCATTTTGGTATCGCAGATAATCACTCTGGGCTGATCGGCTGGATGGTTGCGCGCCGCATCGAACGCCTTTACCAATGCGTCCAGATCGTTACCGTCCACACGTTGGGTGAACCAGCCGAACGCTTGCCATCGATCGACGATGGGTTCAAACGCCAACACCTCGCTGGAGCGTCCATCGGCTTGTTGATTGTTAACGTCGACAATTGCGATGAGGTTGTCGAGTTTCCAATGAGAGGCCGACATCACCGCTTCCCAGGTCGAGCCTTCATTCAGTTCGCCGTCCGATAGCAGGTTGTAAACGAACGAAGCGGACTTCTTGCGCTTCAGACCGAGGCAGGCGCCCACTGCGATTCCCAGACCCTGGCCAAGGGAGCCGCCGGTAATTTCCATGCCCGGTGTGTACGTGGCCATGCCGGACATCGGCAAGCGGCTGTCGTCTGAGCCATAAGTTTCAAGCTCATCCAGGGGCACGATTTCAGCTTCGATCAACGCTGCATAGAGTGCGATCGCGTAGTGGCCGATGGAGAGGTAGAAGCGATCGCGCTGTTCCCATTCCGGGTCTTCGGGCTTGTAGGCCATCGCGTGAAAATACGCCACGGCCAGCAGGTCTGCAGCGCCTAAGGCCTGACCGACGTAACCCTGGCCTTGGACCTGGCCCATGCGTAAAGCGTGGCGGCGAATATTGTGCGCGCGCTGCACCAAAGTGGTGGACGGCGCATGAGATGGATCGGCAGTCATGGGGGAATTCTCCGTTAACTCAACGATTGACCGAGGCGGCAGGAATGCGCAGTACCAGACAGGCGCCGATGCACAGCACGCCAGTGATCAGATACATGCCGATGGCGCTTGAACCGGTCGTGGTGGTGATCCAGCCAATCAAATAGGGCGAGCAGAACCCTGCGAGATTGGCAAAGCTGTTGATGCCGGCGATGCCCGCCGCAGCGGAAACTCCGCCCAGCAATGTGGTCGGCAGCATCCAGAAAAGTGACGAGGCAGAAAGCACACCCGCCGCCGCCAGGCACAGGCTCAATACCGATAGAACCAGACTGCCGCCAAATACCGCGGCGAGCGCGAGACCGAGGGCGCCCGCAATCATCGGCCCCACCAGGTGCCAACGACGCTCTTGGTGTTTGTCCCCGCTACGACCCATCAGAATCATGGCGACAATGGCGCACAGGTAGGGAAGGCTGGTCAGCAAGCCGATGTGCATCGCGTCGGAAACGCCAGCATTGCGGATCAGCGTGGGCAACCAGAACGTGATCGCATACTGGCCCATGACTACGCAGAAGTAGATGCAGGCGAGAATCCACAGGCGGCGATCACGGATAAATTCAGCCACTGAAGCGTGGGTGACTTTCTGGCTGTTGTCCTCGGCCAATTCCTTGCTGACCAGTTCCTTTTCTTCATCGCTCAGCCACGTGGCCTGATGCACGCCATCCTTGAGGTATGCCAGGACCAAAAGCCCAACCACCACCGTCGGAATGGCCTCCAGAACGAACATCCATTGCCAGCCAGCCCAGCCGTGAAACCCTGCGAACTCCGTCATGATCCAGCCTGAAAGCGGCCCGCCGACCATTCCGGAAAGCGGAATGGCGATGAACCACAGCACGGTCATTTTCGCGCGACGATAGGAAGGAAACCAATAAGTGAGATAGAGCAACAGACCGGGCGCAAGACCTGCTTCTGCGACGCCAAGCAAAAAGCGCAGCGCATAGAATTGCCACGCCGTTTCAACGAAAGCGAAGAGGGCGGAAATGATGCCCCACGAGATCATGATGCGCGCGATCCAGCGTCGGGCACCCACCTTGTGGAGGATCAGATTGCTCGGCACCTCACAAAGGAAATATCCGAGAAAAAACACCCCCGCGCCGAGCCCGTAAACGGTCTCGCTTAACGAGAGGTCGCTCATCATCTGAAGCTTGGCGAACCCTACGTTGACCCGGTCAAGGTAAGCGCACAGGTAGCACAGCATCAGAAACGGCATCAAGCGCCAGGCGGTTTTACGGTAGGCGCTTGACCGAACCGAGGCAGCAGCGTCGAGGGTCATGGTGGAAGTAATCATGTCAGTCTGATCTCTTGTTTTTATAGAACGCCGGTATGAACCCGGCGTACCTTCGATCCAGAACTTTATGGGCCGATGCGACCCGCCACTTGCGTCAGTGGATCAACATACCGCCGTTCACATCCAGGGTGATCCCGGTGAGGTAAGAGGACAGGTCGCTAGCGAGGAACAACGCCGCGTTGGCAACATCCTGAGCGGCGCCCAGGCGACCCAGCGGAATGCTCTCGATGATCGCGTGGCGACGTTCATCCTGCATGAGACCGCCGGTGATATCGGTATGTATCAAGCCAGGCGTGATGGAATTAACCCGGATATTTTCGCTACCGAACTCTCGCGCCATGGCTTTGCCCAGTCCGAGAACACCGGCTTTCGCGGCGCTGTAGTGGGGGCCGCCGAAAATGCCGCCGCCGCGTTGGGCGGACACAGAGGACATGCACACGATGCTGCCTGAAGCCTGACTGCGCATGGTAGGAATGACGGCTTGTGACATCAGCAATGTACCGCGCAGGCTGACATCCAGAACCTTGTCGTAATCGGCAGGGCGGATGTCCAGGGTCTTGATCGGTTGGGTAATACCGGCGTTGTTGACGAGTACGTCGATACGTCCGAATCGCTCGATGACTTTAGCGACAGCGAGTTTGACCTGGGTTTCGTCCGCAACGTTGGCTGCGAGTCCCAAATGACCTTCGCCGAGGGCGGCGGCTGCGTCACGTGCAGCGGCCTCGTCCAGATCGAGGATAACCACGCGGGCGCCGTGGTTGGCAAAGGTCACTGCGGTTGCACGGCCGATACCACGTTCCGACGCTGCGCCAGTGATGATGGCGACTTTACCTTGAAGAAGCATGAGGATTACCTCTGATTGTTTTTATGGTTCGATTCATTGATCGATGATTCAGAGTGTTCCTCGGCGCAGTGCCGAGCAATAATGCTAACGTCACTGGTCGATGAAAAAAATTCACCTCTCGGGCCTCCAGGTTGCTGAGTAGCGAGTGCACACTGTCTCCGTAACGCCCAGAAAAACAAGGAACACGTCTGATGCGCAACGACGAAAATCCCTCATTCAATCTGCCACCGCTGAGGGCAATTCAAGCCTTCGAGCAGACAGCCCGTTTCGGCAATCTCGCCCGAGCGGCCGAGGTGCTTGATCTCACACCGTCTGCGGTGAGCCATCAGTTAGCTAAACTGGAAGTGATGATCGGGCGACAGCTGTTTGTCAGGGCCGCTCGCGGAGTGACACTGACGCCTGTTGGCGAGCAGTATCTGAAGGATATTTCCGGTCTCTTGCAGAGTCTGGAAGTCGCAACGGAGCGGGCGGCGAGTGACGTGAGTCTGGACTGCCTCAGACTTCATTCCTCTCCCAGTTTTGGATTGCTCTGGCTCATGCCTCGGCTTGAAGCTTTCCGAATGAGTAACCCGGATATTCAGATAAACCTCTCCTGTTCCTATGAGTCGCTGCATTTCAGCCAGGACAAGATTGACGTCGATATCCGCCACGGACGACCCAACTGGCCCAGCTACGAAGTCCGCACTGTGCGCAACGAAACGTTCGCCGTCCTTGCCTCGCCGAAGCTGCTGGCTCGTTGCCCGATCAATACCGCAGCGGATCTGCTGGCGGCGGATCTGATTCTTTCTGAGGCAACGCTCCTCAGGTGGCCGGAGTGGTTCGCCCAGCATGGTCTGGCAAGACCCGAAAATCCTTACGCGCTGAGTTTCGACCGTTCGTACATGACCCTCGAAGCGGCAAGCCACGGTTTGGGTTTCGCTCTGGAAAGTGCACTGCTCGCGCAAAAGTATTTATCAAGCGGTGCCTTGGTCGAGGTCGCGCCGCAAGCACTGAGTTCACCTGTCGCCGCCCATCATCTGGTGTTCCCGAGGGCACACTCGAGTTTTCCGCGCGTTCGGCGGTTCCTCGAATGGATGGAAGAAGAGCTCGGCCATAGCTTTGTTTTCTAGTTCCTCGATGGCGAAGGAGCCCTTGTTTTCGCGGTATCCAGGACGCACCCGCACAGCCGTTTGATAGTAATTTGTCGTCAATTAAATGGCGTTATTTGGCGCAAATTAAAAGAAATGACAATCTATTGACAGCCCTATCAGGATCAAACATTATCCCGGCCGGTTTTGATGGCTTTACGCCATTTTTAGCCGTGTTGGGGTTTCTGATTTCGGGTAATGAATCCTCAAGAAACGAGTTCAACAAGTCTTGGAAGGGCGAGCAGCAAACCGCCCTCCATCTTGTAAGTGGTGCCCCACCCAAGTGCTTGCGATCGAATCTTCAGGAAAGAATTTCATGTCTATGGAACGCGTTTTGGTCACCGGTGGTGCAGGCTTCATCGGTTCGCATCTGGTCGATGCCTTGCTTGGCGAAGGCTACAAGGTCAGCGTGCTGGATAACCTGTCGACCGGCAAGGTTGTCAATCTGCCCATCGGACATGCTGGCCTGGAGTTAATGATCGGGGACGTGGCTGACGCTGCCGTCGTGCGCCAAGCCATGGAAGGTTGTGACGCCGTGGTTCACCTGGCTGCAGTCGCGTCGGTGCAAGCTTCGGTTGATGACCCGGTCGGCACCCATCAAGCCAACTTCGTGGGCACACTCAACGTCTGCCAAGCCATGCTGCAAACCGGCGTGAAGCGAGTGGTCTTTGCCTCCAGTGCCGCGACTTATGGGAACAACGGCGAAGGCAGTGCAATCGAAGAAGACACTCCCAAGGCACCGCTCACGCCTTACGCCAGCGATAAGTTGTCCAGTGAGTATTATCTGGATTTCTACCGCCGCGAACATGGCCTGGAACCCGTGGTATTCCGCTTCTTCAATATCTTCGGGCCTCGCCAGGATCCGTCCTCTCCGTATTCCGGCGTGATCAGCATCTTCACCGAACGCGCGCTCGCCAAAAAACCCATCACGGTATTCGGTGACGGTGGACAGACCCGTGATTTCGTATACGTCGACGACCTGGTGAGCATCCTCGTCCAGGCGGTAAAAACCAGCGAGCCGCCGCGCGTTGCCATCAACGTCGGACTCAGCCGTTCGACCAGCCTCAACGACCTGATCGACGAGTTGGGCAAGGCCACAGGCACGCCGCTCGACGTGTCTTACCAAGCACCACGCCAAGGTGATATTCGCCACTCGCGCGCCAACAATGCTCGCTTGCTGAATAACTTCACGCTCGCGCAACCAACCGCTATTGGCCAGGGCTTGGCGCAGCTTCTGCGAAGCTTGTAACCCGCCGGTCACCACCATCCGACGTTAACGAAATACTGGCTCAGCCACTATTCAAGAGTGAACTATGGAAATTGCTTTTCGCAGGACGCGTGTTCGCGCGATTGCCGAGCGGCTGATGGCTGCATTGGCATTGGTCGTTAGCGGGTCAGCAGTCCAGGCTGCGGCTTTGCCGCAACCCACCAGCGTCGCGTTCTGGTACGCCGACCAGCCGCCATTGCCCGAGCTGTCGCAGTTTGACTGGGCGGTGGTCGAGCCGGGACATATGACGCCGGCTGACGTCAAAACCCTGCGGTCGTTAGGCAGCCAGCCGTTTGCGTACCTTTCTGTCGGCGAATTCGATGGCAACAAGGCTGCAATCGAAAAGGCCGGTCTGAACAAAGCGCTATCGTCGGTGCGTAATGATGCTTGGGACAGCCAGGTCATGGATCTCACGTCGGAAGCCTGGCGCACGCATTTGTTCAGTCGCGCGAAAGACCTGCAAGCGCAAGGTTACGCCGGCTTGTTCCTCGATACGCTGGACAGTTTTCAACTCGTGCCGCAAGACGCGCGTGAAGCCCAGCGCGTTGGCCTGGTGAGTCTGCTGCGCGAATTGCACAAACGTCAGCCCGATTTAAAGCTGTTCTTCAATCGCGGCTTTGAAGTGCTGCCAGAACTGGATGGTGTCGCCGCCGCCGTGGCCGTCGAGTCGATCCATGCCGGCTGGGATGCGACGACCAAACGCTATCGTCCGGTGTCTGAATCTGATCGCGAGTGGCTTGAAACACATCTGCAGCCGCTGCGCGCCAAGGGTATCCCGCTGGTGGCGATCGACTACTTGCCACCGGAACAGCGTGAAGACGCACGCAAGCTGGCCAAGCGTCTGCGCGGCGAAGGCTTCATTCCGTACATCAGCACCCCTGATCTCAATACCATGGGCATCAGCAGTATCGAGGTGCAGCCGCGCCGCATTGCGCTGATTTTCGACCCGCGTGAAGGGGCACTTGAGAACGCCAACGGTCATACGTACGTCGGCGGTCTGTTGGAATATCTCGGTTACCGCGTCGATTACCTGCCGGCCGACAGTGATTTGCCAAGTTACGCGTTCAATGGACTTTATGCCGGCGTGGTGACCTGGATGACCAGTGGCCCGCCGCAGGACGTTGCGACATTCAACCGGTTCATCAAGGCGCGCCTGGACGAAAACGTCCCGGTGGCTTTTCTTGCCGGCTTGCCGATTGAAGACGCCGTGCTGCTCAAGCGCATGGGCCTCAAGCGCGGCGCGACGCCGGGTACGCAAGTGCTTACTGTGACGCACCAGGACAACACCTTGGTCGGCAACTTTGAGGCGCCGGTGGTGCCGCGCTCGCGTGACTTGACCGCTCTGGCAACGCTGCCGGACGGGCCGAAAGTGGCGTTGTCGCTGACCAATGCGGCAGGCGAGGTATTCACTCCTGTGGTCACCGCCCCATGGGGCGGCCTGGCGCTGGCGCCGTACCTGATCGAAAGAAACAATGAACGCGCACGCTGGATCATCGACCCGTTCGCGTTCCTTCAAGCCAGTTTGCATTTGCCCGTGCAGCCGCGCCCGGACACCACCACCGAAAACGGCCGCCGCATCGCCACCGTGCATATCGATGGCGACGGCTTCCCGTCCCGCGCTGAAGTGCGCGGCACGCCATATGCCGGGCGCCATACGCTGGACGACTACATCAAGCCCAATCCATTTCTGACCTCGGTGTCGATCATCGAAGGCGAGATTTCGCCACGCGGCGCGTTCCCGTTCCTGGCCCGTGAGCTTGAGCCGATCGCCCGCGAAATTTTCGCCAACCCCAAAGTCGAGGTGGCGTCGCACACGTTCAGTCATCCGTTTTTCATGCAGCCAGACAAAGCCCGCAAGCGCGAGAACTTCGAGCCTGAGTACGGGATAAATATGAAGATCCTCGGCTACGACAAGATCGATTTTCGTCGCGAGATATTCGGCTCGCGCGACTACATCAACCAGAATCTCACCACCCCGCAAAAACCGGTGAAGCTGGTGTTCTGGCCAGGCGACGCGCTGCCGTCTTCCGACACCATCAAGCTGGCCTACGACGCTGGTCTGAAGAACGTCAACGGCTCCGAGACCATCATGACCAAGGCCAACCCGTCGCTGACCGGGTTGAATCCGCTGTTGCGGCCTACGCCGGGCGGTTTGCAGTACTACGCGCCGATCATCAATGAAAACCTCTACACCAACCTGTGGAAAGGCCCGTATTACGGCTTTCGTGAGTTGATCGATACCTTCGAACTCACCGAAAACCCGCGCCGTCTGCGCGGCCTGCATCTGTATTACCACTTCTATTCCAGCACCAAGCAAGCGTCCATCAAGGCCATGCACGATATCTACGGGTACATGCGCGATCAGCAGCCGATGTCGCTGTGGATGAGCGATTACCTGGATCGCGTGCACGGCTTGTATCAGGCCAGCCTTGCGCAAACGGCGGATGGTGCCTGGCAGATCCGCGGGATGGATGCGCTGCGGACGTTGCGCCTGGATCCGCAGATGGGCTGGCCCGACTTGCTGCGTTCTCAGGGCATTGCCGGGGTGCGCGATCTGCCGCAGGGCCGTTACGTCGCCCTGAGCAGTGCGAGTGCCTTGCTGGTGTTGCGCCCTGATCGCGACACCCGGCCGGCATTGGAGGAAGCCAACTTGCCCTTGGTTGATTGGCGCTATCTGGATGATCGTCGGGTCAACTTCAGCTTCGCCGGGGAGTTCGACTTGAGCTTCTCGGTGCGTTCGGCGACTGCCTGCCGCGTAGAAGTGGATGGACAGCGATTTGCGGGCAAGGCTTCGGCCGGCCTTTGGACTTTTCAATTACCAATGAAGCAGGTGAGTAATGGTCAGCTCTTCTGCAACTAAAAATAACCGCCTGCTCAATCCTTGGGCATTGGCGGTCGTGGCGGTAGCCGTGGGCGGGCTGCTCTGGGCAACCTTCCAGCGCGAAGAAGTATTCCAGCCCGACGGCGGCGAGCCCGATGCGGTCTCGGCCAACTACGGCGAGTTATTACTGGCATCCCATCCCGATGACGACCATCTGCGGATGCAACTGGTGGATCTGCTGATTCGCCTGGGCAACTACGCCCGGGCACGCGAGCATATCGACGCCTGGCCCAAGCCGACGGCCGACGTTCAAGCTTATTACCGGCTCGAACTGGATTCGTTAATGGCCGCCGGTAAAAACGATCTGATCGCGCAGCAGGCGCTGGCTGCGCGGCTGACAAGCTTCGACCACGCCAAGCTGCCGCTGCCGCTGTTGCGAAAGCTGGCGACGCTGGGGCTGACTTTGCAGTCCCCCGCGTTCACAGCCACCGTCTACGAAGAGATCGCCGGGCGCGATCCGGCCGGACGAACCGAAGCGCTGAAATCCGCAGCGCGCTGGTACATGGCCGGCGAAAAACCGGCGCGGGCGGCGGATATCTATCTGCAGCTGCGACGCGAAAGTCAGCAAGCGGCCGAACGTCGTGAATTTGCGCAACTGGCCTTCGACAGTCTGTTGTCTGCAGGCGATGACCAGCGGGCGGCGCAGGTGCTTGCCGATGAGTTGCCGCAGCTCAACAATCCGCAAACCGATCCTGCCTGGCTGGAGCAGGGCGTCGATGTGGCGGTGGCGACCAGGCATTTTGATTTGGCCCAGCGCCTACTCAAGCAATGGCGCGTGTTGCAGCCGGATAATCCGAAAGTCGCGCTTAAAGAGTTTCACGTGCGTTTGGCCATCAATGATTTGGCCGGTGCCTGGGAAACCGGTTTGCCGTTGACCACCATTTACCCCGATGACTTGTCGTTGCTGGAGCAAATGGCCCGGTTGGGTGAATGGCGTGGGGACAACGCGGCAGCGTTGGGTTTCTGGATTCGCCGTCTGAAGTTGAAAGATGATCCGCAAATGCGTGAACACGCATGGCGGCTGGCGAGCCAGCAATTCGACTTCGATCGCTCGATCCCGCTGCTCGCTGAGATCATGCAGCAGCGTGCCCTTACTGACGTTGAACTTGATGCGCTGATCTATGGCCATGAATCGCGCGGTACGCCCGAGCAGGCCGAAAGCTGGCTGCTCGCCTACCTGAAAAAGTACCCTTCGCATCGACTGGCGTGGACGCGGCTGGCGCAGAATCTGGAAAACACTGGAAAGTTTGCCGAAAAGGCCAAGGCCTACAGTGAATTTGCCAAGCGCTTTGAACTGACCATGCCCGAGCGAGTTGACTGGGCCAGCACCTACATGAAGCTGTTCGATGAACAAGCAGCATGGAAGGTGGTTCAGGCCAATGATAAAAGCATCAAATACTCTGGCTACTGGCTCACTCGCGCATCCCTGGCCTGGGACATGGAGCGTGATGAAGATTTGCTGGAATCTCTGGAGAGGCTTCTGGCGATCGATGGCAAGCTCAACCGTGGCGACGAAAGCCAGCTGATCACGCTGTATCAAACCCGCGATCCACGACGCGCACAGGCATTGATGATTGCCAGCTGGCACAGCGGGAAAAATCCGCAACGCCTGGTCGAAGCCCTTCAGCTGTCCCAAGATCTGCAGGACTGGCCACAAGTCGTCGAGCTGCTCAAGGACGCCGAGCAATACCCGGATGCTTATGAGCAACCGCAAGTGCTGGCCGTGCGTGGCGCTCTGGCGGTCGAACAAGGGCAACCCGAAGAAGCCGAGCGCTTGTATTTGCAGGGCCTGGCGAAGTATTCCGGCGAAAACCTGTTCCGCGAGCGCTTGATGTGGCTCTACGTTGATCAGGGCGATACCGCGAAGCTCAAACCTCTGCTTATCAAATGGCGCGCACAGGCCCGTCAGGATCGCTTGCTCTGGCTGCCGTTTGCCAGTGCCAGCCAGTTGGTCGGTCGCGATGCCGAAGCGTTGGCTTGGTACCGCACGTATCTGAAGACAGTGCCTGGCGATTGGCTGGTGCAGGCGGCGTATGCCGATGCCTTGGACACCGCGGGTTATCAGGATGCCGCGCAACGACTGCGCTTGAAGCTGCTGCGCAATCCCGAGGCCGACAATCTGCAACCGTCGTCGCAGCGCTACGCCATCTGGCTGCGCTTGATGTCCAGCAGCTATTCGCCACGTATGGCGCAGCAACAATTGTTCAAATGGAAAGACGGCTCGCCCGCCATGAAACAATTGTGGTTTGAACGGTTGCTGGCGCGTCTTGACGCGACCAACCAGGAATCGCAAAAAGACCAGTGGCTGGAATGGGCACGCGGCCAGGGCCTGAAGGTCGACCGCTATGAGCAGATTCAGCAGGCGTTGCGCAGCCGCAATAAATCCCAGCTCGAAACCCTGCTGGCCAACAGCGATCTGAATCCGGCCCAACGTGCCCAGGCGGTCAGCCGTCTGGGGCGCACCAATGAAGCGCTGGACATCAACTTATCGGCGCTGGGTGACGATCAGCCTGAGGCGGTCAACGACCAATTGCGCCGCCAGGCCGTGGAAATCCACGAAACCACGCCGCAAGGCATGCTGCTGTCCTACAAGAAGCAAGATTTCGGGGGTATTTCCTTCGACTCGCCGCGCCTGAAAATTGCCCATAACCTGGGCGACAAATGGTACGCCGACCTCGAAGTCGAAAACGGCAAGTACAAAGGTGACGACGTTATCTCGTCGAGAATCGGTGACGAAAGCAATGCGGCCCTGACCCTGATTCGCCCGGTGGAAAATGGCAGTTGGACGTTCTTCGGCGACACCAGTCAGCGCAAGGACGATGACCGCAACGGCCTTGGGCTGTCGCGCCAATGGCAACTGGATTCGCGGCAGCAGATCGAGACCGGTCTGGATTGGCATCGCAAGAGCGAAGACAGCGGTTTGATGCGTGCCTTCGGTCAGCAGGATCGCGCTTGGGTCGGCGGGCGTCACGGCCTGACCGCGCGCGATCAACTGAGTTGGGAAGTCGCGCAGCGGTCGTTTTCGACCCGTGCCGGCGATTCGCTCGGTAACGGTCACGCGCTGAAGCTGGAGCTGGATCACACCCTGGAATTCGCCGGCCCCAACTGGACGGTGCGCAGTGGTCTCGATTACCAGAAGAACAACGTCAAAGACCGGAATCTGGACTACCTGTCCAGCGACTTCAACGGTGCTGTCCGCGTGCCGACCTTGCCCGCTCCGGCTGTCGAAACTGATCCGGACACGGGTTTGCCGCTGCCAGCGGATCCCGTCGAATTGCAGACGGTGACGGCCAAAGATCTTCTGCAAAGCCGCTATGGCCAACTGTACGTTGGCTCTACTTGGCGACGCGGTATTCCGGGCGCGCTCGTGCGCAGCAAGCCGCAATACACCTGGCTGGTGGACATGACGGCAGGGTGGCAATGGACCGATCAGACATTCAACTACGGCGTTAACACCGGTATCGGTTTTGAAGTACTGGGCAACGACGAACTGGCCCTGACCTTCGGCTACCAATCTGCGCCACAGGGCGGGGATGGCCAGTCCGGCGGCGTAGTGGGCATGAGCTATGGCCTGCGTTTCGGGCGCTGATTACAGAACTCTACGGGAGACAACCTTATGCAAGCAATTCGCAACCTTAGCCTGGCACTGACAGTTTTGTTCGTCGCTGGCTGCTCCAGTTTCACCAGTGACAACAGCCCGAGCCTGCCGCGCAATGCGCTGTGGGGCGTCGTGCCGATGGTCAACTATTCCCAAACGCCTCAAGCCGGTGAGCGTAGCGAGCAGATTCTGCTCAGCGTGCTGTCCAGCCACGGCCTGCAACCACGGGTTTACCCGGCCAGCACCCAGGGTGAACAAGCACTGATGGATGACAATCAGCGCCTCAACGGCGCCATGGAATGGGCGCGCGAGCAGAAGCTCGATTATGTAGTGTCCGGCAGCGTGGAAGAGTGGCAGTACAAAAACGGCCTCGACGGTGAGCCGGCAGTGGGCGTGAGCCTGCGCGTACTGGATGCCAAAAGTGGCGCCGTACTGTGGAGCAAAAGCGGCGCGCGCGCCGGCTGGTCTCGTGAAAGCCTGGCAGGCAATGCTCAGACAGTCATCGACAAACTTGTTGGCGCCCTTCGGTTCGAGTGAACGTAATGAATTCTCCACACATGGATTACAGCCTGGCGCCTCGCGCCAGCGGGCCGGTGTCTTGGCTGGAAACGCTGCTTGTGACGGGCCTGGCGATTGGCCTGGGCTTCTGGTTGACACCCGAAGATCCGTTGCAGATGCACGGCAGTTTCCCCTGGCCGGTTCTGGCGCCGCTGCTGTTAGGTGTACGGTACGGTTTCGTGCGCGGTCTGTTCAGCGCTGCGCTGCTGGTGGCCGCGGTGTTTGTGCTGCGCTATTGGGAACGCGAGGGATATACCGAACTGCAACCGTCGTTCATCGTCGGCGTGCTGGTTTGCGGGATGTTGGTGGGCGAGGTGCGCGACCTGTGGGTACGGCGTCTCGAACGCTTGCAGATGGCTAACGAATACCGTCAGTACCGCCTCGACGAATTCACCCGTGCCCATCAGATTCTGCGGGTGTCCCACGATCTGCTGGAACAACGCGTGGCCGGCAGCGACCAGAGCTTGCGCAGCTCTTTGCTGGGCTTGCGGGAAAAGTTGCGTGGCATGCCGGTGGAAGGTGATGCCCTGAGCGAACTGGCCGAGCCTATCGTGGCGATGCTGGGGCAATACGGCGCGTTGCGGGTGGCCGGGTTATACCGTGTCGATGAAGCAGAGAAAAACGTCTTGCACCAGCCATTGGCGCAAATCGGCGTGATGGGCCCACTGGGCACCGACGACGGTTTGATCAAACTGTGTCTGCAACGCGGCGAACTGGTCAGCGTGCGCCAGGAACTGATTGATTCGGGGAACGCGGCGCAATTCTCATCCTTGCAGGCCTGCATTCCGCTGATCGATGCCGAGGGTCGTCTGCTGGCAATCCTGGCGGTACGTCAGATGCCGTTCTTCGCGTTTCAGGATCGAACCTTGAGCCTTTTGTCGCTGTTGGCCGGGCACATCGCCGACCTGTTGCGCCGCGACCCGCAAGTGCTACAACTGCCAAGCGCCGATGCCCAGCAATTCACCCTGCAGCTCAAGCGCTCGCTAGTGGACGTTGAGCAGCACCAACTGCCGGCCGGTCTGTTCGCGTTCGAGATGACGCGAACCAACGATGAGCTGGCGCGCTTGATGGAGCGCAGCCAGCGGGGTCTGGATCTTCATCTGCCGGTGAACAATGCTCGAGACCACCGTTTGCTGCTGGTCTTGTTGCCGCTGACCAGTCCGGAGGGCGCTGAAGGCTATCTGGCGCGTATCGGCCTGTTGCTGCACGAACATTTTGGTCACGACTGCGATTTGGCCAGCCTGGGCGTGCGCGTCATGTCTTTCAACCTGGAGCCTGGCTGTGATCGCAACGGGCTGCGTAACTTCCTTTACAACGAGTGTGGCCTGAATGATCAGCAAGTGGCTGTTTAGCGGAGCACTGGTGCTGGAGGCGGGCAGTTGGGCCAGTTTGTGGCTTGATGCGCCGCAATTGCATCAGCTAGCGGTATTCAGCGTCACCCATGGCCTTGCCTGCCTGATGTTGTGCGGCGCCGTGTGGCTGTTGCTGCCGGCCCGCTATCGCGCCCCGTTGCCGTGGAGCCCGCTGTTCATTTTCAGCCTGGCATTTTTCATACCGGTGATCGGTACGTTGGGTGTGGTGGCGTCAATCTTCCCGGCGCTGTTCCTGCCACGCAAGCGCGATGGACAAGCCTGGCAGGCCGTTGGCATTCCAGGATTGCCGTTCCGCGCACAGTCGCAGATGCGAACGCCGATCTTTTCCGATGGCGGTTTGCAGGATGTGCTTCGCCATGCGTCCGATCCGGATCAGCGCCTGGCTGCGCTGTTGGCAACCCGACGCATGCCGGGCAAAGAAGCGGTGCCCATCCTCAAGCTGGCGCTCGGCGATCCAAGCGATGACGTGCGCTTGCTGGCGTACTCGATGCTCGACAAACAGGAAAGCGACATCAACCTGCATATCCAGATGGGCCTCCAGCAACTGGCCGATGTCAGCGAGCGCAACGCGGGCCCCGTGCACAGCAGGCTCGCGCGTTGGTATTGGGAGTTGGCGTATCTTGGCCTGGCGCAGGGCAGCGTGCTGGAACACGTGCTCGGCCAAGCCAGCGAACATGCCGAACAGGGTTTGGCGGCAGGTGAGGGCGGCGAACTGTTGTTGCTTGCCGGACGCATTGCCCTGGAGCTTGGTGAAAACGAACGCGCCGAAGCACTGCTGCACCAAGCAGAAGCGAATGGCCTGGACTCCGCACAGTTGCTGCCCTTCCACGCGGAACTGGCGTTTGAGAGCGGTCGTTATCATGAAATTTCCGGATTGCTGGCCAGACTTCCGGAAAAAACCCGTCAGCGCCCACCTTTCGCTGAGCTGGTGAGGAGTTGGCAATGAACGACAAGGAAGCGACACCGATAGCCGATATCTGCCTGTTGCTGGAAGGCACATGGCCCTATGTGCGCGGCGGTGTATCGAGCTGGATTCACCAGATGATCCTCGGCCTGCCGGAGCTGACGTTCTCGGTCATGTTCATCGGCGGGCAGCGTTCGGCGTATTCATCGCGGCGCTATGAAATCCCCGCCAACGTGGTGCATATCGAGGAAGTGTTCCTTGAAGACGCGACCCACGCCACTCACTTGCATGGCAAGCCGCGCGAGGCTGATCCTCAGCAACTGGCCGACCTCTATCGTTTTCTGCATCACCCGGATCAGCCAGAGCGCGAGCTGGGTGAGCGCTTGCTCAATTGCATCGCTGAATGCGACCTGACGCTCGACGATGTATCGCGCAGCCGCGCGAGCTGGGAAACACTGACCGAGGGCTATCGTCAGCATTGTGCCGACCCGTCATTCGTCAACTATTTCTGGACCCTGCGCTCCTTGCAGTCACCTTTACTGATGCTGGCCGAAGCGTCTCGCAAGATGCCGCGGGCGCGGGTACTGCATTCGATTTCCACCGGTTATGCCGGGGCGCTGGGTTGCATCCTCAAGCAACGGTGGAAATGCACCTATCTGCTCAGCGAGCACGGCATCTACACCAAGGAGCGCAAGATCGACCTGGCCCAGGCGTCGTGGATCGCCGAGAGTTCCGGTCAGGCGCTCAACCGCAGCCTCGACGGCGGTACCGGCTACATTCGCACGCTCTGGGTTCGATTCTTCGAGCGCATCGGTCAGTTGGCTTACAACAGCGCCGATCACATCATTGCCCTGTACGACGGCAACCGTCAGCGTCAGATCAAGGACGGCGCCGATCCGAGCCGCACGCAATTGATCGCGAACGGTATCGACCTGTCGCAGTGGGCCAGGGCCATGGAGACGCGCGAGCCGGGCATCGCATCGGTGGTGGGGTTGATCGGGCGTGTGGTGCCGATCAAGGACGTGAAAACTTTCTTGCGGGCCATGCGCGGGGTCATCACTGCCATGCCTCACATCGAAGGCTGGATCGTCGGGCCCGAGGAGGAAGACCCGGAATACGTCAGCGAGTGCCGCAGCCTGATGGCCAGTCTCGGATTGGAAGGCAAGGTGCATTTCCTCGGCTTCCAGCGTATCCAGGAGATCCTGCCCAAACTCGGCCTGATGGTGCTGACATCCATCAGCGAAGCGCAGCCGCTGGTGATCCTCGAAGCCTGGGCTGCCGGCACTCCGGTAATCAGCAGTGACGTGGGCTCGTGTCGCGAGCTGATCGAAGGCGGCAGCAGTGAGGATCGCGATCTCGGTGTCGCGGGCAAAGTCGTCGCAATCGCCGACCCGCAGGCCACCTGCGCGGCGATCCTTGAACTGTTGCGCAGCCCTGAACGCTGGGAAGCCGCACAGGCCAGCGGCCTGTTGCGAGTCAACCGTTTCTACACCGAAGGCTTGATGCTGCAGCGCTATCGCGACCTGTACCAGGCAGCCATGGAGAACAGTTAAATGGCCGGTATTGGCTTCGAACTGCGCAAGATTCTTTCGCGCGACTCTTACACCGCGACCCTGCACGCCTACGTCTACGCCGGCCTGATCAGCTCCGGGCCGTGGGTGTTGTCGATCGTCAGCGTGCTGCTGGTGGGTATCATCAGCGTGGGGCTTCTGTTACCCAACGAGTTGGTCGGGCAGTTCCTGGTGACGGTGACCTACCTGATGGCCAGCTCATTGATTTTAACGGGCGGCCTGCAGTTGTTTTTCACCCGTTTCGTGTCCGACCTGTTGTTCGAGCACAAGTACGAGAACGTCCTGCCTAACTTGCTCGGCATATTGCTGCTGGTCACCGTCGGTGCCGGAGTGCTGGGGATCATCTTGTTGGCATGGCTGTTCGATCAGCCGCTGATCTACCGCGTACTGGTGTTGTCGAACTTTGTGGTGCTTTGCAACTTGTGGCTGGTGATCATCTTTCTGTCGGGGATGAAAAAATACAACCGCATCCTGATGGTCATGCTGATTGGTTATTCGCTGATGGTCGCGAGTGCTTATCTGCTGAGCTTCCTGCGCATGCCCGGCCTCTTGTTGGCGTTATTGATAGGGCACAGCGTTCTGCTGTTCCTGTACCTCTACGACATCCTGCGCGAGTATCGGGCGGACAAGCTGATTGCCTTTGAATTCCTCGATCGGCGCAACGTGTTTCTGAGCTTGCTGGCGACCGGGTTCTTCTACAACTTCGGCATCTGGATCGACAAGATCCTGTTCTGGTTCAACCCCGGTACGTCCAACGCCGTCATCGGACCGCTGCGGGCGTCGATGCTCTATGACATGCCAATCTTCATCGCTTACCTGGCGATCATCCCAGGCATGGCGGTGTTTCTCGTGCGTATCGAGACCGATTTTGCCGAATGGTACGACCGCTTGTTCCGTGCTATCCGCGAAGGCGAGACGCTGCAGCACATCGGTTCGCTGAAAACCGAAATGACGCTATCCATCCGCCAGGGGCTGCTGGAAATCTGCAAAGTCCAGGGGCTTACAGTCGTGCTGCTGTTCCTCTTCGCACCGCGCCTGCTGGATTGGCTCGGCATCTCCAGCTACTACTTGCCGCTGTTCTATATCGATCTGATCGGGGTGAGCATCCAGGTGGTGTTCATGGCGTTGCTCAACGTGTTCTTCTACCTCGACAAACGTCGCGTCGTGCTGAATCTATGCGTGTTGTTCGCGGTATTGAACGCGGCCTTTACGTTATTGAGCATGCACTTGGGGCCTAGCTTCTTTGGCTATGGCTTCACGTTGTCATTATTGATTTGCGTGTTGATCGGCTTGGCCCAACTGTCGTCGGCGCTGGATAATCTGGAATACGAGACGTTCATGCTGGCTCGTTGACCCAATTGTTTCGCGTAGCAAAGGCACTTGCGGTTGACGCAAGTGCCTTTTCGTTTCGCCAGAAAAATTGCTCAGTGCCAACCTGGAAGCTATCTAGCCCTGACCGTCCACAGCTGATCGACTTTGGTCGTGTAACTCTGACTCATCAGTTCGCGGCGCATCGCCCACCCGGGCGTCGCCGGCACGCTGGCTAAACGCAACACTCCCTTTCCCCAGCGGCTATTGATCTCATCCAGCACGCTCATCACCTTGTCCGCCATCACAGGCTGCGAATGCGCAAACAGGTCATCGGTGAATTCGCCAGGCTGTCGCAAATCCATCAGCAGAACCTCAGCCTTGCTGTATTTGAATCCCGGCCGGAAGAGGCGGTTGACTGCCTCGGTGGCAGCCTTTGTCATGAGCCGGACGTCATTGGTCGGGTAGGGTAATTCAACCAGAGCGCCGTTCGCGTACTTCGCTTCCTCGGGGTTGAACATGCCGGTACGAATGCTCACGCGGATCTTCTTGCACAGCGAGTTTTGCGCGCGGAGCTTTTCTGCGGCGCGCTGGGTATAGGTGGCGACGGCTTCCTTGATCGGCTCGATCTGCGTGAGCCGATTGCCGAACATCCTGCTGCAGCAAATCTCTTGCTTGGGTGGGTCAGCTTCCCCCAATTCCAGACACGGCGTGCCGGCCAGCTCGCGGGCAGTCTTCTCGATCACCACGCTGAATTTCTGGCGAAGCATCCACGGATCGGCTTTTGCCAAGTCCATTGCAGTCTTGATGCCCATCGTTTCCAGATGCGCCTTCATGCGCCTGCCGATGCCCCAGACCTCGCCGACATCGGTGTTGCGCAGCGTCCAGTCGCGTTTGAACGGATCGCACAGATCGACCACGCCCCCGGTGATGTCCAGCAGCCGTTTGGCGGTGTGGTTGGCGAGTTTGGCCAGCGTCTTCGTGCGTGCAATACCGACCCCGACCGGGATGCCTGTGCGTTTGAGAAGGGTGGAACGCATGTGCCGACCAAACGCTGACAAATCCCCAGGCATACCCGTCAGATCGGCGAACGCCTCATCGATGCTGTAGACCTCAAGCGCCGGGACCATCGATTCGATGATCGTCATCACGCGCTCACTCATGTCGCCGTATAGCGCGTAATTACTGCTGAATGCCACAACCCCGTGTCGCCGCAGATGGTCTTTGATCTGGAAATAGGGCTGGCCCATTTTTACGAACGGCTTGGCGTCGTAGCTGCGCGCGATCACACAGCCGTCGTTGTTGGACAGCACGACGATCGGCGTCCTGGCGAGGTCAGGCCTGAAGACGCGCTCGCAGCTCGCGTAAAACGAGTTGCAGTCGATCAGGGCGAAAACCGGCTCACGTATTGTCATGATCGCGGACGCTGTATTTCACGACACCCCAGATCACCAGCTCATCGCCTTCCATGACATGTCGCGCCGGATATTTGGGATTCTCCGACAACAGCAGCACGGCGTTCTCGCGCAAAAGCAGGCGCTTGCAGAATGGCTCAGAGTTCAACGCGGCGATGACGATGTCGCCACTGACTGCCTCGATGCTTCGATCGACGATCACCAAATCCCCGGAATAGATACCCGCGCCTTGCATGCTGTCCCCGTCGATTCTCACCAGATACACGTGCGGCGCCCGGATATCGAACAGCTCATCGAGGGAAATGTGCTTCTCGATATGGTCAGCTGCGGGGGAGGGGAAGCCCGCTGGCACCTTGGAAGAATAAAGGGGCAGCGTCTTACCGCCGGTAGCAAGTTGGCCGAGGAGGGTGATGCTCATGATGCAAGCCTTAAAAGGTTAACTGTACATGCATACAGTTAACGATTTGATTCGCTTGCGGTCAATGTCATAGGTACGACAATTCGACGGGTGACAGCATGTGCGGACGCTATTCGATCTACGAATCGATGGATCACTACCTCAAAGAGCTCGCGCCAAAGCAGTTGGTGATCAATGGCTATGACCTCTGGCCAGTCGAGCGGTACAACGTCGCGCCGTCGACGCGAGTGGAGATCATACGGCCGGTGGAAGGGGGCTTGAGCGTTGATAAGGTCAAATGGGGATGGGCGCCTTTCTGGGCCAAGGGAAAGCGCCCTGACCCGATCAATGCCAGGGTCGAGACTGTCATCACCGGCAAGTTTTTCAATCAGCTTTGGCCGAACGGTCGCGTACTTGCCCCGGCGAACGGCTGGTTCGAATGGGTCAAGGATGCTGACGATCCAAAGAAAAAACAGCCCTATTTCATAACGCTGAAAGAACAGATTCCAATGTTTTTCGCCGGTCTGGCTGAAGTGCACGCAGGCTTGGAGCCGGATGATCGCGATGGCTTCGTCATCATTACTGCGGCAAGCGATGAAGGCATGGTCGATGTCCACGATCGCAAGCCATTGGTCTTATCGCCCGAGTACGCCCGTGAGTGGATCGATCCCGATACGTCGCCAGAACGAGCTCGCGAGCTTGCGACGCAGCATTGCAGGCCTGCTACGGATTTTCACTGGTACAAGGTTGGCAAGGATGTCGGGAATGTGCGTAATCAGGGCTCACAGCTGATTCAGCCGCTTTCGCTGGCGTCGGATGTGGATGATTGATAAAACAGTTGGCTAGCGCTGAAGTCAGGCCGGCACGTACCGGCGCCTTGGCGTTTGTCCGCTATGCAAGCGGGTGAATAGACGCGCGGATGCCGATGATACGTCTTGTAACAGACGTATTACGGTATACCACAGACCTGCAGTAACACTGCAGGCAATCAAGGCTGTAAGTGCCATTTTGCGGGGCTCAGAATCTGGCGCGACAATTGCTGTAGAGATCCGAAGATCTCTTTGAGAGTTTGTCATGGCACGCCCTGAACCCTTCATCACTGGTATCCGCACCCGCCTGTCCGGCCTGGGGTGCGGCTTGCCGTGCGGGGCCATGAGCGGGTTCTTGAGACGAGCTATTGCCCCATTGCAGATCACCCTTCAACGTCTTCCTGCCTCGGTAGCGGCCAAGCAAAATGGTTTCTGGCAAATAGTCAGCTGATTCCTTCCACGAAAGCGCCTCACGTCTTTCGCACGCAACGCTAACGCAGCGCTTTGCGTATCCCCCCGAACACCTCCTGGCGAACCCGTTGCACATCGCCCGGTGCTCTGTACCTGGAAGAAATCAAATGACTCAAGACACCGCTATTCTCGTGATCGATATGCAAAACGAAGACGGCTACCCTTTGCCGCGATTCGAGCAAGTGATCAACAACGCAGCAGCGCTGGTTGCCTGCGCCCGCAATATGCATATCCCGCTGTTTTACAGCCGCCACGTCAACGATGCCCAAGGCCGAAACCTGGCATTCGGCGAGCCGGTAGACGAGCAAGGCAGGCCGACCACCTACCGTGCCGATACGCGCGCTATTGAAATCATTGATGCACTGGCCCCGCAGGCCGGCGATGTCGTAATCGACAAGCAACGCTACAGCGCCTTTCATAAAACTGATCTGGCGGAAACATTGAAGAGGCGTGGTATTACCCGTTTGGTGGTAATAGGCGTGCTGACCGATGTCTGTGTGATGAGCAGCCTGTTCGATGCCTATCAACATGATTTCCAGCTGACGCTGGTTGCCGACGCCTGCGCAGCGACCACGACTGCGGCCCATTATTCTGCGCTGTTCATTCTCTCCAACTGGATCTACGGACTGGAAATCTTCTCCACCGAGCAATTACTGCGGCGATGGAACAACCTGCCTGCTGCTTCTCTGGTGACTGCAGAGCCCGATCATCTGGCCTTCGAGCCAGAAGCATTTATGCAGGCCATTGCCCATTTCGAAAGCCATCTCGCTGCGAATTGCTGACCGGAGAATGATATGAAAGTAGAAAAAAGAAGCATCGACTTCATTCCCGAAGCCGAGCGTCATGGTGAGCCTCGTTCCTTGTTTTTCGTCTGGTTCGGCGCCAATGCCAACATCACCACGGTGGCGGCAGGAGTGCTGCCAGTCAGCATGGGGCTCAATCTGTTCTGGAGCGCGTTGTCCATTCTGCTTGGAACCCTTGTGGGCGCATTGTTCATGGCATCACATTCTGCTCAAGGCCCAAGGCTGGGCATTCCGCAGATGATTCAAAGCCGCGCGCAGTTCGGGGTATTTGGCGCCATTGTTCCGCTGTTGTTCGTGATGCTGATTTACCTGGGTTTCTTTGTCAGCAACACGCTGCTGGCAGCCCAGGCAATCGCTAATTCCAGCCCACTCAACAATGTTGGAAACATTGTATTGCTCGGCGGGCTTTGTTTCGTGGTGGCCTTGTTTGGCTATTCGCTCATCCATCGTTTGCAAAAACTGCTTTCGCTGGTGTCGATCGCCGTATTCGCCGTCGCGACCTTGATTGCCATCACACTGCCAATCGAGCCCGGGCAATGGTCTATGGAAGGATTCAACCTTGCGCGGTTCCTCGCCTCGGTGAGCATTGCAGTGACCTGGCAGCTTTCCTATGCCCCTTATGTAGCCGATTACTCTCGCTACCTGCCAACCAGCACTTCGACACACAAGGTTTTCTGGTACAGCTATGTCGGCACGGTCATCGGTGGAAGCTGGATGATGCTGCTGGGCGCAGTGCTGGCCAAGGCAGTCGCAGGATTCTCTGACAACGTTGGTCTGCACCTCATCAGTGTGCTCGGCGGGGGAACATTGCTGGCTGTGGCTTTCGTGCTCTACGGTCAGATCGCGATCAACGTGTTCAATCTCTACGGGGCATTCATGTCGACCGTGACAGTGATTGAGCCCTTCGCTGCGCTGAGAGTAACACCCCGGGTTCGTGCCATGTTCATGCTGGTTATCTGTGCAGTGGCTACAGCGCTGTGCAGCCTTGCGCAGGATGACTTCATCCAGTTTTTCCTGAACTTCATCTTCTTCATGAGCTATTTCCTGATCCCTTGGACGGCGATCAACCTGGTGGACTATTACGCGCTTCGTAAGGGGATTTACCAGATAGCAGACATCTTTGAGCCTTCCGGCATCTATGGTCGGGTGAACTGGATCGCGATCTTTGTGTTCCTCGCGACCATCGCGCTGGAAATTCCATTCATGAATACCTCCCTCTATGTAGGACCGATTGCGTCGTCACTGCAGGGCATCGACCTGGCCTGGGTAGTAGGGCTGGTATTTCCAGCGAGTTGCTATTACGTTCTGATGATCAGGCGAGCGACATTGATTGCAAGCACCGAGAAGGCCTGAGACGCCCACACAGTGCGTCTGCCCCTGGAGGTTGAAACGCGTCTCCAGGGGCTGCGGCTATAACCAGTGCGCTTGTGGCTGCCAGCTTCTGCGCGTCGGTGAAGGCATTAGAACCATCGCGGATCATTCCACGCACTTCTTGGGCGTGATACGGATATCTTCAGGCCGGTTTTCACTACTTTGCTCGTCGGTGCTCAACGCTTGTTCTTTGCGTGCGCTCAACTCGATAGGGTATGGCCCGGTCTGCGCTAGAACAGCCTGTGTTTTAGCGATAAAAGCTTCGTCGCTTCGCGTATAGAAAATCCACTCCCGCTGGTGTCCACCAGTCCCGGTGCACACCCACTTCGCTAGCCCTTTATCCTGTACCGCTGGCAGTATCAATCTTTCCATTTCATCCATCCGGAAACGGTCTCGGGGCGGCGGTATGACACCCTCGGAGGCGTACTTCCAGGTGACCCGGATTTTGAAAGGTAGCGCCCGCTTTTCAGTCGCCGTTATCGAATCAGCACCCTTGTAGAGCATGGGAATGGGTGTATCCGGAAAATCAGATGCTTGGTAAGTATTGTCTTCAGATTCGACTACTACCTGTCGGGAATTAACGCCGGTATCGTCGAGAAGTGCTCTGAGAGCCTCCCTCTTGCTGGCTTCCCGATCAGCCAAACAGTTATCGTAATCCACGCTTTTAGCGCGCCCCGCATCCAGGCATGGGTCGCGCTCGACCGGTGGGGGCGAATTGGATTTTGAGCCGGAGCAGCCAGCGATCAGTACGCTTGCCAGCGTCAAAAACCATAGCCGGTTACGGACGCCCATTTGGCTGCGCGCCATGCCCAGTGGCTTTGGGCCGGAGAGTTCGCAGCCTTGGCGTGGTCGGCAAAGCTTTGCTGTGACGTACCGCACGCCATGGCCAGACTCCATCAAAGGGCGCTCGGATTTTTCAGTGACCATCGGTGTTTTTCCTTCAACTCGCGACCTCGTCCTGAAGACCGGTCTTGCCAACTAAATGCTAAGTGCCCAGGTAAGGCGCAACGGCTCATTCGTGGCGCCGATTCTGCCAGAGGGCTGCAGCGGTGGCGATAAATAGGCGGGACCATTGCGCCGGTAGGTAAGCCATGGCAGGGTTTGGAGTAACAAGATAACGCCCTTGCACCGATCGTTTAAAAATTCCAACGATTTGATGCGGGTTATCAACGACAAGGAGTTCGTTTATGAAAATGAATAATTTGGTTCCAGAGTTGATTGTTTCCGATTTGAAACGAAGCCTGGATTTCTACTGCCGAGTCCTCGGCTTTCAAATCGAATACGAGCGCCCAGAAGACAAATTCTCTTTTCTGTCTTTTCAAGGAAGCCAATTGATGCTGGAGCAGGATGATCAGGAAGAGTCTGCTTGGCGCGTCGGCCCGCTGGTTTCTCCATATGGTCGAGGAATGAATCTCTCGATTCAATGCTCCGATTCCAAAGCTATGGCCAAGTCGCTAAGAGACGCTGGTATCGAACTGCGCAGGCCCATTGAAGAATGTTGGTACCGAGACAACGAACGGCTGCACGGCGAGCTTAATTTTTTGGTGCTTGACCCAGATGGCTATCTATTACGGTTCAAACAAAGCCTGGGGGTCAGAGCAGTCGAGCATCAATCAATACCCTGAACCCGGAATGGCGCCCAAGGCGATTTGAGTATTTCAACGGCTGCTCTTCGCCCACCGTGTGTAAAGCGTATTTCGAGGTCCATCCAGCTAGCAAGCTGGGCCAGGCGTCGGAACGCTCCGACGAACATAATAATTGTCGAAGTCCGTGCTTTCGACGAATTGGAAGCCATGGCGGATATAAAAGCGATTCGACGCGCTTTCTTTGAGAGCTCCAACTTTGATAGGGAGCGCGGCAGCATCCGCCACTTTGAAAATCTGCGCGAGAACGACGGAGCCTATACCTGATCCTTGCGCGCTCGGTCTCACATACAAGTGGTCGAGCAAGAGTTCATTGTGGTGATGCTTGACCACCACAAAACCAACCCTCTCTCCAGATACCTCGATGAAGCGTGTGTCGCGAGCTTCAAAACCGCTAAGAAACCGCTCACGCGCACGCACCGGATCAAATCGGCCAACACGTTCCAGACTTTCGCGCATGGCCTCGATTCGTATGGCTACAAGATTTTCCAAGTCGCTTTGTTGAGCAGGAACCAAAATGACTGGGGAATTATGATTGGGTATCACGGACATATTTCGCGCTCTATTTCCATCCTGGAACGCCAGTATAGAGAGCCTGGTCAGTAGGGCCCAGTTGGCTTCACCGTTGAAAATCACCGCTGAACTGGTAAACAGAGATGCAGGGATTTTCGATTTCTTTGGCCATGGTCAACCGCTTTTGCCCGCACGTGATTGAGTCAGGCGGATTTTCCAGTCGCCTCCGTGAATTCGCTGACACTCCTCCTCAGAGTCGAATCGGACATTGTGGTCTGAAGGGATCAGCTCGATGTTGGCATCTTTCAACGCGATGGATGTCAGCTCAAAGATCCGCGCCTTAGCGTCAACCAGAGCGTTCTTTCGATCAGCCAGGGTCTCGAATACCCAGGTTATCTTCAGTGTTTCAGCGAATGCGTTCAGGTCAACGGTGTGGGTGAGCCAGGTAAAGCCTTGGATTTCACCTTTTGCTGTTTCGCACGCTTCGGTGAGTGTGGTTATCAACCGACGCTCGATTCGCGCCAGTTCACGTTTCCCTGGAGGCATTGCGGGTTCCTTTGAAGAAAGTGGGGAGGAGCGCTGGATCAGAGAGGCCGAAACTCGACCGTCAGATGACTGACTTCGTGAACTGGCTTGAGGCGCTCACGAATGCTGTCGGCGTTCGCAGTGGGCTCACCCAGGACGCTGCCGATGGCCGCATGGGCTTGTGGACCCACCCGCCAGACGTGCAAGTCCGTGATGGTGGCATCCCCCGGTTTCTCCACCAGTTCGCGAATTTCTTCGGCCACATGTGTGTCTGTCTGATCCAGCAATACGCCTGCGGTGATTCCTATCAAGGTCCATGCCCAGCGCGCAATGACAATGGCGCCGACAATGCCCATGACCGGGTCCAGCCACACCCAGCCGAGATACCGGCCGGCGAGCAGTGCAGCGATGGCCAGAACGGAAGTCAGCGCGTCTGCGATGACGTGAACGTAAGCCGATTTCAGGTTGTTGTCGTTACCGTGATGGTCATGCGCATGGGCATGGCCGTGATCGTGATCGTGCCCATGACTGTGTCCGTGCCCCAGCAACAGGGCACTGACAATGTTGACGATCAGACCGGCGATTGCAATGAGCGTAGCGGTGCCGAACTGAACTTCCGATGGCTGCAACAGGCGCATGACAGACTCAACGCCAATGCCCAGCGAGACCATGCCGAGAATCAGCGCCGAGGCGAAGCCGCCCAAGTCTCCGACCTTTCCGGTACCGAAACTGTAGCGCTGGCTGGAAGCGTGGCGTTTTGCGTATCCATAAGCCGCCGCCGCGATACCCAATGCGCCGGCATGAGTTGCCATGTGAAAGCCATCAGCCAGTAACGCCATCGAGCCCGTGATATAGCCAGCGGTGATCTCGCCAACCATCATGACCACGGTCAATGCCACAACCCAAAGCGTACGCTTGGCATTTTCGTCGTGCGCTGAGCCAAGGAACACATGGTCGTGTGTGTAGTTGATGTTCGTGCTGTTCATGAGCGCGCTCCTGAATGCGTTCTACTTGGAGTAACGACGGATGGCTTCGAGAAGCTCCTCAACGCCTTTGTTACGCTCTTCTTCGCTGAGAGCAGGGTTCGCCAACGGCCAAAGACGGACGTTCGCAAGTGGCCGCTAATGGCCAAGAGCAGTCGTTGAAATTTGCCCAAGGAGGTACACAAAAAAAACCCGCTTTGCGGGTTTTTTTCGAACCCAGGGTAGGAGCGCTAATTACTTGTTCCGCAATAGCACATACGCTTCACCGCCGTTTCGGTCATGCTGAAGAATAAAGTTGTTGTCCTGGATACGCACCTTCGATGGCACACGATCTGCTACCGGCGTTTGCGAGTAAGTCTGCGCGGCACTCAGTAGTTGGCGGGTCAGGCTGTCGTCGGGTTGCTCCGGGGTCGTAACGACGCATTCCTTTTCGGAAAGTTGCACGGAGAGGTTTTTGTCCGCGGTGAAGCCGATGCGCGTGAAACCCATGTCTTGGAGGTCGTTAATGCCGAACCGCTTGGCCGCTTCCGCAGATCCAGCGAATGAGGGGGCAGTCTTCAGACAAATGTCGACGAAGGCTTCGATAGCCTTGGAGGCGACAGGCGTCGATGCGGTTGGCGCTGCAGTGGTGCAACTGGCTAGTACTAACGGGCTGGACAAGGCGAGTGTGCGGAACAAAGTATTGGACATGAAGCGGGGATCCTTCCATTTGAAATTTGGACTGCAGGCGTGGGCTGGGTGGCGCGGGAACGGACCGCCTGCGAATGGTAAATTAAATGGACTACGGGGTTCACGACTTTGTGAACCCCGGCGCTTGCTGGCAATGCGCTCGCGACGTGAACCGGTATGCACCTGGATCA
The DNA here is from genome assembly GCF_900636825.1 of Pseudomonas fluorescens. Lineage (NCBI taxonomy): Bacteria > Pseudomonadati > Pseudomonadota > Gammaproteobacteria > Pseudomonadales > Pseudomonadaceae > Pseudomonas > Pseudomonas fluorescens. The sequence continues at coordinate 3,011,741 of NZ_LR134318.1, read as the reverse complement.
GCCTGACGGCGGTAGAGCCAAAGCGGAGATTGCTAAAGCGCGTGTTGAGATTCATGCCTAAGCCGTTCCGGTTTAGAGCTATTGCGTTGCTTGCGACAAAGCATGAATGACATCATCGGCCATCTTTTCGGCACTGTTCATCCCGTCAATCCGTAAGACCGGAGCGTTCCGCGTTGATAGCCACGCCTCGTGCCACGCTCGGTTGCGTCCTGAAAAGTTCGGATCGTCATACTGCGAAGCCCATTCCCGAAAGGCCACATGTATCTCATGCATGTCACCACCCGGTGCTATCCGATCTCCAAAGCGCTCCTTTTCACGTGCGGCCAGCCGTTCAAGGCGAACGGGCGTTGGTGTTACAACAAACACAATAATATCGACATGGGTGATCAGCGCTTCTCCCCACCCCATACAAGAACCGGTTAGCACCCAATCGTCGTCACCGAACTTTTGCTGGATCAATGACACGCGCTCACTGGGAGGTCGCTTGGTCGTAAAGGGAGGGTTAGTGGGCATCCAGAAATAATCATCGACATCGATCTGTCGTACACCGAGCAGAGTTGCGACGTTTTGACCCAACGTGGTCACGCCCGCGCACGAAGCACCTGTAATGTAAATCCGCAATTTTTCCTCCATGAATACAAGTCGGTTTCGAGGCAGGCAAAATATCTCATACACGGTCAGGTCTCACTTTTTTCTGAGCTGTGAATGACCGCTTCTGGCCGATATCTGCCTTTCGTGACGGTCAGCAATCGCCCAAAAGCAGCCGTCCGCAGTTTGCCCTTCATGTCATTTGGGCCGGCCTCTTCGCGAGCAGCCTCGCTCCCACAAATGCCGAGCCGGCAATTCTGTTGGCGCCAGACCAATCGGCCCCGTCACAGATTTTGAACTTTGCTTTACCCGCCATTTCCATTGTTTGAGGTGACAAGCATCCAGCTCCACCACACCTGAACCAAGGAATGAACGTGACCGCACCCACTCATAAAACTGCTCTGCGCCGGGCTATCACTTTCCCGATGCTGTTTCTGTTTATTCTCGGCGATGTTCTGGGGGCGGGCGTTTATGCGCTTGCCGGGACGATTGCGGGAGAGGTGGGGGGTGCGATATGGGTGCCGCTGCTGATTGCACTGTTCTTCGCCATGTTGACGGCGGGCTCTTATGCAGAGTTGGTCACCAAATATCCCCACGCTGGCGCGGCTTCGGTTTTCGCTGAAAAGGCGTTCAAGTCACCGCTTGTTTCCTTCCTCGTCGGTTTTTGCATGCTGGCTGCTGCGGTGACCAGCGCAGCGGGTTTATCGCTGGCGTTTGCCGGTGATTACCTCCACGCCTTCGTTGACGTATCGCCGCAGATTGCCGCCCTGGTGTTTCTTCTGGCTATCGCTCTGCTCAACGCGCGGGGGATAAAGGAATCGCTCGGGGCGAACCTGGTGATGACCGTCATTGAGCTGTCAGGGTTGATTTTGGTGATCGTCGCCGCGATCTGGTACTTCCGCACAGGCGATGCGGATTTGGGGCGAACGCTGACGTTCAAGCCTGGCGTCAGCCCCGTGCTCGCGGTGCTGGGTGCGGCATTGCTGGCGTTCTATTCTTTCGTAGGTTTCGAAACGTCGGCGAATCTGGCCGAAGAAATCAAGGACGTGCGCAAGGTATATCCGCGCGCCTTGTTCGCGGCTTTGCTGATGGCTGGCGTGGTTTACATGGCGGTGGGTGTGGCAGCGTCTTCTGTTTTGCCGACCGAGAGATTGCTGGCGACGTCGGCGCCTTTGCTCGAAGTTGTCCGCGCATCGACGCTCGATATTCCGCCAGCGTTGTTCTCTTTTATTGCATTGATAGCCGTCGCCAACGGTGCGCTGCTAACCATGATCATGGCCAGTCGTTTGACCTACGGCATGGCCAATCTGGGACTATTGCCGGGCGCTTTGGGTGCAGTGCTGCCTGAACGAAAAACACCATGGGCTGCGATTCTCGCAACCACTTTGGTGGCAATTGCCCTGACGCTCACCGGTACCCTGGCAACCTTGGCAGAGACAGTGGTTTTGCTGTTGCTGTTCGTTTTTCTGAGTACCAATGTGGCGGTGCTCGTTCTTCGTCGCGACAGGGTTGAGGAGGATCACTTTCGCGTGCCGACTGTTGTCCCAGTGCTTGCGATCGTGTCGTGTCTGGTGCTGCTCAGTCAGCAGGGCTGGGAAACCTGGTTGCGGGCGGGGGCGTTGATAATCGTCGGGATGTTGCTGCACGGCTGCTCTCGCATCAAATTCCGCGCGGTGAGCAAAATCAGTCAATGAGCAAAGTCATCTTCGATGCTGGACTGAAGCGTGCTCGGGTTAGATACCCAAGCACGCAGTTTCCAAATCGCCGGTGCGCTTGCCACGTGTACCGACCAACGTTCACTTGAGAAATCAGCCCAGATGATGCCGCTCTGCAAGGCGATAAACATCGGTGTCGAGGCCTTCGAAACGCGCCTTCAACTGTAAAGCCAGGTACAGCGAATAGTGCCGCGACTGGTGCAGGTTGCCGCCGTGAAACCAGAGGTTTTGCTGCTGCGTCGGCTTCCACATGTTGCGCAGTTCGCCTTCATACGGACCGGGATCATTGGTGGTGCCGGAGCCCAGCCCCCAGCAGCGTCCGACCTTGTCCGCAACTTCCTGAGAAATCAGTTTCGCCGCCCAGCCGTTCATCGAGCCATAACCTGTCGCATAAACGATCAGGTCGGCCGGCAAACGACTGCCATCGGTGAGCACCACCGCGTTTGCTTCGATGCGTTCGACACCGAGGCCGGGCGCGCTCTTGAGCTTGATCGTGCCGTTGGCGATCAGCTCCGACGCGCCGACGTCGATGTAGTAACCGGAGCCACGGCGCACGTATTTCATGAACAGGCCCGACTCGTCGTCACCGAAATCAAGCATAAAACCGGCCCGGCTCAGGCGCTCATAGAAGTCCTTGTCGCGCTCTTTGATCGCGTCAAAGATCGGCCGATGAAATTGCGGCATGACCTTGTATGGAATCGAGGCGAACAGCAGATCGGCCTTGTCCGTGATCAGGCCAGACTCCAGCGCGTCTTCTGAATAGAGCCCGCCGAAGACCAGTTCCATCAGACTGTCCGAGCGCACGATATGCGTACTGGAGCGCTGCACCATGGTTACCTCGGTGCCGTTTTCCACCAGGTCGGCACAGATGTCGTGGGCAGAATTGTTCGCGCCGATGACCACCGCGCGTTTGCCTTTCCAGGCGTCACCGCCGGGGTGGCGGCTGGAGTGATGTTGCTGGCCGTGGAAATCCTCAGCGCCGGGATACACCGGTACGTTGGGTACGCCAGACATGCCGGTCGCGAGGATCAGTTGCGCCGGTTGCAAGGTGATTCGCTCGCCATTGCGCAGCAACTCTACAGTCCAGCGGCCGCTCTGTTCGTCGAACGTGGCGGCGAGACATTCGGTGCGCGGCCAGTAATTGAGTTCCATGACCTTGGTGTACATCTCCAGCCAGTCGCCGATCTGGTCTTTCGGAGTGAACACCGGCCAGTGGTCGGGGAAGGGCAGGTAGGGCATGTGGTCGTACCAGACCGGGTCGTGCAGGCACAGCGATTTGTAGCGTCCGCGCCATTGATCGCCGGGACGCTCTGCCTTGTCGATGATCAGTGTAGGTACGCCCAGGCGCTTGAGCCGCGCGCCGAGACCGAGTCCGCCCTGACCGCCGCCGATGATCAGGCAGTACGGTTGCGTGGTGACGCCCAGTGCCGCTTCCTCATCGCGGCGACGTTCCAGCCAGTTGCGCTTGTCGGCGTGGGCATGGCCATGACTGGCGCCCATCGGCCGACGGCGACCGCTGGGCTCTTCGAAGCCTTTGAGTTCGCGCATGGTGGTCAGTAGCGTCCAGCACAGACCGTCCTTCAGACGCACGTAGCCTTTGCCGCGTGCCGTATCGGTTTCCAGGCTCATCCAGCCTTCGAGCACGCCGTCGGTGAGCGTGGCTTCACCTTCGATTTGCCAGCGCTCGGGCCGGGTCTGCTCAAGGCGCGTTTCGAGCATGTCGCGGATCGCCGGTTTGCCTTCCAGGGTGACGAGGTTCCAGCTGAACAGCAGCAAGTCACGCCAGTGACATTCTTCGGCGAACAATTCCAGCGTGCCGTCCACATCTCGTTGCGCCAGGCGTTCGCCGAGGCGCTCGACCCAGGCCGCGAGTTGCGCTGTTGGCGTTTGCAAAGGGGTTTCGATAGCAATGTTCATGGGGCCACTCCCGATCTTGTTGTTTTGGTAAGCCACGGCACCAGAGCAAGGCTTGGGCCATCTCTCTCTAAAGCGCGTGCCAGAGCGGCTGACGCAAAGTTAGAAGAGGAATGGCTCGGGTGCTATGTCACGAATTCGGGAATTGCCGATGACACTGTGTCACTCGGCGCGAAATTCCCTGGCGGCAGGCTTTTCATCTAAGCTGCGGACAGACCCGTGTCTTCACCGAAGCGGAGAACAACAATGAAACCGGCCTCGATCAACGCCCACGCACGGCAGGTATTGCAAGTGGTGCAGGGCTCTGTTGCCAGCCCAAGTCCGACGGCAGACCTGGCGATCACCCGCTCATGGCGGCGCTGCCTGGACCAATACCAGCTCGACCCCGCCAGCCACCGCGCGCCGGATGTGCTCGAACAGGCACGCCTGCGCGAACACCGCGCGCCACTGGAACACATCATTTGCGTAGCGCACTGGCAGATGAACAGCCTGCACCAGCAACTCGGGCGCGACGGCCACGTTGTACTGCTCACCGATGCGCGTGGCGTGGCGATCGACAGCGTATTCAACGATTGCGAACGCGACGAGTTCCAGCGCTCCGGGCTGTGGCTCGGCTCGGTATGGAGTGAGGAACATGAGGGCACCAACGGCGTCGGCACCTGCCTGGTCGAGCGCCAGCACGTGACCATTCGCCGCGACGAACATTTCCGTGGCAAACACGCCGGCCTGACCTGTTCGGCCAGTCCGATATTCGACGCCAGCGGGGAGTTGCTCGCCGTACTCAACCTGTCTTCCGTGCGCGAGGAAAGCAGCCTTGAACAGCGCTTCAAGGCCATGGCCCTGACCAACCTGTCGGCCCAGTTGATCGAGAGCTGTTTTTTCCTCGGCCACGATCCGCAGCGCTATTTGCTGCGGTTTCATCCGGACGCCGGGTTCGTCGGGCTGCTGGGCGAAGGCCTGCTCAGTTTCGACGAAAGTGCGCGGATCTGCTCGGTGAATGCGGCGGCGCTGGATCTGTTGGGCTTGAGCCGCGAACAAATGGTCGGGCAGTCGCTGACCATGTTGCTGGAAACACCGATGGAACAGTTGCTCAATCACGCCAGTGCTCAGGCGCACGTCTGCTGGCCGATGCGCCTGATAGACGGACGCCTCTTCTACGGCCAGTTGCGTGAACCGATCCGCCCGGCGCCATTGACCCTTGCGCCTGCCCCTCAAATCAACGATGAGCGCGTGTGCCTGGAAGACCCGCGCCTGCAACGCGGATTTGCCCGCGCGTTGCGCGTGCTTGAGCGCGATGTGCCGGTGTTTCTGCAGGGCGAAACCGGCACCGGCAAAGAAGCGTTCGCAGCGGCGTTGCATCGTGCCAGCTCCAGAGCCGGCGAGCCGTTTATCGCGATCAATTGCGCGGCGATTCCCGAGACGTTGATCGAAAGCGAGCTGTTCGGCTATCGCGGCGGCAGCTTCACCGGCGCCCGCAAGGACGGCATGGTCGGCAAGCTCGAGCAGGCACACGGCGGCATCCTGTTTCTCGACGAAATCGGCGACATGCCCCTCGCGCTACAGACACGTTTGCTGCGCGTCCTCGAAGAGCGTCAGGTAGTGCCGCTGGGCAGCGCAACCCCTCGCGCGCTCGATGTACGTTTGATCAGCGCCAGTCACCAGAATCTGCAAGCCTGCGTGGCCGACGGTCGTCTGCGCGAGGACCTGTTCTATCGCATTGGCGGTTTTGCCGTGGAACTGCCGCCGTTGCGCGAGCGTTCCGATAAGGGCCGTCTGCTTGACCTGCTGCTGCGCGAAGAAGCGGCCGGCGCCACTGTGCGATTGGACGCAGGGGTCAGGGAATGCCTGCTGGCGCAGCCTTGGCCAGGCAACGTTCGGCAATTGCGCACCAGTCTGCGTACGCTGGTGGCGTTGGCAGTGGAAGGGCGGGTCACGCTGGACGATGTACGAGAATTACTTCCAGCCACTAACGAACCTGTTGAGGATCCGCTGGGCGTTTCCGAACGGCAGACCCTGCTGAGCTTGATCGAGGCGGAGCACTGGCATGTAGCTCGTGTGGCCAGTCGTCTGGGCATCAGTCGCAATACGCTCTACCGAAAATTGCGCCAGCACGGTATCGCACGGCCGGTTTGAAGCAAGTCGCTGGAGTTGCCTGCATATTAGCGCCAATCGACTGCAAGAGCAGCCGTTTGCTTGGATCCAATCATTGACTGACTATATCGCTATCCGATCAGTGGTAGGCTGAGGCTATTGCTACAGGTGATGGCGCAATGACATATTGCAGCACCTTCCCTCACCTGAAATGTGCCAAGAATGCGCCCCCTCACGTCACTTGTTGCAGCGTCGATGCTGCTCAGCGGGTGCAATGGAATGCCAGTCGCTTTTGTTCAGGATCCTGTTTTAGACCAAGCCTTTGTCGTTCACTCAGGCGCGCCTTTGCCATACGTGCTGATGGGTTCGGCGGTGCAATGGAATGAAGACTTCGCCGTCACGGTGAAGCACATTCCTTATCTGTCGGGCGCGGTATTCAAAGGCAAGGCAGACGTGCAGTTCTTCCGTCACAAAGCCAGTAGCGTGCCGGCGTGGCGCGGCTACACGCCAGGCGAAGAGCTGACTTCGGTGGGGTTCAATTCGCTGTACATGTCAGTCAAGGGCACCGGCCTGGCACTGCCGGCCATGGTTCGCCTCGACGTCAAAGAGGGCAACGTGCTTTACGGCACCCACAATGGCGCGCTGGCCAAAGGCATGTCCGGCGGGCCGGTGTTTTCCGCCGATGGCAAAGTGGTTGGCATCAACGTGGCGTTTTTAACACGCGATGACGTCAGCCGCCTCAAGCGCCAGGATCTGCTCGATCAACCGCGCGTGAGCATTTTCCTGCCATACGCGGAGATCAATCGCGAGTGGTCGCGCTATCAGGCCAGCATCACTCCGACTGTGCCGCCGACGACCAAGCTGGCCAGCCGCTGATCAGCGTTCGCGCAACGCTTCGCGGGCGCGGTTGAGCGGCTTGATCAGGTAATCCAGCACGGTTTTTTCGCCGGTGCGAATGTCCACCGTAGCGATCATCCCGGGGACGATTGCGAAGCGTTTGCCGGCCTTGTTGCGCAGTTCATCCGAAGCGGTGCGGATGAACACGCGGTAATAGAAAATCTCCGGCTTGGCTTCGTCCTGGATCGTGTCCGGCGAGATCGTCACCACTTCGCCGTCGAGGCTGCCGTAGATCGAGTAGTCGTAGGCCGTGATTTTCACTTTCGCCGCCTGGCCGGGGTGAATGAACGCGATGTCGCGCGGCGAGATGCGAGTCTCGATCAGCAATTGCTCATCCAGCGGCACGATCTGCATGACTTGGCCGTTGGGCGCGATCACGCCTCCAATCGTGCTGACTTCGATGTCCTTGACGATCCCGCGCACCGGCGAGCGTAGGGTCAGGCGTGACAGCGAGTCGGTACGGCCACGGATCACCGCTTCGAGCATCTGCGCCTCGGCGTTGGCCTTGGCCAAGTCTTCGCGGGCGCGGACCATGTAATCGGAGCGCGCTTCGGTGGCCTTCAATTCCAGCTCCGAACGCTGGCGAGTCAGGCGCAGGACTTCGACTCGGCTCGACGCGCCGATCTTCGCCAGATTCTCGGTAATCGCCAGTTCACTGCGCACCAGTTTCAACGAGCTCTGAATCCCATCGAGGGTTTCCGCCAGCCCCTTGCGCCGGGTCTGGTAAAGCTCGGTTTCGGCGCGGATCAGATCGGGAAACTCTTGCAGCGACGGATCGAACGTCAGCGGGTTTTCGCTGACTTCCGCTTGCAGGCGATTGACGCTGGCCAGTGCCGCACGGTATTTGGCCGCGCTTTCACCGACATTGGACTGGTTCTTCACCGGATCCAGTTGGGCGAGGATCTGGCCGCGCTCGACCAATGCGCCTTCGCTGACATTGAGCTGTTCAAGGATGCCGCCCTCCATCGACTGAATGACTTGCTCTCGGGAACTGGGCACCACTTTGCCGGTGCCGGTGGAGACTTCAACGACTTCAAACCACGCCGCCCACGCGACGAAGCAGGCGAGCATCAGCGCGCAACCCCAGATCACTTTGGCGCCGCCGGCAAGCGCACGCTCATCGCGGCCGTCGAGGTAGGACATCGGATCCGGCACGTCCGTCATCATCGGCTTCATACCGCCACTCCTTTGCCCGGTGCACGCAGCCGTGCCAGGGCCGCGTCGCGATGGTCATCAATAACGATGCGCCCGTTGTCGAGGACGATGATCCGCTCGACCAGTTGCAACACACTGACCCGGTGCGTGGCGACCACCAGCGTTCGGCCCTGGGTCCACGTCGCTAGTTTTTCCAGCAGCAGACGTTCGGTGACGTCATCCAGCGCAGCCGTCGGTTCGTCGAGCAACAGCACTTGTGGCAGGCGGAGCAACAACCGCGAAAGCAAGAGGCTCTGGCGCTGACCGCCCGACAGGCCCAATCCACCTTCAAGCACCAAGTGGTCCATGCCCTTGGGCAATTGCCGGACAAAATCCAGCGCACCGGTGACGTTCAGCGCGGCGATGATTTCCTGATCACTGGCCTGACCGGCGCCGAGGGTGATGTTGTCGCGCAGGGTGCCGTGAAACAGCCGCGCCTGTTGCGACAGCAGGCCGACATCGCGGCGCAGGTCGGCCGGATCCAGATGCGCCATGGCGATGCCGTCCAGCGTGGTTTCACCGCTGCTCAGATCCATCGCACCGCCCAAGGCCTGGAGCAACGTCGATTTGCCGGCGCCGTTGCGGCCGAGCAGGGCGATGCGCTCGCCGGGGCGAATGGTCACGTCGATGGCGTTGAGCGCCGGGGCCGATTCTTCGCTGTAGCGGAAACTCGCCTGGCGCATTCGGTAGTCGCCGCGAATGGCCGGCAGGTGTACACGCTGACTGCCTTCGGGATGATCCACCGGCATCTGCATGATCCGGTTCAAGCCTTCGAGTGCAACTTTGGCCTGCTGCCAACGGGTGAGGACGTGGGTCAGTTGCGCCATCGGCCCCATCATCCGCGATGACAGAATCGACGCCGCGACCAGGCTGCCAGTGGTCAGGTCACCGGCAATCACCATCGGCGCGCCGAACACGATCACTACGGCGAAGACCCCGCCTTGCACGTTCTGCGTCCAGGCCACCAGGCTATTGGTCAGCGTACGCAAACGCAGGCTGCTGTCCGCCGAGGCGGCGTTGTACTGATTCCATTGTTGCTGGAAGCGCTGCTCGGCCTGCAGCGCCTTGATGTCGTCGAGGCCCTGAATACTTTCAACCAACATGGCGTTGCGCAGCGCGGCTTCGCGCATCGAGGCGTTCGCCAGTCTGGCCAGACGCGGTTGCGCGACGATACCCGGCAGCAACATGAACACCAGCGCCACCAGTGGGATCAGCACCAGCGGCCCGCCGATCAAATAGAACACCAGCAGAAACAGCAGGAAGAACGGCATGTCGGCCAGTGCCGTGGCGGTGCTGGAGGTGATCAGGTCGCGGATCTGTTCCAGTTCTCTCAGCTGCGAAATGAACGAGCCGGTGGATTTCGGCCGGGCAGAATTGCGCAGGCGCAAGGCATGGCCGAATACAAGATCGGAAACCCGCAAGTCAGCGCGTTTGCCCAGCACATCGGTGATGCGCAGCCGCAGAATGCGCATGACAAAATCAAACAGCAGGGCGAGCATCACGCCGCCGAACAACACGTACAGTGTTGGCAACGACTCGGCGGGAATCACCCGGTCGTATACCTGCATGGAAAACAGCACCCCGGCCATCCCCAGTAGGTTGGCCACCAGCGAGGCGATCATCACTTGGGTGTAGGGCCGCAGGTCGGTGAGCACGATACGGCGGAACCAGTGCTCGTCGTAGGGCTTGATGTAGTCGTTGGTGCGCACGTCGGAAACAGGCTGAGTCGGGCGCAAAATCACCGTGCGCAGGGCCTGCCCGGCGAGAGCAGCGGGGTCCATGCGACTCTGCAAGCCTTGGTCGCCACTGAAGCAGATTCCCAGCTCGCCAGTCTCGCCGATGCTTTCGAGCACGCCGACCTGACCATCGCGCAGTTGCACCACCAGCGGTGTGCGCCAACGGCTCAGGCTTTTGTTGTCGAACGCCGCGAACTTCACGCTTAAACCGGCCTGGCGCGCCATGTGCCGGACCACTTCTTCGACACGGCCTTCGCTGTGTACCGACGCCAGACGTACGCTTTCCGGGGAAACGTCGAGGCGATAATGGCGCGCAACCTTGAGTACTGCCTCCAGCCACGGCGAGTAATCTTCACGCGTTTCGGCAGCGACGGGTTCCGGGATAGTGATGCTGGCGTCGGTCATGGCAGGATCTCGACATTCTGGATGGCGCTGTGGTCGATGCCGAAAACCCGGCGAATCGCACCGCTGTTGTAGAAACAGTCGATCTGCAGGCGTTGCAGGTCGGCCTGGGTGTTGACCAGATCGAAGCGCGACTGGTGGATTTCCTGTTCGGCATTGAGCAAGTCCAGCAGCGGCCGCGTGCCCAATTCCAGGTATTGGCGGCCATACAACATGCGCGCCTCGGTGATGCTGGTCTGGCGAAATTCCAGCGAGCGCAGCCGGCGGTTCAGCCCTGACGTCTGCGCCTGGGCTTCATCCAGCCCCTGACGTGCTTGCAGGCGGGCGAAGTCTTCGGCTGAGTCCGCTGCGGTCAGAGCGTGACCAGCGGCGCGGCTGCGGGCGCTGATGGCGCCGCCCTGATAAATCGGCACTTCGAGGTTGAGGAAGATCCCGACCTGGGTGCGATCGGCCCGCGAGTTCTGATCGTCGTAATGGTCGTCCAGGTATTGATTGACCGACGGTTGCAGCGACAGGGTCGGGTAGGCTTCCGCCTTGGCCTGCGCCAGTTCCGCCTGGGCCTGGGTGCGTTGCGCAGCTGCTTGCAGAACCGCGGGCAGGGCATCGGAGATCTGCGAAGCATCGCAGGCCTGACTCAGCGTCGGCGCTGGCGCTTCGCTGACCGCGGGCGGCGTGCGCCGTCCGAGCAGGCTGGTCAAAGTGGCCTGCCAGCGCGCGTACTGCGCCTTGAATTCCTGCAACGTAGCGGTGGCGCCTTCGGCGCGGGATTGCGCCTGGACCACATCGGAACGGGTGCTGGCGCCCATGTCGTTGCGTTGCCTGGCCAGGTCGACGATGCCGCCGATACCTTGAATCTGCTCGCGGGCGACGTCGAGCAGACGTTGATAGCGCTGCACTTCGATGTAGGCCTTGGCGGTGTCGCGGGCAACATCGTCGATTGCCAGCAGAATCCCGGCCTGACTGCGCGCCACCCGGGCGCGGGCAGCATCAACCGCACTGGAAACCTTGCCGAAGTCGTAGAGCATCTGCTTGAGCGAAATATTCACTGACTGGCTGCCGGCATCGCTGCCGTAACCGCTGGTGTAACCGCCCTTGATGCCGCCGGTGACTTGCGGGTAGTAACCGGATTCGGCGACGTTGACGCCTTCGCCTTGCTGGAACAGCGTGCCAATGGCCTCGCCGATCCGCGGATGCCAGTCCACGGCCAGCCGCACGGCTTGTTCCAGGCCCAACGCCTGCGCATCGGCGGAGGCCTTCGAAGCCGGGGCAGGGCGCTGACGGACGCCATCGCCTGCCGGTTGTTGCAGTTGCGACGGGCTGATGCTGCGCAAGCTGCTGTCGAGGTTGTCGTCGGCGCGAACGCCGACGGTGAAAGCGGGGTAGAGGCCGATGGTCAGCAAGACCACCGGCCATTTCTGGCGAAAAACTGACTCCACAGACTTCCCTTACTGTTGAGAGACGGACGTTGTTGATGTCTTGTTTCAAACCACTTGAATGCCGTTCTGCACCCACAAGTGGTGGCTCGGATCCTCCTGCGCCGTGTATTGAACATAGTCGATGCCGTCGGCCTGCTGCGTACCATCGGCGGTCCAGCTGTCGGTCATGTGCACGCTGTCACGGCTGTCACCCTTGATCAGCAGTGTGTTGTTGTCAGCGGAAGTGATCGCCACCAGGTCGCTGAGGTTCAGCGTCAGTGACACGGCACTGGAATGGTTGAGGTCGAGGATTTCGACGTTGTCGATCTTGCTCTGCAGATCACCGAGGTTGATCGAGACGTCGCCTCCGGCCCAGAGCAGGGTGTCGGTGCCGCTGCCGCCATCCACGGAAGTGAACTGCTGGTCGGCGATGATCAGCGTGTCGTCGCCGGCTCCGCCTTGCAGCGAAATGGCGCCGCCGTGCGAGCCGTCGAGGGTGTCGTTGCCGTCGGTGCCCTGGATCAGCTCGCTGCCAGCCGCATGAGCCAGGCCGAGGTCATCGCTGGTCAGCGCCGAGAACGCGGTCGTCGCGAAAGCGCCGGCCCTGTTCAGATCGATGGTCAGCGTCGCGCTGTCGACAGTGCCGTTCGGATGCGTGAGCTGATAGGTGAACGTGTCCTCCTGGCCGATGATCGCATCGGTCAGCCCGGCCTTGAGCGTGTAGGTGTAGTTGCCGTTGGCCTGGACCACCAGAGTCCCGTAGTTGCCGACCAGCGAAACGCCGTTGTAACCCGGCGCCACGTAGCTGCCGGCGACGAGCACACTGAGCAAGGTGTAGACCGAACCCAACACATCGGCGCCGCCACCGGCAGTGTCGGTGAGCAGGTTGCCGGAGACCGGCGTGTAGCTGCCGACCACAAACTGGTTGTTGTAGGTCGCGACGTTGATCAGGCTGGTATTGACGCTGGTGAGCAGGCCGAGGCCGCCCACCGCCACCCGCACTTGATAACTGCCGGCGGTCTGGTCATCGAACTTGATCCCGTAGTTGCCGCCGCCAAGATTGAGCAACGCGTTGCCACCGTAGCTTTTGACCAGCACGTATTGGTTGGTGGCAGTGTTGAGTTTGTACAGGCCCACCGTCATCGAACCGAGCAGCGCCAGCAGGTTGCTCGAATTGACCACCACAGTCAGGTCGCTGACGGTGTCTGCGGCAACTACGGTGTTGTAGTTGCCACTGCCGCCGCCCAGTAGCACGTTGAACGTGCCGAGATTGGAATTGGTGGTGACTTCGCGGTTGGCCAGCGTTACGTCAGTCGAAGCGATGTCCGGCGTGGCATCAACCACCAGCGCCGGGCTGCCGAGGTTGGCGTCATTCCACACTTCGGTGGCTTGCGGGCTGTCGATGCGCACGTACAGATTGGCGGTGTCGCTCAAGCCGTTCGGGTGCACCAACTGATAGTTGAACACGTCGACCTTGCCGACACTGCTGACGCTGCCGTTGGGCTTGTAACTGTAGTTGCCGCTGGCGTCGATGGTCAGCGTGCCGTACAGCCCTTGCACCGTGGTGCCAGCCCCGGCACTGACCCAGGCGCCGTTCTTGAAGATCTGTAATTGCGCGCCGTTGTCCGGGCCGGTCTGGTCGGCTGTGCCATCGACGCCGACGTTGGTGATGACGTTGCCGGTCACGGCTGGCCCGGCGATACCGTTGAACTGGGTCAGGCTGCTGACGTCCAGTTGCAGCTGCGTATTGACCGTGGTCAGCACGCCGATACCGGTGCTCGACACTGTCAACCGGTAGTCGCCTGACAGCAGATTGCCGATATCGACCCGCACGCCTTGGCCGGTCAAGGCAATCAGATCGAGCAGACCGCCGCTGCCGTTGACGTCCAGGGTGACCCAGTTGCCGCTGGCATTTTTAACCTGCAGGGTATAGACCACGCCATCGAGCAGGGAAACCAGGCTGCCGGTGGTCAAAGTCAGGGTTGGGTCAAGCTGCGTGCCGCCGGCCACAGTGAAGGTGAAGGTTTTCGAGAACCCGGCCAGCAGCGTAGTGAAAGAATCGTTGAACGTCTGCGACGCGGTGACCGGGGCCAGCGTGACGGCGCCGACAGCAAGGTTATCGCTGGCGACCACTGGCGCATTGACGTCGATATCCGGCGCCGTGACATTGGCGGCAACCGAGACGTTGCCGCGCGCATCGCTGAGGTTGACGGTGAGTTTCTCGCCATTGATCTGCGCACTGTTAAGCGCAATGCTGAACACGCCGAGGTTGTTGACCGTGCCGGTGCCAAGCACCGTGCCGCTGGCCGACTTGATGGTCACGGTTGCGCCGGCCTCACCGGTGCCGGTGACGGTCAGGCCGTCGGCGCCGACCAACAGCGTCGTGGCCGCAGCGGGCGGCGTCAGGTCGGGCGCGGTTGCGCTCGCCGCTGCCGACACGTTGCCACTCGGATCTGCCTGAGTGACGCTGAGCACCTGGCTGTTGATCTGCGCGGAGGCGAGCACCACCGAGAAGCTGCCGTTGGCCGCAACGGTGGCGGTACCGAGTACCACACCGCCGACACCCCGGACGCTGATGGTCGAACCGGGCACGCCGACACCGGTGAGCAAGGTGCCGCTGCCATTGACGCTGACGCCAGTGGGTGCGCCGGGCGCGGTGACATCTGGCGCCGTCAGGCTGGCATTGGGCGACAGGTTGCCGGCCGGATCGACAAGTCGCACGGTCAACAGCTGGCCGTCCAACTGCGCGGTGTTCAAGTTGAAGCTGAATGTGCCGCCACTGCCTACGGTCGCGGTGCCGAGCAGCGCGCCACCGGGGCCATAGACGTTGACCGTCGCGCCCGCTTCGCCAGTGCCGCTCAACGTCAGACCATTGGCCGCCAGCGCCAGACCGCTGGCCGCGACCGGTGCTTGGGTGTCAGTGGCGGTCAGGTTGAACACCGGCGAAAGATTACCCGTAGGGTCCGCCTGCTGGACATTGAGCTGCTGGCCGTTGAGCTGGGCGCTGGACAGCTGCACAGTGAAGGTGCCACCGGCATTGACCACCGCGGTGCCGAGCACCGTACCGGCGGCATTGGTCACACTGACTGTGGCGCCGGCTTCACCGCTGCCGCTGACTGCCAGCCCGGTACCGCTCAAGGCCACATTGCTCAAGGCTGCCGGCGCTGTTGTGTCGGCGACGCTGAGGTTGGTCGACGGCGAAACATTGCCTGCCGCATCGCTCTGGCTGACGACCAGTTGCTGGCCATTGAGTTGCGCCGAGGACAGGGTTACCGAGAACGTGCCGTTCGCCGCCACTGTTGCGGTGCCCAGTACCGTGCCACCGGCGCCACGCACGGTGACGAGGGCGCCGGCTTCACCGAGGCCGTTCAGCACCAGACCAGCGCCACCGAGCACCAGCGCGGTCGGTGCCGCCGGAGCGGTGGAGTCGGGCGCCGTTACCGGCAGCGTCGGCGAGATGTTATTGGCAGCGTCGGTTTGAGTGGCGTTGAGCTGCTGACCGCTCACCTGCGGCGCATTGAGTTGTGCGCTGAACGTGCCGTTTGCGCCGACTACCGCTTCACCCAACAGCACGCCGCCAGCGCTGGTGATCGTTACCTTTGCGCCGACTTCGCCGCGACCGGTCACCAGTGTACCGCTGGCGTTTACCGCCAGATCGCTGAGCGGTGCGGGCGCCGAGGTGTCACCGGCAGTGATTCCGGTTGGCAGCGATGCGCCGCCCAGTGCCGTGTTCGCCGTGACCTCAAGGCTTTGCCCATTGGTTTGTGCAGGCGTCAGGACAACGCTGAACGTGCCGTCGGGACCGGTGATAGCCGTCCCGATCAGGCTGTTGTCGGGCGCGAAAACGTTGATGGTAGTGCCGATTGCCGCCGTGCCGGTCAGCGTCACGCCATCGGCCGACAGCAGCAGATTGTCCGGCGCATCCGGCGCCGGAACAGCCGGCACGTTCAGGATGGCGTCATCGGAAACGTTGTTGGCCAGGTCCGTCTGATTCACCGTCAACACTTGGCCGGCGGTAATGCCCGGTGGCAGGTCGACCACGAATGTGCCGTTGGCCGCCACCGTGGCGGTGCCGACGAGATTGCCCAGCGCGTCGGTCACCTCAATGCTGGCACCGGCTTCACCACGCCCGGCGAGCTGGGTCAGGTCGCCGCTGATGGTCAGGCCGGTGACAGCGTCCGGAGCGGTACTGTCGTCCACTGGGTAGAGCAATTCTGGCGATGCATTGAGCGCCTCATCGGTGGCTATCACCGACAATACCTCGCCGTTAGTTTGCGGCGGATCGAGCTCGAGGGTGTAGGTGCCGTCGGCCAACGCTACCGTCGTACCCAGCACCGTACCGGTGGCAGACAATACCGTCACGGTGCTGCCCGCTTCGGCAGTCCCCGCGAGGAGGATGCCATCGGCGGCCAGCGATGTGACGGTCGGGGTGAGCGGTGCCGTGCTGTCTGGAGCGTCGACCAATGCCGGTTCGGACAGATTGTTTTTCGCGTCGGCCTGTACTACCGATAGTGTGCGGCCATCGATTTGCGCTGCGGACAAGGTGACATTGAAACTGCCGTTTGCAGACACCGTCACAGTACCAAGCACCACCGCGCCGTCGCGCACGGTGACAATTGCTCCGGGCTCGCCAGTGCCGGTCACAGTCAAGCCGTCCTGGCTGACGATGAGATCGGCGACTTCCAGTGGAACGGTGGTGTCGCCCGCTTGCAAGGGCGCTGTCGGTGAAATGTTCGACGCCAGATCCGTCTGATTGACGCTCAGCAACTCCCCGTTCACTTGCGGTGGATTGAGGGTCACGCTGAACGAGCCATTGGCGGCCACGATTGCCGAGCCCAGCACCGTGCCTGTCGCGTTGACCACGCGCACGGTAGCGCCGGCTTCACCGTTGCCGGTCAACGTCAGCCCGTCAGACGTAAGCTGCAGGCCGGTCGGGGCGGCCGGTGCGGTAGCGTCCGGCGCAGTAACGGGTGCCACGGGCGAGGGATTGCCCGCTGCATCGCGCTGGATGACCGACAAGGCTTCGCCGTTGAGCAGCGGCTGACTCAGCGTCACGCTGAAACTGCCATCGGCCGCCACGGTGCCAGTGCCGAGGATGGTGCCGACGGCGTTGGTCACCACCACTTGGAAACCCGCCGCGCCGGCGCCGGTTATCACGCTGCCGTTGGTATCGATTGCAACATCCGTAAGTGCCGCTGGTGGCGTGCTGTCTACGGCCACCAGCGTGCCGGCAGGCGAGGTATTGCCGGCGGCATCCGCGAGTTCGACGAAGATCGCTTCGCCATTGGTTTGCGCCGGTACAAGGGTGATCTGGAACAGCCCGTCATTGCCGACCGTGCCGGTGCCCAGAACGGTGCCATCGGCCAGCGTCACGCTGACCTCGGCGCCGACTTCGCCGCGGCCGGTTAGCACGTCACCGGGCACATTGATCTGCAGGTTCTCAGGCGTGGCGGGCGGGGTCAGATCCGGCGCGGTGACCGGGACCGGCGCGCTGACATTGCCGGGCGGGTCGGCCTGTTGCACGTTGAGGATCTGCTCGTTGATTTGCGGCGGGTTGAGGGTCACGCTGAACGAGCCGTCCGCGAGCACGACGCTGGTGCCGAGCAAGGTGCCGTTGGCATCGCGCACGGTCACCGTCGCGCCGGGTTCGCCAGTGCCGGTAACCAGTGCGCCCGAGCTATTGATATCGACGTTGGCCAGCGGGTCAGGCGGGGTGAAGTCGGGGGTGGTCAGGCTCACCGCAGGGGAGTCATTGCCCGTGACGTCGGCTTGCACCACGTTGATCACTTCAGCATTGGTCAGCGCCGGGGTCAGCGTCAGAGTGAACGTGCCGGTCGGGCTCACCAGCGCTGTGCCGAGCACGTTACCGTCGCTGTCGATGACGCGCACCTGGGCGCCCGGTTCACCGCGCCCGGTCAGGGTTGCGCCGTCGCCGCTGATGCCCAGTTGCGACACGGCCGCTGGCGGCGTGCTGTCGACCGAGGTGAACGGCGTGGCCGTAGAGGTATTGCCTGCCGCATCCGTCAGCGAAACGGTCAGCGCCTCACCGTTGGCTTGCGGCGTGGTCAGGGTGACTGCAAAGGTACCGTCGATGCTGACGGTGCCGGTGCCGACCAGCGTTCCGGCCGCATTGTAGATATTGACTGTGGTGCCGGCCTCACCGGTACCGGACAAAACTACGCCATCACTGCTGACCGCCAGTCCTGCGGGAGCGGCAGGGGCTAGCAGGTCTGGGGCGACCAGATTGACGCTGTTGGATTCATTGCCAGCACCATCGGCCTGACTCAGGCTCAGAGTCTGGCCCGAGGTTTGCGCCGGGTTGAGGGTCACGCTGAAGGTGCCGTTGGCCGCCACCACGGCGCTGCCGAGGATCGCTCCGCCGGTGCCGAGGACGGTGACTGTGGCGCCGGCTTCACCGCGCCCGGTCAGGGTGGTGCCGTTCGGGGCCAGGCTAAGTTCGCTGAGAGCGGTCGGTGCCGCGATGTCAGCGGCGGTGTAATCCGCAGGGGACGAGTTGACCCCCGTGGACGATGTCGCCACGGCAGACAATTGCTCGCCGTTGATTTGCGCCGCGTTGAGGGTAACGCTGAAGGTGCCGTTCGCCGCGACCACGGCAGTGCCGAGCACCACGCCGGAGGCATTGCGAATGCTCACGGTGCTGCCAGCGGTTGCCGAGCCGGTCAGGGTCAGGCCGTCGGCGCTCAGGGCCAGATTGGTCGGTGCGCTTTCCGCCAGATTGCCCGGCGCCGTTACCGGTGTCGCCGGCCCGGTGTTGCCTGCGGCATCGACCTGCACAACCGCAAGCATCGATCCGGCGACTGCCGCCGGCGACAGGCTGATGCTGAAACTGCCGTTGTTGCCGACAGTCGCGGTTCCCAACAGCGCACCGCCGGCGTCACGCACTTCCACGCTCGCGCCGATTTCACCGGTACCGGTCAACGTCGCACCGTTGGCGCTGACCGCCAGATTGTTCGCTGCCACAGGCGCGGTGGTGTCAGCGGCATTGACGATGGCCGGGGCGGACGGATTGCCCGCCGCGTCCGTGGCCGTCACGTTCAGTGACTGGCCGTTGGCTTGCGCAGTATTGAGTGTCAGTTGGAACGTGCCGTTGGCGGCGGCTGTGGTGGTGCCGAGCAAGTTGCCTTGACTGTCGCGCACGGTGACCGTGCTGCCTGCTTCGGCGTTACCGGCCAATTGCACGCCGGCGGCGTTCAAGGTCAATCCGCTTGGAATGGCTGGCGGGGTCAGATCCACCGAAATCACTTCCACGGCCGTGGACACGTTACCCGGCGGGTCTTCCTGAGTGACCGTCAACACTTCGGCATTCAGCTGTGGCGTGCTCAACGTAACGCTGAACGCGCCGCTGCTGCCAACCTGCGCGGTACCCAGCACGGTGCCGTCGGCGCTGCGTACAGAAACCGTGGCGCCAGGCTCGCCGTGACCGGTCACGGTGACGCCGTCGGCATTCACCGCGACTTGCGTCAGCGCGGCCGGGGGGCTGATGTCGGGGGCGTTGAGGCTGGTCGATGGCGACACATTGCCGGCGGGATCGGTCTGGCTGATCGCCAGCGCTTCACCATTGGTGGGCGCGGGCGCCAGCGTCACACTGAACGAACCGTTCGCGCCGACCACGGCACTGCCAAGTATTGTGCCGCTGGCGTTGGTGACATTGACCGTCGCACCGACTTCGCCGGTGCCGGTGAGCGTCGCGCCGTCGGCGCTGATAAGTGGGTTCTGTACGGCGGCTGGCGGTGTGCCGTCGACGGTAAGCACGCCAGTGGCAGTCGAAGTATTGCCGTTAGCGTCGCTCAGGGTGACTTGCAAAGTCTCGCCCGTGTTCTGCGCGTTGGGCAGAGTGACCTGGAAGTTGCCGCTCTGATCGACGACACCTGTGGCCAGTACGTTACCGGCGGCATCGCGAACAGTCACGGTGCTGCCGGCTTCGCCCTGGCCTTTGACCACGGTGCCGACGTCGTTGATGGTGACACCGGTTGCGGCGGCGGGCGGCTGCAGATCGGTGGCAATGATGCTGGCAGGCTGCGACGGATTGCCGGCGGCGTCACTCTGGATCGCGGTGAGCGTCTGGCCATTAAGCTGCGCCGGCGTCAGCGTCAGACTGAAAGTACCATTGCTGGCAACCAGCGCGGTGCCCAGCACTGTGCCATTGCTGTCGGTTACGGTGACTGTCGCACCTGCTTCGCCACGGCCGGTCATCGCACTGCCATTGGCATTCAGCAGTAGATCGGTTACCGCCTCGGGCGGCGTGCCATCGGCCGCCGTCACCGTACCCGGTATTGATACATCGCCGTCAGGACTGGTTGCGGTCACTTGCAACGTTTGCGCGTTGATCTGCTTGGCACTGAGCAATAACGTGAAACGGCCGAAGCTGTTGATCAGCCCCGAGCCGAGTACATCGCCATTGCTGTTGCTCACGGTCACCGTGCAACCGGGCGTTCCCGCGCCGGTCAGGGTGAAACCGTCGGCGTTCAAAACCAGATCGGTCGGGGTCGCGACCTGGCTACCGTCGAGACCCGCCAGCGGAACAGCCGGCGAATCGTTGCCGCCGCGATCCGTGCTGATCACCTCCAGATTACCGCCAGGCTCGGCCGGTGGATCCAGCGTGACGACGAAGCGGCCATCGGCCCCCGCCGTTGCTGTGCCCAGCACAAGGCCTCCGCCGGCGATACTCACAGTGACCGTCGTGCCGGGCTCGGCAAGGCCGGAAACTTGGTTGCCCGCCGGGTTGAGTGCCAGATCGCTGACCGGCGCTGGCGGCGTTTCGTCTGGCGCATTGACAGTGCCTGGCAACGACTCATTGGTGCCGTCCGACACCACGACTTGCAAAGCTTCGCCATTGGTCTGGGCGGTATCGAGGTTGACCGTGAACGCACCCGTGCCATCGGCCGTGGCGGTGCCGATGACGTTGCCGTCGGCGTCGAGTACCTGGACTGTATTATTCGGCTGCGTGGTGCCGGTTACAGTGGCACCCGCCGGGTCGATGTCCAGACCGCTCGGTACTGGCGGCGCGGTGATGTCCGGCGCGGTGACTGGAGTGACCGGCGAGGGCAGGGTGCTCGCATCGGTCTGAATGACGCTGAGCACCTGACCGTCGAGTTGCGCCGGGCTGAGGTTGACGGTGAAGCTGCCGTCGCTGGCAACCAGCGCGGTGCCGAGCACCGAGCCATCCGGCGCGGTTACCGTGACGGTGCTGCCGGCCTGCCCGGTGCCGGTCAATGTCACGCCATTGTTGTTCAGCGCAAGATTGTCAGGTGCCAGCGGCGCCGTCGTGTCGGCGGCGGTCAGCGGCGCATTGGGGGACACGTTCACACCATCCGATTGGCTGACTTGCAGCGGCTGACCATTGGTTTGCGGGCTGTTCAGCGCGACCGAAAAGCCGCCGTTGCCGTCGACGATCGCAGTGCCCAGCGTGTTGCCGGCCAAATCCTTGACTGACACCGTGGCGCCGGGCTCGCCGGTACCGGTGAGCGTGCTGCCCGTTGCATCCAGCGCCAGATTCGCAGGCGCAGCGGGAGCCTGGATGTCCGGGGCCTCAACCGGCACCGCTGGCGAAGGCGACGTCGAGGCATCAGCCTGCACGACACTTAAGTTCTGGCCATTGGTTTGCGGCGAGGAAAGATTGATCTCAAAGCGGCCATCGCTACCGACAACGGCGGTGCCCAACACCACGTCGCCTGCGCCGATGACGGTAACGGTAGCGCCTGGCTGACCGGCACCGGTAACCACAGCGCCATTCGCGGAAATGTCTACATCGGAGACCGCAACCGGGGTCGTCAGATCCGGTGCCGTCACGTTGACCGGTGCCGATGGGTTGCCGTCGGCATCGGTCTGAATGACTTGCAGTTGCTGCGCATCGGTCTGCGCGGTCGTGAGGTTGACGCTGAAATTGCCGTCGATGTCGACCGTGCCGGTGCCGATGATAGTGCCCGCTGGATCGCGCACAGTGATTGCGGCGCCGACTTCACCCTGACCGGTCAGGGTCTCTCCTTGACTGTCCAGCGTGACGCCCGTAAGCGGCGCCGGGCCTTGAGTGTCAGGGGTCACATAAGTCAACGGGGCGGACGTGTTGCCAGCGCTGTCGCTCGCGCTGATCTGCAGGGTTTCGCCATTGTTCTGTGGCGTGCTCAGTTGCAAGGTGAACGTACCATCGGCGGCGACCACTGCCGAGCCGAGCACGTTGCCGTTGGCATCGCGGACTGTGACGGTGGATCCGACTTGGCCGCGTCCGTTCATCTGCGCGCCGTCCACGCTCAGAACGATGTCGCTGGGCTGTGTCAGGCCGTCGAGATCGCCGGCTATGACCGTCACCGCAGGCGAAGGATTTGCAGCGACGTCGGTGAGCTGCACGTTGAGTGCTTCGCCGTCCACTTGCGCCGCATTGAGTTGCACCGTGAATGAACCGTCCGCCGCGACCAACGCCGCGCCGAGCACGGTGCCCTGGGCATTGGTGACACTGGCCGTACTGCCGGGCTCACCTCGGCCGGTAACAGACAGGCCATCGCTGCTCACGGCCAGGTCCGTCGCGGCAACGGGGCCGGTAATGTCCGGTGCGTTGAATGTCACGGCAGGCGATTGCGCGCCGACGCTATTCAGCGCAACCACACTGATTACTTCACCGTTGGCTTGCGCCGAGCCGAGGGTAACCGTGAAAGTGCCGTCAGCGGCGACCGTACCACGCCCGAGCAAATCGCCATTGGCAGCACGCACTTCGATCGTAGTGCCGGCCCTGGCGATGCCGCTCAGCAGGCTGCCATCACTACTCAACCCGAGGTTGGCGGGTGTTTGCGGTTCGACGATCTCCGGTGCGCTGACCGTTGCGCCGGAGGAAATATTGCCCGCCGCGTCGACGGCATTCACAGTCAATGGCTGACCGCCAATTTGTGCAGGGCTGAGCGTGACGCTGAAAGTCCCGTCCGCGGCCACAACAGCGCTTCCCAACAAGCTGCCACCGGCTGCGCGCACCTGAATGGTTGAGCCGGCTTCACCTGTGCCGCCGAGTTGCGTGCCATCGGCGCTCACGGTTAGATTCGCCGGAGCGGTGGGCGCGGTTGTGTCCGGCGCGGTAATCACACCCGGTGTGGATACGTTGCCCGCTCCGTCGGTCAACGTCACGTCGAGAGGTTGGCCATTGGTTTGCGGGGTGTTCAGGTCAATCTGGAATTGCCCGTCAGCGCCGACAGTGCCAGAGCCCAGCAGATTGCCCGCCGCATCGCGAACCTGCACCAAACTGCCGGCCTCGCCAGATCCGCTCAGCACACGACCATCGGCTGACAAGGTCAAACCGGTCGCGGGGGAGGGCGGAGTCGCATCGCCATTGCCGCCGCCACCACCGCCTCCGCCACCACCCGTTGCCGCAGCCGCACCGCCCGCGCCCAACAGCCCCAACCCGGCAATTGCCCACGCCGACGTCGCGCCCTCAACCACGCCGACTCCCGCGATCAACTCATCGAGCGAGCCTATTTCATCGAAGGTAAAGCCATTGAACGGTTCTGCGCTGTAGCGCGCCTGCCAAAGCGTAGCGTCATCGCCCTGAAAAACGATGTCATTGGCAACACCATCGGGGCTGGTAACGAAGAAATTGGTGATTTTGATCTGCTCGCCGGACTTCAGATTCAAGATCAAATCCTGACCGCTTCGACTGGTTGAAGCGACCTGATCGGGCTTGACCGGAATTTGTACAACCGAAGGCTGACTGAGATTAACATTGCCCCAATTCTGAGCGGTGAGTTGAGAACTGGCTTTGTCGGCAATAACGATGTTGTCCATTACTACTCCCTGTTAATACGTCGGCGGACCGCATTGATATGTCAAAAACCATAGATAAAGAGCGCGGCTAAGGGTTGCCTGATATTTGACAATCGATATGTGGTTCGTGATAAGTCTCACGTAGGTAGCTGATATTAAAGGATCTTAAGTTATGGCCCGTTTGTCGGAACGTCAGACCTGATCGATTTCAAGAGGAAACAAAATGTGTCTGCGATGGGTGCCGCAGACAATGAGATTTGATTCTCAACCGGGATCGGACATTAAGTGATGGCAACGCGATATTGAACTATCCAGGTCAGCGGCAAAGTCCGGTGGCGGACTTTAATCGAAGGAATTAATTCGTTAGACGTGGCCACGTGGTGAGGTTTGAAATGGAAAACCGAGTCATCGGGTTCCACACGCCCAGGGCCGCAGGATAGTTGCTGGAAGAATCGTGCGCTTGCTATCGGACGTCGAAGTGATCGAACTCTATTGATGGACGCGATTCGAGTTGAAGGGCTGTGCCTTTGGCGGACTAGGACTGGAGAAACGAGCGCATAGCCTCGGGGGCTTCTAGCGAAGGCGGAAATTGAGCCAGGTAAGCTGTGATTACGTGAGGTGAAGGGCTCGCGGTTACTGAAGTCCTGATCCGGAAGCTGGTGGTGTGGCCCATTCATAAGCAGACACATAATTTAACTAGTGGGCGATGTCAGATGTTCACAAGCCGGTAGACCTGTTGTCCTACGGGCGTACAGGACGAGTAGTTGAGGAAACTGTTCATCGATTTATGTTCACAAGACTACCGACGTGTCGCACTACGGCTTCCGCTTTGGAGGTTAGATAAATCCAAAATAGACTGCAGGCTTACCGCGAGAGAGTTGCTGCGCCGGGCTCGCATCTACTAGGCACTGTACGAAAAGTAGTGTCTTAAACACCGCCGCCAGCAAGCCAACGTGACAATCGCCGAGAAAGTGTTCTTTAGACTGGGCTCAATGCGACGTATGGCACAGTGGCATTGCCCAATCTAGGCAGCGTATGATCTCGCTGCCACCCCGACAGCACTGCGCGGGGACACCGCCAAGGATGCCGCTGTGACCCCAATTCATCGCACTGAGTGCCCTGTGTATCTGATCCCTTTCCTTGCGGATGACAGGAGCCAATGGGAGCAACTTTACGGGCCTTCTTCAAAGGGTTGGCCTCACCGCGATGATATCCTCAGAAAATACAGAAGTGACCTGGCAGACGACTTAATAAAAGTTTTCGGCCCCATCTGCTGTTACTGCGAGAGCTATGCGCATCGAGGCAGCGGCGCCATCGAACGCTTCCGCCCCAAGGCCGGTGTGCGAGGAGAACCGCACTACGCACACCTGCAAGCGGACTGGCGTAACCTATACTGGGCCTGCCCGGTA
Source organism: Pseudomonas fluorescens (assembly GCF_900636825.1). Lineage (NCBI taxonomy): Bacteria > Pseudomonadati > Pseudomonadota > Gammaproteobacteria > Pseudomonadales > Pseudomonadaceae > Pseudomonas > Pseudomonas fluorescens. The sequence continues at coordinate 2,986,617 of NZ_LR134318.1, read as the reverse complement.
TGTAATCGCTACAAATCAAAACGCTTCCCGCAAATGGGCCATTCGTGTCCAGATAGCCCGTACTTGGAAACAGTAACGGTCGAAAGGCCAGGCCTAATCGATCCCTGTAGTGATGAGCCCGATCTCCATCTTAAGTTCGAGTCCAACGGAATCGTGCTTCCGCTTAGTGATCGTGGAAAAATCACGATTGACTTGCTAGATCTCAATCGTCGGCAACTGGTGCAAACCCGCCGCGAGCAGGCGGTTTTGATGACAGCGGGTAAACCTAGCTGGCATGAGGAAAGCGACCATCGCGCACATGCCGCTCTATGGCGTCAGCTCTCGGCTGAGCTCAGCAGGACTTCATGGGAATTCCCGAGACCCATCGTGGATGAGCGTGAGGATGAACCTGCAACTTATGAGGCTGCTGCACCGACCGAGCGGATTGATACCGAGACCAAGGAGGGCATGGACTCCTACCTGACGAAAGCCCAATACGTTACGCGGCTTGAGACCAAAAACTTTGGGCCCATCGACCACCTGGATCTCAACCTAGAAGCACCCGGCGCGTCGAGCGCGCCCTGTTACGCGTTGCTAGGTGAGAACGGAGCGGGAAAGAGCACGGTGCTGAGGGCTTTGGCACTGGCGTTGTCCGGCGAGGCGTATTCGAAAGCACTTCGTCGCACCAGCAACAAACTTCTGGCTACGGGATCCTACGAGGGTTCAGTCGTCGTCACCTTGGTGGGTGGCGATCAGGTCTCGATGACCTTCACTCGCAATAAGAAGATCCGGTTCAGCAACGAGCACTCTCGCTCGTTGGTTGTGGCGTATGGGGCCACGCGTTTGCTCGCAACCAAGCGCCACAAAGCAAAGCCCGGAAAAGACCATGCGAAGATCGATAACCTGTTCGACCCGTTCCTCCCGATCACTAACCCATCAGAGTGGCTGGTAAGCCTCGATCGCAAGCGCCTGGAAGAGGTCAACGAAGTACTGCTCAGGTTGATGCCGAAGGATCATCAGGTGAAGGTCATCATTGCTGCCGATGGCTCCTTAAGTCTCAATGTTGGCGGCATCGAAGGGCGCCAGCTCCATGAGCTGAGCGACGGGTACCAGTGCATGATCGGCATGGCTGTGGACATCATGCAGGTGCTCTCGCTATCCGGCGCCGCGCTTGATTCGGCAGAAGGAATAGTCTTGATCGATGAACTCGGTAACCATTTTCACCCGGCCTGGCGACTCCAGTGTCTGCCGGCGCTACGGGAAGCGTTCCCCGGTGCCCAGATCATCTACAGCACTCATGACCCACTGTGCCTTCGTGGTTTGAAGGAAGGTGAGGTTGCAGTGCTGCGGCGGGACAGGCTGAACCATATCTACGCGCTCGAAAACCTACCCACTGTGTCCAAGCTCAGGGTTGAGCAGCTCCTTACATCAGAGCATTTTGGACTGCGCAGCACAGTGGATCCTGAGCTCGAAATCAAGATTCAGACTTATGAAGAGCTGTTGAGCAAGCCGGAGCGGTCTGTCGAGGAAGAGCAGTCGCTTGCCGAGCTGGTAGCGGAGCTAACGGACACTCGTTACCTCGGCGGCAGCCGTCGAGAGCGAATGGCTCTGCAGATGCTGGACGCTACAGGTGCGGTCGATATTCCTGCGGAAGCGGCTGCGAATGTACAGCTCTTTACTGACTCGACTGTGTCGAAGCTCAAATTCCTCATGCAGCAGGTCACGCCATTGGCTGGCCGGGTAGAGAGCGGGCAATGATCAAGGTTGAGCGCCCTAAGGGTAGTACTCCTAAAGGTTTAGTCCGGAAAGGGCTCGCAGAACTGAGGAAGCACCGTAATCTCGAACCTAAAGAGCGAAAATTCAACGCGTACTCGGCCGATCCAGTTAAAGAGAAGCTGGCGGAATTATTCGGGCGCAAATGTATGTTTTGCGAATCGCTGTTGGCGGGTAGTCAGCCCGGTGACGTGGAGCACTATAGGCCAAAGGGAAAGGTGGTTGTCTACCCCAAGACTGATGATGCGCCTGCACAGGTCGCACCTGGATATTATTGGTTGGCAGCTAAGTGGCCAAACCTTCTTTTGTCCTGCGCTGACTGCAACCGCCCGAGGACGCAGGATGATTGCGATGGCAACGCGAGGGTGATCGGGAAGGCTAACTTCTTCCCTCTTGCTGATGAGACAAAGCGAGCGTCTGGGCCTTGGTTTGTTCTCAGGGAAGAACCGTTGCTGCTGAACCCCTGCATCGATGATCCTGCCGACCATCTTGTATTCCTGGATGATGGGCGCGTGGAGCCGCGATTGATTGATGGAGAGCCGAGCCCCAAGGGTAAAGCCAGCATCTATTACCTTGGACTAGCCCGTGCGGAGCTGCTGCAAATGCGCGCACGCCATGCTCGCATGGTACGCGCCGCGATTCGTCATACTGTGGATGCTTTGGAGGGACACAGAGACCCTGGCGCCGATCTGGAAGATTTGGTCTCGTTTCTCGATCCCAAGGAAGCCTATGTCGCCTTCAGTCGCATGCTGATCCATAAGCACATGAGCAAGTACATCGCAGACCTCAATCTACCCGTTTGAGGGGCTTGCTGGGCACCAAGTCAAAAAGGGGCCGCTCGGAGTTGTGAAGTTGCGTCCGTCGCATCTCGGATGAGCCTGTCGCGCAGAGGACAGACTCTGCGCAGGCGGCTACATTGAAGCGATTTACCGCGTCGTCACAGTCACCTGGGCGGCGTCAGCCCTGAGGCCTTCGAAAGTGCCTCACTTTGAGGCTGGAAAATGTCTACAGGGGCCGGGGCAGTCCAAAAATCGCATCACCGCCTACAGGCATTGGCTGTGGTGGTCATGCAATAGAATGGATATAGCCCGGCCTACTCGCGCAGACTGGAAGGCGTGAAGGTTGCCAACACATGGCTTACCTCGCCCTAGACTGTGCGCAGAACGGGGTGAATGAGCACGAGTTCGAACAATCTTGCGCCTCAGTATATAAGATGTGAAATCAGCCGGGGAGTGGAGCCTAGCCACATGGAGAAGTACACGTTTATTGATCGGTATTTTCACAGCCAGCGCGAACTGTTGGACATCCGGCATTCTGAAGAGCGGGACATCAACACGCTGTTTACCTACCTGAATAACCTCCACTCTACGGCTGATAAGCTGCTTGAGCTATTCAACTGCAGCATCAAAACTGCTCCAGAATTCAAAATGCTCCGGATTGTCAGAAACTATTTTCACCATGTCGGCGACGTCGACGAAATTCGTCTCCATGTCAAGGTCGAGGAAAATGTTCTCGTTAGCCATTCGCAACACCTTCTAATACCACTAGAAGTGCTCGCAAAAAGCGTGAAATCATTTATCGATAACACGATACCTGACGAAAAAAACAAAAATTACAAAGCCAAGTTGCGATTCGTGCAGAGGGAAATGAGTGATATCGCTGAGATCTTCGACTACGCCGCAAATCTCATGAAAGACCTCGAAATGTTCTGCCAAAAGCCTAGCCTAAGGCTTGACGGAAGGGTCTACGAACTCGGATTCGATATGTACAAATTCGTTTTCAACATTACGAATACTATTGCAGACAAATGCCGAGAAATCCCAGAGCTTCGCGAAAAGAAGGTAATCCAGGAGCTCGACTGGTCTTATCGTGCTGAAAATAACATTGGCAAACACGACGTTTTTTGCAGCCCGTCCAACGTACCAATCACCACCACCGAAGGCTTCGTATACGCCAAGGACATTGATCTGGTTCGTTAACTTGCTTGCTGTGAACCGCCTGCTTTCACAGCCCGAGGAAGCAAACAGACAAGGAGCAGCACATTGTCAGCTGAAAACCAACCAACAGAACCTGAAAACCAAAACAACCAAAACGACTCAATCAAGCCTAAAAAGGCCTTCGTGCTCACCGATGAGATGAGCCGGCGGATAGCGGAATCGGAAAAAGAGCACCGTCGTTACAAGCGTCGGGAGAAGCGGTTTGAGTTCAGCTGGATTTCCTGGTTTTGCGATGAACTCCCGAATGAAGAGGTCTACAGGCCCGCCCTGGCCGAGCGACGCAACACGCGCCAGGAAATGGCGTATCACCGGTTTCGACAAATGACGAGTTGGTCGTTCTGGTCGCGGATGAAGTCTGGCGCCGGTATCAAGCTCGCAACGGTGGGAGGTTTGGTTGCCGCATTCCTTCAGGCTGCTCCCCCGCTGAAAGGTGCAGAGTCAGCGGTCGGGCCTTTGAGCTGGTTGCTGATCGGCGGGGGCTTCTACTTGTTGGCGGTAATTTGGTTCGAGTGGAAATGTCCGGTTCTGCTAAAACGAACACTTGCTGGGAAGGATGAGTACCTTGGCGTCGAAGCGCGGCGCTGGTTGCTCGCGCTCGTTGAGGATGAATTACGACGCTGGTGGAGCGTTAAGCCCTATGAACTGGATACGGGTATAATCAAGCCAGAGTCCAGTAAACATCAGCTTGCGCTTGAAATCACTCGGCGTGGTGACATTCCAGCCTACGGTGGCTTTGGTGAATTCGCATCCGCACGGATAGAGTATGCACTTTATGAGTACGCCCAGCTGACATCTACAACGATCTGGCGAGAGGATTCCAAGCCGAACGAGTTCCAGGAACTCATGCCGGGACACCGAATTTGCCCACTCAATACACCTTTGCGTAACATCCATTTGAGTGTCATGAATGGGAGCGAGGTGAAAATGGCTAAGGTAGGCAAGGAGGGCGATTTAGTGGTGCGCTGGTTTGACGGCTCGCTGGATTTCCACTCGGAGCTACCGACGCATCGAAATCTGATGGTGTCTGCCTATGCAGAAGGGCTCATCTATCTGTTTCGCACCGACGCCTCTGCGCTGACATTCACTCGAATTATCGCGCAGTGGCAAAACACGATGCGCCCATTAAGTCGGTTTGTACTTATCAGCTTGTTCTTGGCCAGCGGAGGCTGCTTCGTATGGTTTGTTTTCCTTCAGCTGAAGATTCTGCTGCCCGGCCTTTTGTGAGCTGCTGGCTGATGAAGTTCCAGGCCTGGGTGCATGATTGAGCGCCCCATGCCAAGTTTCGGGCGGCAGTTGAGAACCTGTTGTTCCACATTCCAAGCCCGGAATCACGATCAGGCTTGAGGCGTCGTTGGGGTAACCGGCGAAAGCATTCTCCCAAGAAGCTTGTTTCGTGATTCGCCATGTGGCCGCAGACATTTCACGCCGTGGCGCAAGCTGCCCACACCCGTTCACCTGTCTGGCCTATTCGTAGTGAAGCTCGCCAAACAATCCGATCATCAAATCGCCGTCCAGAACCTCGAAAGGAAGTTCAAGATCGTCCGATGGCACGCGGGGTATGGATTTTCCGTCGTGAGGGGCGTTTTTTGTATGGCCTTGCATGCACTCGCTGATTGCTAACCGAGGAGGCAGGGCGTAGGTATTCGACGTGATGTCAGCGCGGCTTTGACAGCTCCGCTGACAGCAAAGCGCTATGGGCTAACGATTACCTTTATGTCCGATCCTGAAATGCTCTTGATGTATGAATAGCTCGTTCCTAAGACAGCCAGCTGCTCGTTCGATATTTTCTGACTTGAGATCGCTGGCTGTACGATCACAAACTTGAAAATCAGCTCGTGGTCGTGACATTTATTGCGCAGTATCTCCAGCTCGTGTGGTGTTCCTTTGAGGATTCTATCGAAGCCTTTGGGAAGCGATTGTTGGTAGCGATCCATCAATCGATCAAAGAATTTTTCGCCGGTGGATAGCCATTTCGCTGATCTGGAGGCTTGCCCGCACACCTCATAGACGTCACTGACGCGAGCCCTGGGCGCGGCCACCCCATCCGTCTGAGGGCAGTACTTGCAGTGGTAGAGGTCGATGTAGATAGCATCTTTGCTTTCACGAATTGCGACCAAGTCAGCAATTTCCCCCTTCCCATCATCGTTGAAAACGATTGTGTACTCGTCAACAATTTTGCCGTAGGTGAAACCTTGCACGGTGTCCATGCGTTGCTCCGCCCGCATGGATTCTTGGTTAATTTTTGTTGCCCCCCAATTCCACGGTTCGAGCAGGCCTACAGGCAATCTGACGTCCACACTGTTGGGTGAGTAATGGCGGTAGTTCCCATAAACCATTGACCCGTCTACTCGTAACAGGACAAGCGGCTCCGCATCTAGATAAGAATCAAATGGCATCTCTTGGGAAAAAAGAATTTTCAAGCCAGGGCAGGACGTTTTGTACCCGTCCTCCAGCAGTTTGATGGAGATTGTCGTGAGGCGACGTTCTTCGTCGTCGACGCCGGCAACATATACCGGGATGGCCAAGGTCAGCGCATCCTCGTACTCAGGTTTACCTAGCTCGACATCCAGCAGGTTGAAGCTTTCCCCCTGGAAATACAGAGCGATCTTTTGCTCGTTCTCGATCGCGATAGACTCAGGCCAGTCCGCGTAAAAAAGCCCCCTCGGCCAAGCGTCTTCAATTTTTTCAGCACGCATGACATTTTTGAGCACGTCGCCCGGGTCTATCGTTGCATCGTTGAGCTTGACCGAAATGTGTCTGCACCACTCGACCCAGTAATTGATTGCGGAGGAGTTCATTTCCCAGATCTTGCCTTTGTGCGAGCAGCCCACGGTCGTTCGTTCTCCCCCCTCGAATCCTGTCGCGAAAATATTGGATTTCTTGGCGTTACCTTTCTCAATGTCGCTGATCACCTGGTTGATATCGCGCCCTACATGCATCGTGAACCGAAGATCTTTACGGGCACGCGATAAACCTACGTTCTGCAGTTTCATGAGTTTGATATCGTGAAGTGTGCGGAAGACTGGTTCACCATGGATGCGACGAGGCTCTTTGGCCACAAGATTCAAAAAGCGTGTTGCCTGGCTGTCATCGCCAGAGGTATGGATGAATAGGGTTTTCTGGGCTTCATTGAAGAAAGCTAGGTACAAGACCCAGTTGGTATCGACGATTTCCTCGGTTTGCGCCCATCCAACCAACGTTTCTCGCCGTGTCACCGCAATGACCGTATCGGCTTCGTCGTTGATCGAAATGTAGTGGAGCGCCTCCCTGCGCCCGTCAAGGCTGCGCGCTCGCTCAGGTTTCCACTGCTCGGCAGAAATGTGATAAGCCACCGCGCTAATTTTGGGGTTTGGGTTGAGCCCGAAAATCACATGCGCATCATCACCATCGGTAAACTGCTCGGTGAAGACTTCCTTCTCGATTTCATGGGTGACTTTTTCCTGGCTCACGTCACGGATAACTGCCCCCCAGTCGGCACTCTCTTTGTAGAGCGCTGCCATCTGATGGTCAGTCTTCTGATTGGCGATATTGGCAACGAACTTGGCGTCCCCTAAAGCAGCATCAACCCTTGTCAGCCGGCCAATGAACTGGAGCGTGACAGCTGGACTGCGGTGTTGGTCATGAATTGCGGCGATTTTCAGTTCTGGCAGATCGAAACCTTCGCCAAGCATGTCGACACAGACAATGATCCGATATTTTTTCTTGACGATCTCACCCAGAACCTTGGCCTGGTTCGGTACCTTACTGTGGATCAGGACGGGAGACAGGTCGGCGTGCTGCTTATAGATCTCAAAAAGGTCTGTTGCACGTTTTTGAGATTTGGCCCGTACCAGCATCAGATGGTCGTATCCAGCCTGTAGGTCTGCCCTAAGCAACTCAACAGCCTTGTCAGCAATGGCCTGATCGGACAGATCCAGGTTGTATTCTCGCACCGGGTGAAACTCGATGCCTTTGAAATAGCCATCGAGCTGGGCGTCCCGAAGAGGGTAGTTATAGATGATCTTGCCTTCCAGGGCCAAGCCATCCTCTCGAAATGGCGTAGCCGTAAATTGGATACAGGGTTTACCCTTGAAGGCTGTTTTGATTCGACTCCAGCTGATCGCGGCAACGTGGTGGGCCTCATCGATCATAAGGTGGCTGCATGTTTCCACCAACATGCCTAGCGCGGCCTCGTCGAACAGTAACAAGGCTTGGGGAGTAGCCACAATGATGTTCGCGTATGCCAGTTCAGCAACCGCGACCTCAGACATTTTCGAGCAGATGGCAGCAACGATTGGATTGCGCGCTGTGTCAGACACAGCGCCCACTGTACGAAGCGTCTTCATCTCCGTGCACTTACCCACCAGTTGAGTCCTGAGGGCATCCGAAGGAACTAGGACTAGCGTTCTTGCCATTCTTGCGGCGATTACCAGCGCAAGCATGGTGTCGGTCTTCCCGGTGCCCGTTGGCATTACCACGGTTGCGGTAGAGTAGGGATCAACTACCAGATGACCGAGGGTTGCGTAGAGCGCAGCAAGTTGCGGCTTTCGTAGCCCAGGTGCTTTTGTCGCGGGGTCGTCAAGACTGAAATTGAAGAGATGGTCTTGCCAGCTCTGGTACACATCCGAATGCGTTATTACTACGTCGTCCATGGCAATTACCTGAAGGCAGAGTGGCTGCTAGGGTGGGGTGGCGATATGGTAGCACGCCTCCAGCAATGGCATGAGTTGTCCATCCTCAGAGGACTGCCAATCACCTTTCGGATATGGGCCAGCCAGAATCGCCTCAAAGTGGCAGGCCAAGATGGTGTCATCGATATCCAGATCTCGACTTTTGGCATAGGTGTAAAAAGCCTGGATAGCACGTAGGTGCGCTGCGGCTGTGTTGTATGCACGGTGCCTGAGCTTGAGTTGGACGCAGATGAATGTTTGTCGAATCAGTGGTTTAGACGGCTCATGAACATCTATGACATGACCTGTCGTTTAGTCCGATCGTTACCGCTCAGATGTGCTGTTCGCGTATGCCCGTTTGAAGACTAGGTAAAGCGCGCCAGTTCGATTCAGGGTGTAGCTGAGTGGTTCGACTTCGGCGTCAGAACGATCGCGCCGTCGATCACTTCTGTGGTCAGTACGTCGCCGACGCTCAATCCCAAACTGGCGAGTAGTTCAGGTGGCAAGTCGACGATGACGTCGCCACTTCCATCCGCAGGATCTTGGCATTTCACTGTCCAGCGTTGGGCTTCGGTCATGATGTTACTCACATGCGGGGATGACTCATTATGCTCGCAATATCTTTGCCGGTTGAAGCGTGCTGCTGACTGGTGATGACTTCTCTTGGCCGGTTTCTGCCCGTCACCAAGGGCAGAAATCGACCCAAAGCTTCCGGTCACATATGGCCGAAAGTGACCCTTAAATCAGTTGCAAGAATTAGAAGCAGAAACCATAGTCATCGTTTCTTGTGCTCACCTACATCACCTGCTAGACAAACAAGGGGGAGTAAAGCCAAGACCTTGCGCTTGTTGATGCCCTCTGCGCTTTGCAATCCGGCGCCGATACACCCAGAAGCTTGGAGCCTTTTCACATGAAACTACGGTCCCCACAGATATATCACCTTGAGTTGTTTGACGAGGGACCATACCGCCTTTTGTTGGACGGAGTGGCATGCAAATTCTCGAAGCCCGCGAGTACAAGTCAGCATCCAAAGCTGTACACGTTGTCAGCAGCCGGCAAACTCCTTTACGTAGGGATAGCGTCACAATCAATGTCATCGCGCCTTTCTTTTGGTTTCCGAGCGAAGGGCAAAGGCGGCTACCATGGGTACAAGTGGAAGAATCTGAGGCACAGACTGGCTCTGAGCGTTTGGACTGCTGAACACGAAGGAAAACCCACGACTCTACGAGAATTGGAAACAGTAGAGGCTGAAGTCGCGTTTCTATGCAGGCAGCAATCTGGTCAATGGCCAGAGTTTCAGCACGAGATTCACTTCTATCCTTCGCTTTCACTCCATAGGGACGCAGCCGAGGAGATTTACTCCCACGCTATTCAGCGAAGCTCCTAGTGCAGCCGCCCGCTTGCGATAAAAGCCGCTTTCGACCCAAAGCTGCGTGTCGCAGCGGCTATAGGATCAGGGGGTGATACAAAATCATTATCGAATACGTAAGCCGGCAAAGAGGAGGAGGGTGACGCGTGTTCTTGATCGGATGATTTGGTCACGACGTACCTCCTAAACTGTCAAATCGGCTCCAGGCTGCCGAGGCGCGCTGGGCGTTATGGCGGTTAGCCGACTCGGCTAGATAACGACTTGCATAACGGCGTGGCATTGCCGAAGTTTTAGACCAGCCGCAGACTCGTCGGAGTTCGTCCGTGGCACGCTCCAGGTCATGCCCACGCTTCTCGACAAAGTAAGCCAAGAAACGGTCGGCGAAGGTGTGGCGAAAGTCATGCGCAGAAAGTTAGGCAACAACCCCGGATGAGCCAGTTCAATGTTCAGAAACAGCCGATCGAGGACGTTAGACAACGCGCGAATCGACAGCGGGCGGCCTCGGTCAGAGATGAACAGATAGCGGTACAGCAATTTCATCGGTTTGCGGTCACGCAGAGGGCCGTTCGCCCTGGATATAGTGCTCGTAGACCTCATACAACTGTGCAGAGATACCTACTGTCCGTCCGTGGGTTTTCAGCGCAGGCTCTTCAGCACGCGGGTCGCCTGGGTCACGTTCGCGGTCATTGATGCTGACATAGGCATGCTGAGAACCCTGATTGATATCCGTGGTGTAGAGTTTCAGAAGCTCTCCGCGACGGATACCGGTCTCCAGCAGCAATTCAATCATTAGCCAATTGCGCAACTGCAATCGTTCCGGAAACGGATTCTCCGCGGCGCCCGGGCGAATCAGTGTGCGAATGACCTGGAGTTGGGTATCTGTCAGGCTGCGGTAACGAGTGCGGTCGGGACGAACATTGATGATATGGCTCTCAAAGCGCCGTTCAATCACGTCGGCGACATCTGCAAATGCCACCTCGATGTTTGCCAGGGTGGTTGAGTTTGACGAGCACGCGTGCCGATTCGGGCGATCAGGTTGTCGGCGTGACGGCCGCTTTGGAGCCAGATGGCGTAACCGTCCAATAACGCCAGAATCGCCTCAAAGTGACAGGCCAAGATGGCCTCATCAATATCCAGATCTCGGGTTTTGGCATAGGTGTAGAAAGCCTGGATCGCACGCAGGTGCGCTGCGGCGGTGTTGTATGCACGATGCCTGAGCTTGAGCTGGACGTAGAAGAATGGCACTAGCTTGGGCAATGGCGCCGCCCTGACCATCCTGCACAAGCAGCGGTACACGCTGATCAGAAGAGTCACGGCACTGAACCAGCTTCATTGGCAGCTACCTCAATGAAGGACTTGCCATGAACATGGTGACATGACCTGTGACGGTCGCGAATTGAAGAGACTCGGGTAACCTACTGATTCTATATAGAAAATCTTAATTTTTTTCAATTGGTGAGACCTCACTTGCACGTAGTCGCACTATATCTGCATAAAAATACACGAAGTCTCACATTTACTACACCATAATTCGGCTAGAGGGAAACGTTGCGCCCTGCGACGAACACCGTGAGTCGCCAAATCTGCAAGAAATTCGAAGTCAGCGGATTTCACGCCTTTTAGATATTAACTCCTTAATCAAAGCCTGTTGCCAGTCATAATTGACAATACAACGTCAAAACATATCAAGCAAATTGTCACCCCTATAGGCCTCTGCCCCGGAAAGCCTCGGCGGGGCAATACGTCATTCAAGTTAAAAACAATTAGTATATATAAATACAATTCTCGCTATATATAAATGACAATACTTAATTAATTAAAAAAAGTTACGAAAATTCTTGCCTTTCTTTACTGGAAGTCTATTATCGCTCCGCATCAGATCAGAACGAAGTGCGTGGGGTTCAATGACAGAATGAATGATTCAGGGAGTAAGCGGCCCAACTCGCAGTCGTCAACGAAAGAGCTGTATGAACTTAGATTGGCGGCTGAGCGTTATAATGTAGTACAAGATTACAAAAGCAACCTGATCGATAGAAAAACTGCGATGCTCAGACTTGGGCTGAGTCCTGCTCAGTTTCATAGGCTGTGCAAACGCATAGCCATGAAAGGGAGTATTGAGGGAGCAAGACGGCTATCTCGAGGGAGAAAGGTCGGCGCTCAGCCAATATCAATAAAGCTGGAACGAATTTTCAGCGATAAATTTGATAAGCATTTTCAAGGGGCAGCCGCTACCTACGCCGAGGTTTGGAGACAGATTCAAGCAGTGGCTGATACCGAGAATGTTGCCTGTCCGAGCTACCACACCGTGCGGCGCTGGATTAAAGAGAACAAGAAACAACGGGATATTGATCGAAAGCGGTTAGGGGCTGAAGCAGCCGCGCAGATCTACGGTGCCAAGCCTGGATTATATCCATGCAAAAGTCCTTTGGAGTGGGTGCAGCTTGACCACACTCTCATGGATGTACTTGTCGTTGATAGTGAAGACCCTACGGTTATTATTGGTAGGCCTTGGGTAAGTTTCGCAATCGATGTATTTACGCGCGCCGTGGTAGGGTTTCATATCGCACTACTGCCGCCAAGTAGTATGACAGTCGCGATGCTGATTGCGAATGCTGTACTACCAAAGCAAAATTTGCTTAGCCGTCTCAACATGCGCACTGACATGCTTCCTATGCATGGCGTAATGAAGGCAATCCATATGGATAATGCAAAGGAGTTTTGGACAGAGCTGCTGCACACGGCATGCGCGATGTACGGTATAGGGGTACATCATCGGGATATTGGTAAAAAACATCAGGGTGGACATGTAGAACGACTGATTGGGACAATGATGACTACGCGCGTTCATTTTTATCGGGGTACTACTTACTCTAATGCAATCGAACGAAGAGGCCAGTCCAGTGAGAAGAAAGCGGCTCTGAATTTTAGCGAGGTTCGAGAACTTTTAGTGCATTCCATCAATACATATCATGGCACAGTGCACTCCGCTTTGAAAATGTCCCCGTTCGACAAGTGGAATGAATATTACGAGTCGCATGACGCACCCAAAACTATTGCTGCAGCGGAGGAGGATTTCTTTAGGATAGATTTTTATCCTGAAGAAGTGAAGAAGATTCACCCTTGTGGCATTAAGATTTTAGGGAGAGTTTTTCACGCTTCAGTCCGAACATCTGCTAGCGGTAGCTGAACGTGGTCAAGACGCGCTGCCAAACCTTGATGGTGCTTGGTTCTTTGGATCAGCCGTGCGCGACAGATTATTCTCCACCTCTGGATCTCGCTGGCTTGGCCGACCACTTCCCCAAAACCAGTACGTCCTCAAGCTTTCCCGGGATATCGTGCTTCCATGGCCATGGAGTCTCCGAGGTTACGTTTCAGCTCTGGCGACTATTGGCTCCGCCAAAGCACCCGTCGCCATGAGCCAGACATCTACAAGGCCCTACAGCCGTAACTATCAAGGGCCGTGGGTTCAGGACGATAATCATAGTGTGCATCTTTGGTTACCTTGGGGTATCGGTTTTGTATATGGAGGGAATCACTCGATCGCTGCAGGGATTCTGGCTGGAGAGGGTGAGGTCATCCCTGAAAAGGTGTACGACATGAGTCACCTCTTGGACAGCCTTCACTGCGACGGGGCGTATTTCTACGAAACGGACAATGGAGAGAAGGTCGAGGCTGTTACCGACGTAAGGCGCGCTGCAGTTTTTGAGATTGGTAGGCTTATGGGTGCACAACACTCGTGAAGGCTGCATTGAAACCATCGAGAATCGCTGTGGGAGCTTGATCGTCTGCCGCTGTAGACATCGCGATGAGGTATTTAGAAGGTGCTCTATCTAGATTCTGCTTAGCATTCCAATGGGGTAGGATTGCTGAAATACGCAGTGCTAGAGCCAATGGCCCGGAAGCACCAATCCATGGAGGAAATTGATGTCCGACCAAACCCGTCACCTGTCGTTGTTTGAGGAGGACTATCTTCTCCGCGAGTTGGGCCCCGTCGCGCATGTGCCACAGGTGGCTCTTACTGAGCTAGTGGCTAACGCGTGGGATGCCGGCGCAAGCAAAGTTGACTTGTTTCTACCCTCTGAGCCTGGCGGAACGCTGACGGTGGTCGACGACGGTCACGGAATGTCGGCCCAGCAGTTCAGCAAGCGATGGATGACGCTTCGGTACAATCGCCTCAAGCATCAAAGTTTCAAGGTCGAATTTCCCAAGGGCAAGAGCGCCAGATTCAGGAAAGCCTATGGCCGCAATGGAGTTGGCCGGCATGGGCTTCTTTGCTTCGGTGATGAATACCAGGTGGAAACTTGGCGTGACGGCAAACTGAGTACGTTCACTGTAGGAACGGAGTCAGGGCCTAGTCCTTTCGTGGTGCGCTCCGAGGAGTTTGGCCAACGTGAAGGCTCCGGTACACGCTTGTCGGTGTCAGTCACCCGAAAGCTGCCGGACGCGAATGAAATCATTACAGTCCTTGCAGCAAGATTCATCCATGACCCGGGCTTTCAGATTCGAGTTAATGGCACACCTCTGACCTTGGCAAAGCTTGAGCAGCATGCTCGTACGCATAACCTCGAACTGAGTGATGGCCGGACAGCAAAAGTCATTGTCATCGACTCCACACAGCAGAACCACTCGTCCATCCACCAAGGCGTGGCCTTTTGGGTTGAGCACCGACTCGTAGGCAACCCCTCGTGGGTCATCGGCCAGGTCGCAAACTTTGATGGCCGCACACGATTCGCTAAGCGCTATAAGGTCATCGTCGACACCCAGGGGTTTGAAGACCAAGTGATCCAGGATTGGACAGGATTTCAATCGACGCCTGTCGTTGAGGAGCTGTTCAAGGCCGCTGCGGATTGCATCGGCAAGGTAGCAGACGAATTGGCGACCGAGGTGGTTGAAGCCACTTCAGAAGACGCCTTGGTACAGAACCGGTCAGAGCTCAAATCATTAGGGCACGGCGCTCAACTTGAGGTCACAGCCTTCACAAAGGCTGTGGCACAAGCGCACCCGATGGTCTCTCCGGAGTTTCTCGCCACGGCCGTAAAAGCAGTGATCAACCTGGAGAAATCCAAGAGCGGGGCATCCTTGCTTCAAAAATTGGCCAATCTGCCTGCGACGGATATTGAGGGCTTGGATTCCCTTTTGGCAGACTGGTCGGTCAAGGACGCCTTGCGTGTGCTCGATGAGATTGATGGCCGGCTCAGCGTCATCGAAGCCATCACCAGGTTGGCCGAAGATCCAGAGACAGACGAGCTCCATACACTGCATCCGTTGATCCTACGATCGCGCTGGTTGTTCGGGCCAGAGTTCGAGTCCATGGAGTATTGCTCGAACATGACATTGAAAAGCGTGGCGAAGCAGCTCTGGGGGGAGGGCGACGCCTCGTTCATTAACGAACGCAAACGGCCTGACATCGTAGTGCTGCCAGACCGATCTACTGCCCAACTGGTGGGTATTGAACAGTTTGATCCCCAGGACGCCTCAGTCGCCCAAATGCAGAACATCCTACTTATCGAGCTCAAGAAAGGGGGCTTCAACCTGAATCGAAAAGAGGTTAACCAGGCCGATGGGTATGTGCAGGACATTGCCGCATCCGGATACGTCAACGGTTCTCCGTTCATCACGGCTTGGGTCGTTGGCCAGTCGATCGCCGCCGGAGTGAGTACGTCCAAAACAGTGGGTGATGAATCTCGTAACTATGGCCAAGTGAGAGCCACCACTTATGGCGCTTTGGTGAGCACCGCCAACCTTCGCCTGATGCGTTTACGGAAAACTCTGGAGGATAGGTACGACAATCTCACCACGGACGCGCTCCTGTCTAAGGTGTTGTCGACGCAGGAGCAGGTCAACCTCGACTTGGTCGCATGCAGTTCTGACGACGCAAAGGATGGGGCAATCAAGGAAGCTGTTTGATTTCAAGCCGAGACCATTTATGGCAGTGGGTCTCGGCGCAGCCAGAAAAGTTGAGACGCTGTGAAGCCAAGGAATGTCGGTTCATTCAGAAAGGAGTTTCCATGCTACAAGCTGCAACCGGGAAGCTGCTCTTGAAGTACGAGCTGGGCACAGATCATGTTCTTGTTCTGCACGGCAACATGTACAGTGCTTAGGGAGGGAGTTCGTGCGCACCTTAGAATACGCTCAGCCTACCGAACAGATGAAGCTGACAGATGTAATGGATCTGGACAGCGCAACGCCCATCGAAATCAGCAGTTTCCTAAGCCGTGAATTGTCCTTGGTCATACAGGATAGGGCGGAGCTAGCTTCTCGGTTCATTCTGGATCGAGACAAGCCTTGGTTGGTTTGCCAACTGTGCGGGGCCGCTCTGTTGCTGGTTCGTACACAACATCGTTTTTTTCACTTCCGCCATCACCCAGTCATTGAAGGGCTCATTCAATGCGACATTTCAACAAAGGGTGAGCTCAGCTCCGCTCAGATTACAGCGATCAAGTACAACGCGCAGAAGGAAAGCCAGGCCCACATCCGACTCAAAGGGATCATTCGCGACAGTCTGATTGCTGATCGATCGTGCGGCGAGCCCCTGGTGGAGAAGGTCTGGAAAGGCCAACCAGTCGCCGACCGTGCCACTTGGCGCAAGCCGGATGTCCAGGTCGTAAGGGGGAATGAGCGCATCGCGTTCGAAGTCCAGCTGTCGACCACTTTTTTAACTGAGATCGTCGGACGCCGGGAGTTTTACAGAGCTAATGGCGGGGCAATGATCTGGGTATTCCAGAGTTTTGATCCCAGCTCAACCAAGACAGCTGAAGAAGACATTTTCTTCCTGAACAACCTAAACGTTTTCATCGTGAACGATCAGACGCTGGCGCGTTCCAGAGCCACTGGGCGAATGGCGTTTGAATGCTGGTACGCGGTGCCGGAATTGACCGGTCGTACAATCGTAAACGAATGGAGGAGGGCTGAAGTATTTCTGGATGACCTGACGTTCAGTCCGGAAAAGCAACTCGTGTTCTATAACGATTACCTGTCACAGAGAGAGGTATTGGAAAGCTCCGTAAATGCTGATGTGCTGCGCCGTGACTTCCATTCTTTCTGGATGGAGTTGGGCAGGGAGGACACACCACAATCCCGGGAACGCTGGGTCGATCTGCGCGAGCGGATGGCAGTTACGTACCCAGATATAAAGCTTCCGAACTCTCATTGGACAGATCCATTCCAAGGGGCCGTCTCCATAGTGCTGAGCGCCCGCTATGGTCGACCGATAGGGTATCGATTCGAGCGATTACTCAATGTCAGCAACCAAGCCTTCGACTCCTACAAGCCCTTTCTGCTGCAATTCGGCTGGACGCTGGAAATCTTTGAACAGAACGAGCTATTGGCCGAACAAGACAAGAAGGGGACTTGGGCTAAGCGGCGCCAGATCATCCGCACTGCGCTGCAAGCTCGGGATGATGCTTATCGGCCCGATCGGCAATACAACCGTCTATTCGCATTCTTGGTACCGGAGCTTAAGGAACGTCTGATCAACATGCGTGAGTGGTGACGGCGGGGCACCGATAACCTCCAACGCCGGCGATGAAAAAACAGCCGTAACCTTATGATCAACCTTTCGTAATCTCAGGATGATCCATGAGCTCCTGAGCTTCACGCCAAGCTTTGTCGAAGAGCTGCGAACGGGTTTGCGAATACAGACTGGGTGAATGGAAGCCCACCGCTGACTCAAGCTTTCCAGTCTTTCCAAAATCGCTACTGGAGATCCAAACGGTATCAGGGGCAACCAGAACGGCTTTAGCCCCAATGTCGCGATGCACCGCGATCCTGAGCCAGGGTCTGGCCGCCTTCAGGGCTTGGGCAGCTTTGATGCAGTCAGTGTGTGCCACTATCCAGATATTATGAGGACGCTTATCCAGAATCTTTGTTATGTATCCAATATCGGCTAGGTCTCGGGTCAAGATCAGGATTTCTCCGGTGGCGCTGCTAAGTTGACTCAATCGAGTGCCCCAAGTGGATGCGCCAATTGACATTTTCGCGTCCGAGCACGCGAAGTCGAAACCGCCGTTGTCATTGCTGAAAGCCATCACGTTTCCTCACAGCTGTTTAGTGCCCGATCGTTACACGAAAGACGCGTGTGGTCGACATAGCTGCTGGTGTTTCTTGGAACGAAATCAATCGCGCTCCCTCATACCCAGGCGCTTGATAGAATGCATACGCTCTTGATCATGAGAGTGGTAATAGGTGTCTTGGGTGGTGCTGAGGTTGCTATGACGAAGATCTAACTGCAGGTCTTTCGCCTTGCGAAAAGGCGCGTCAAATGTTGCCGATGTATGTCTGAGCCAGTGGGCTGATGCTGACCGTAGACTGTTCATTTCGTACGCCTCGCGTCCCTCAGCCTTCATCTTAGCTAGAGCGTTGTCGAAAACGGACTGGAGGAGGGTGCGCACTTGTCGTCCAGACAAGCCCGCTCGGCCTTCCAGCGTCGTGAGTAGAGGAGTTCGTTCTTTTTCCGCCGGTAAGTTCGGCAAGCCGAGAAAAGTGCGATAGCGTCTGAGGTACCGATCAACATACTCGTCCCGCACCGCAATTTTTCCTGGTTTGTTGCCTTTTCCGATCACGTGATACCACCAGTTGCCTTCAGGGTCTTGGCGGAAATCTCCCATGCAAGGCTCCCAGTTCGACCGGCCAACCAGATCGGAGATCCGAAGATACATGGCGAAAAGTGTAGCCAGGATGAAGAGGGTACGTTCATGTCGAAGCGGCTCAGCCGAAGCCATTGACTCCGCAGTCTCCAGTACGTAGTCCCATTGCAATGGCGTTAAGGCCCGATTTTGAGCTTCGGCAGTAAGATTCCCGGTGAAATCCCGCTTATTTTTTACAAGTCTGAACGGGTTTAGGCTCACCAAGTTATCTTCGGCGAGAAACTCATAAAAACTGCTACATACCGAGAAGATTTGATTCATCGTTCCTTTGGAAGCCGCATACACCTGTACAGCATCAGCCTGGGCGTTTAAGGCACTAAGCTTTTGGCTGAAGGGTTTCCATTTTGGATTTGGGACTACGGGATAAACCACAGCGGTTTCAGCATCTTTATTAGCGATGAAGCGACCCCGTGTAACTGACCCAATCCAATTTGTCGGTGGATTCCTACAAAACTGCAAGTAGGCTTCAGCGTCTTGACGCTTTAAGGTGAAGATTGATTTATGCCTAACAATAAGGGCCCAAAGAAGTAATCGTTCAACGTGGGTTCTATAAGAGTTGAAAGTCTGCTCGCTACCTTCGTATGCGCGCAAGAACGAACGCACGGCTCTGTAGCCTGCAGATGCACACAGTGCAACGGGGAAACTTTCGATATAGTCACTCACAAAATTGATAGATGAACTTTCACTCGAAAAATCCTGATCTAAAAAAGCTTCAAACGTTTCAAATAGTGGATTTGGGTCAAAAGCCATTTTCAATCACCGACGCCAGGAATTGAGACTTCCAGTTCTGATAGTTACTGGAAGTTTGAGCCCTGCTCAAGGATAAAGTGATAGGGAGGTCAACGATGGTATAGCTGGAAAGCAGCTGTGGCAACACCCAAGCAAGCACGAATTATAATGCGAAAAACATTGACTTATACTGCGCAGAGTTATAAGCAGCGCCAATAAAAATAAATAAGATAATATTGCCAGTCATTAGCCAAATATTGCCAAATTTTAATTTAATGGTAATTGGTAGAGTGCCAACCCTTTCTAATACTGCATTAATATCTTGATATTGACGGTGCGATCAGCCTTTGTGACGCAGTCTCGTTTTAATTGAAAAGTATACTTGGTGTGACAAAGTCTCTGAATTTTTATAAACGCACGACCTCTCCGAAATCCGGGGGGATGGGCACACCAGCGATTTCCGACATCTCACATTTTTTGCAGATCCAGACAATTTCTTGAAATTATTTAGACGATTTTCGTGATTTTTTCGTAGGAGAACCGTGAATGATCAGCACCTAGTCTCTCCAATCGCGCAAAATCCGAGATGCTTACCAAGTCGCACAAATGCTGCAAATGCCTCTGCAGCCCCGCTGTGAGTGCTCTTGACAAGAATGCAGGCCAGGAAGCGGAACCGGGAAGTCTCAAAGTTTCGTTAGCTCTCCCGACGACGCCACCTGAACAAAAAGCCAATAAAATCATATATATAGGCGAACGAGCTTAAAATTCCAGGCTCATCATTTCGTCAAAAATAGGCCCATGCCCGAATAGGATCAGCTTCCAAGACCCAGTGTTTACGGGGGTGAAGAGCTCTTCGGATGGGAAAGTCTCATCAAAGCGCGACCGTCACATGACCCGTTGAGAGAGTGGACGTCAGAGCCTGGTTTGTCGAATCAGTGGCTTAAGCTGCTCATGAACAGATCTGACATAGCACTTCATTTAACATAATATACATTATGCGTACCGTCCTATACGGAGCTGGGGGGCTCTGGTGGTCAGATTTGAAGCCTGACGGCGCCTCCTGCTTTCAGCTTGGCGATGCTGATCAGTGCGTGCTTGAATGCCGCCCGACAAACGTTGCCTCACCAATTGACGGAGAAATTGCATGTGGATTTGCACAGAATGGAAAATCGACTGGGACGCTGTAGCTGCTGTCGCAACGGCTGCTGCAGCAATCATTGCACTCATTATCTGGAGCTTTGACAAGGCTCAAAGAAAACGCGAACGGGCCGCAAGCGCGAAACTCTTAGCGCAGATCATGACATCACCCGTTGGCGCTACCCAGATAGAGTTAGCGAAATTCAGATGCTATGTGGTGCCTTCTGATAGCGACCAAACATACTTACTGGACGTGCTAAATGATGAAAACGCCCGAAAAGATTTAGCTGCTCAAGCGTCGAAAATCACAGTCGATCTACCATCTCAATTCTTAGATAAAGCTGACATCTTCAGCCAGACAGTCAACAACAGGCTTGCGAACGCATTCTCACAAGTGAATCGTCTAAAAAAGATGTCGAGCCTGCTAGGTGATCTACCAAACTCGGCAATAGAAGAAGAAATTTCCCAGCACCTCATGGCAGTCCTAAACCAAATCAAAGAGGCGGAACAAGCCACTGCGGAAGCCTTTCAGGCCCTTCTAAAAGCTGGAAAATCATGTTAATTAACGTCCACCCTACTCCACACAAATAACAAAAAGATATAACTATACTAAATAGTCGTTTAGTCGAGTTATAACCAAAAATTTGCAAGCTCCTGCTCAACTACCAGTGCCTTCAGTTCTAGTCGGTGCGCCATCCGCTTCTGATCCCCCTCCCCTTAATGCTTCCAGCTGGTACCTCGCCTCACGCGCCCTAGAAGTGCATTGCGCACACCGAATGCAATCTGAGGTCAATCTGATACGGTCTTTTTTTGTGAATCTGAGCCTTTTTTGGCTTTGATCCTTTCTTGTAGAGTGCGCGCCCTCCGCATTATTAGAACATTGATCGGCCGTCCATTGTCTTGGGGTTATGAAACCCAATGATCTCGGCAGTCTTCAGGTAGCCCCTTTAAATTTTTTCTACCTCATATCTGCTCACTAACGCCGAGGGCAAAGGCTTGCTGAGCACTTCGACGCCCCGTTTGACTATCGCCCTACGGTTGACGCTAGACATATTACTTCGGGAAAACACAGGGCCCACACCCGCGATAGGTCTCAAACCTTCGCCCGGATTGGCAAGCGAAATATCAAGCCTTCTAAACATGAACGAACTCCCCTTACGATGGCCCCAAAAAGCCACTAAGCTCTGGTCACTGCTGAAGAAATTATCCCGCTGTCGTTAAAAGTGACCGAGACCAAATCTAAGATTTATCACTGGAGTGTTATGTCGAAACCTGACGCTTTTATCACTGCCCGCGAAGCCCCGTTAAATTCAAGCGTTTCGCTCACTAGAGCCTCATTATTCAAGTTTGCTGGGTTACTGGGTACAGTGTTCATCCTCGCTACCGGCATGCTGGCTTTTGTAGCGAAAAATCTAGATGGCACTGAAGAAACCAGGAGCGCTTTTTACGCCGAAAAGGCCGTTCAGACGCTTGAAAAAAATCTTCGATCCACCATCAAGGATTACGCCTTTTGGGGCGACGCATACAAACATCTACACAAAACCGTGGATGCAGACTGGGCGTTCACCCGACAGAACCTGGGCCCGACGCTTTATTCTGATTTTGGTTTCCCGGGCCTATTCGTAGTAAACGCAGGAGATCAGAGCGTCTACTCGGTCGTAAAAGGTGAGCTGACGACCGTTGAAGCTGCGGACTGGCTGGGACAACCTTTAGGGCCAGTGCTCGACCAAGCTCGTCGGGGCGCAGATAGTGAAACAACAGTAACTACTTTCCTCAATGTTCGCGGCGTTCCTACTCTCGTTGCAGCAGCGGCGATCACCCCTGGAGCAGATCCCACTGTCCAATCTGAAAATGGGCCATCTTCGGTACTGCTTTTCGTGGAAACACTGGACAACGTCAAGCTGCAGGCAATCGGAAGTGATTATGGAATCGAAGGATTGCACGTCGCTACACCTGACGAGATTCACAAGAAATCCATCCTGCTGCTAGGCGACCACGGATCGGCCGGTGGATTGCATTGGGAACCGGCAAAGCCCGGCATCCGATTGTTGGGTTTCATACTTCCATTGATTGCCACAGGTGCTCTTCTGGTAGGCTTCATGATATGGGCCATTCTTCGACGTACGACAGCTGCCGCCAAAGCACTCGATTGCAGCTATGAGCATTTGCAATTAAGCCAGGTAGCCCTCGCTGAGAGTGAAGCCCGTTTTCGGGATATCGCGGAAGCAAGCTCCGATTGGATCTGGGAAATAAATCAAGACTGGCGCTTCACCTACCTTTCTGAAAGATTTGAAAGTGTTACGGGGCTATCTCGAGAGGCCTGGATCGGTGCAAAAATTGATGATTTGCTTTGCATGGAGTTCGGCGCCATATCTCAATGGCTCTGCATCCCGGGTCGCCGTCACAACATCAGCGTGCAATGTTCATACGTCGATACGAAAGGCACTGCGCGAATTGCACGATTATCGGCACGGGGACTCGTCGACCACGGATTTCGGGGTACGGCGACCGACATAACGGATGAGGTGGAGGCGCGTCGGCGTATTGAGTATCTTTCGCAGCATGACGCGCTAACAGGGCTCCCAAACAGGACAAGGTTACAGGAGTTTCTAGACGGCAAACTCAAAGCTGCGCCGACCCCCGAGCATCCCCTCGTGATGCTTATTTTAGACCTTGATCGCTTTAAACCGGTAAACGACCTTCTCGGTCATGCAGCCGGTGATGAGGTGCTCAATGAAGTATCCCGCCGGTTAGGCGAGTGTGTGCGCAGCGGGGATCTCGTGGCGCGGATTGGCGGCGATGAGTTCGTGTTAATTCTTAACGATGTGAGCTCTGCTGAAGAAGTAGAAACGGCATGCCGGCGTTTGATTGATTCGATTGAAAAACCAGTCAGAATCGAGGATCAAGAGGTTTTTGTCAGTGCCAGCATCGGAATTTCGATGGCACCTAACGATTCAACGCAAGCCGCAGAATTACTCCGATATGCGGATATCGCCTTGTACGAGGCGAAATCGGCAGGTCGAAATACCTGGCGATTCTATGCCAATGAAATGAACACCAAGATCATCGAACGCCGCCAGCTCGAAAACGATCTTCGCCATGGGATAAAACACGGTGAGCTGCGTCTCCATTTCCAGCCCCGCTATCGCATTGCAGACGGCAAAATGGTCGGAGCTGAAGCGCTTGTACGCTGGCAGCATCCTAAACGAGGCCTTGTATCCCCTGATACTTTTATCCCTATTGCAGAAGAGACAGGTCTTATCCTTCCGCTAAGTAACTGGGTCCTCACAACCGCTTGCGACCATGCGGCCCGCTGGCCAATAAACCTCTTTGTTTCAGTCAATCTATCCCCGACCGAGTTTCAACGCGGTAATTTGGTTGAGCGAGTAGAGAAGGCAATCACAACGACGGGGCTTGAAGCACAACGTCTGGAATTGGAAGTGACCGAGAGTGTCATGCTTGAAGACGCATTAGGTGCACTCGAGGTTATGCGAGCGCTGAAGCGGCTAGGTATACGTCTTGCAATGGACGATTTCGGTACTGGTTACTCATCGCTCAGTTATCTGCGCTCGTTCCCGTTTGACGGTCTCAAAATAGACCGCAGTTTTGTCAACCGTCTAGGGGAAAGCGAGGAGGACAGGTCGATCATTCAAGCCATCGTAGGTTTGGGCCGCGCTTTATCTTTGACCGTAACGGCTGAGGGTATTGAAACCGGGCTACATCTGGATTTGCTCAAAGAGGCTTGCTGCGAAGAGGGCCAAGGATACTTTCTGAGCCGACCGTTAAACAGTGATGATTTTGAGTCTTTGCTGATGGCTGGACAGGAGCTGAGAAATTAGCCCTACACGTTAACTCGCATCATTTGTCTCCTGGTCACGCAGCTGGTGAATGGGCCTGATCTTATGATCAGGCGCATCCCCTCATCCGGCTCAAGCCGCAGGTTTGAGCACAACTTTTGTCCACCCATTGTCACGCGCATCGAAATGCTTATAGGCCTCAGGCCCCTCGGCGAGATTCAGCCGATGGGAGATGATCTGCGCGGGGTTGGCACGGCCATGGTGAATGAGCTCGGCCAGCCGACGATTGTAAGCTTTGACGTTGGCTTGACCTGTTCGAATTTGCTGTCCCTTGAACCAGAAAGCGCCGAAGTCAAAGGCCATCTTGCCTTGCTTGGCGAGGTCATTCCTGGCACCTGGATCTTCTGGCACAAACACACCGACGACACCGATCCCACCGGTAGCCTTGGTCGATGCGACTAGGTTGTTCATGGTCAGGTGATTGACTTCGTGACCATGACGGTCGCAGCACTGATAACCCACGCATTCGCAACCGCGATCAGTCCCTTTGCCATGAGTCAGATTGAGAATCTGCTCCACCGCTTCCTTCTCCAGCGAGTTGATTGGCGTGGCGCCCATCTGAGCAGCCAGTTTCAGTCGGTCAGGATGGTTGTCCACCACAAAGACCTGCGATGCACCTTTGATCATGGCGGAGTGAGCTGCCATTAAGCCGACCGGGCCAGCACCGTAAATTGCAATACTTTCACCGGGCAGCAACCCGGCCAACTCGGTGGCGTGCCAGCCGGTCGGAAAGATGTCAGAGAGCATGACGTAGTCGTCTTCACGCTCCTGCGCGTCCTCGGGTAGCACCAGGCAGTTGAAATCTGCATATGGCACACGCAGCAGTTCAGCTTGCCCACCTTGATAGGGCCCCATGTCGGCAAAACCATATGCGGCGCCTGCGGTTCCAGGGTTCGCTGTCAGGCAAAAACCCGTCAGGCCTTTCTCGCAGTTTTCACAGAAACCACAACCGATGTTGAACGGCAGGCAAACGCGGTCACCCACCTTGACCCGATCAACACCGGCACCCACCTCGATAACCTCACCGAGGTTCTCATGTCCAAAAACACGACCGGTCTCCATTGAGGTACGCCCTTCGTACATATGCAGGTCTGAACCACAGATGTTGGTCGTGGTAATCCGAACGAGGACGTCTGTTGGTTTTTCAATTTTGGCATCGGTGACATTTTGCACGCTCACGTCACGCGGGCCGTTGTAAACGATGGCTTTCATGGTTTTTCTCCTGTTGGCAAGACGAAAGACATATTTCGTCTGCTCAGACTTAATCTGTCAGGAAGACATGAACGTATGTTCAACCAAATGACGTGGGGGGTGACGAGCGGCCAATGGACGAGCCAGTTGCGCGATAAAGGGCGCTTATCCAACCTTTTTCTGGATGCGAAAAATCGTCCAACCTGCGATCAAGATCAACAGCATTCCAGCCCATGTAAAGGCGTCCGGCACTTCGTTAAACAACACGTAACCCCACAAGGGCCATAACTCGGTGCGATCCACGGACGGCCGGGAATGGGCCCGCCCAATGTGCGTGCTCCTCGCATCTCAGTGAGCAAGCCCGCTGAAAGCAAGTCTGCGCAGAAGAGTCGATCCAAAAATAACGCCGCTTGCGAAACTGAGCCGATTAACAGGCCGTGGTAAACCCAGGCGGGGTCATAGTTTAGAGTGTCCACCATGTGATTTGTATTTAAGTCTGCTCGCGTTTTAGCGAAGCGGACGTTGGACAAGCCCAGAGGAGCGAGTACCTGTTGATTCACAGCATCCTCAAGCGCGAGATCAGTCAACCGTTCAATGAGCCTTCCGATGAGCAGATAACCCACATTCGAATAACGCCACCCGGCTCCGGGGGTGTATCGCAGTCGAGCACCATCAAGGCGTTTTAACATTTCATCTGCAGACCACGCCGACTCACCGCTCGCAACGGCCCGGTGGTACTCGCCAAGTTCGCCGTAGTCGGCGAGACCTGCCTCATGCCGCAGTAGCTGGCGCAATGTGTAGGGCTGATCGAAAACGGGATCGTCTAGCCCTATAAGGCGGTCACGGACTAACGAGAGAGCCGTCGTAGCCAAAACGGTTTTCGTAAAACTCCACCAAGGCACGGAGAGCTCTCCCTGTTCATGTGGATGTGGCTGACCGTTTACCACGAGTGCACTGAGCATTGGCTTCCTCGAAATTGATCTAGAGCTTTGAACGGGCCGCAGCGATTCGAAGGATGAACCGGATTCCGCATGACCGGTCGTAACTTTGGATTAGCAAAGCATCTAAATTCGTCTAGACCTATCAAGCAGATCGTTTGAAACCTCCCTGCCCGATTTAACGCAGGGTTAGCCGCGCCTGTTCGCTCTGGGTTGAACAGAAAGGATTAGCTCGGTAATCGCCGTAAGGTTCGACAAAGGGAGTTGGTCACCATGGTGCAGACACTTGGATCATTTCAATCGCACCAAGCTTTCACTCATCGCACGGGTTGGTTGTGTCCAACTTACAACCCAGCGCGTGCGCCGTCGTTAGCGCCCATTTCGGTCTACCAAGTCTGTTATAGCAGCCGGGTTCCTTTGAAACTAGCCGTAGCCCTTGCCCTAACATGCTGGGGCGCTACTCCAGCACATTCTGCGGGTATCTGCCCTTCCCCTGCCCTAGCGAACAATACTGACTGTACCGTAACGCCGGGCACTACCCTAACGGTTACACCTGCCGGCTCTACCGGATTGAGTGCCAACGGCGCGGCTGGACAGATAATTGGCGACGGCATCACTGTTAACCTTGGCGCTGCTACCACCACGGGTGCCATGGCGCTTACGGGCGCAGTTATCAGCTTCAACTCCAGCGTAGTTGCTACCACCTCTGTCGGTGCGGCTGCTACCGGGCAAGTCGGTGTCCAAGCGTCCGGGGTCGGCAGCACTGTTTCAGCGAGCAACGCTACGATAGACCTGACACCTAACTCCGGAACCTCTCTGAATATGCACGGGGCGACCGCAGACTCGGGCGGAACGGTAACGCTGAGCAACACCACCGTGCAGGTAACCGGCGGCGCGAACGGAACGGGCAACTACGGGCTGGTAGCCACCGGGTCAGGTAGTCAGATCAATGTCACGGGGGGATCGGTAAGCACCAGTTCACGTGGTGCCTTCGGTGTGCTTGCTCAAGATGGGGGAGCAGTAATTCTCAGCGGAACACAGGTCACTTCAGCAGGTACTACGAACGCAACCACCCTGGCAGGAAGTCACACGCTCTTCGCCACGGGCGCAGGAAGTCAGATCAGTGCTACAGATGTCACGGCTAACGCTTCAGGCCTCAATTCGTCAGCTGCTCTGGCTGATGCCGGCGCCTCGCTGAATTTGATCAGCAGCACTTTCAACAACACTGGCTCAAGCAACAACGACAACTTTCCCAACGCAGGTGTGAGGGCCATCAACGGTGGTCAGGTGGTGATGAGTGGAAGCGGTAGTTCGATTACCACTACAGGTGGACGCGGCTACGGCCTTTCAGTTGAAGGCGCCGGTTCTCAAGCTCAGGTTTCGGATACGGCGATCCAAGTAGGTGGCGCACGGGCATTCGGAATTTCAATAAAATCAGGCGGCGCAGCGCAGGTTGCCGACAGCAGCGTCTTGATCAGTGGCGTAACGGGCACCTTCGCGCCTGGTGTTCAAGTGGAAGGCGCCGGCTCATCTCTAACATTGACCAACAGCAGCATTACCACCACGACTCCCTCTGTCAGTATCGGCCTGACCGCCAGGAATGGCGCAAACATCACCGTCAGCGACAGCTCCATCACCACATCCGGCCCGAACTCCGCCGCGATCAGCGCTAGTAGCACCACTGGTACACCTGGGACGGTCACAGCGAACAACGTGACCATCATTACTACCGGTGACGACAATGCGATGGGCGCCATTGCCGACCTTGGCGGCACTATCACCCTCAACGGAGGCACTGTTACCACTAGCGGTGACCAAGTCAGGCAATCGTCATTCGCTCATGGCCTTGGTGCACGCAACCCCAACGGCACGCTGGTAGCCACCGACACCGTGGTCAATACGTCTGGTCTATCTGCGATGGGCGCATGGTCGGACGATGGCGGTACATCAACGCTCAACAATGTGCGGATCACGACGAGCGGAGATCGCGGCATCGGGCTGTTCGCGATTTCAGAGCAGGTCGGCACGCAGTTCAACGCTAATACCACCGCCAACCGCACCACTGTTGCCACAACCGGTTTGAATGCACACGGTGTTGCTGCGCAGGCGCGTAATGATCAGGCCGTCGAGACCGCAACCGTGACGATCAACGATACGTCTGTCACCACCCAGGGCATCGGGGCGACGGGTCTTCGGGCAACGCTTGAGGATTATGGTACGGCGCCCACGGGTCGGGGTGAGGCTAACGTAGTCGCCAACCGCAGCTCTGTAGTGACCAACGGCGCAGGAGCGCACGGCGCATTTTCACGCGACAATCCGACCTCAGTGACACTCAACCAAACCTCGATTCAGACCACGGGAGCTGATGCCCATGGCGCGGTCGCGGTAATCGGTGGCCGAATCAATGGCGTCGACGCAACGGTTACTGCTAGCGGCGCAAATGCGATGGGCCTTTACGCTCTCGGGATTCCCGGCGCGGTCTCTACGGCAGACTTCACCCGCAGCACGCTGACCAACAGCAGTGGCCCGATAATCGGAGTGGCGGGTGATGCAAACATCACACTGACCAATTCCAGCGCGGCGGGCGGAAGCGAATGGCTGCGCGTAGGGACGCTCGGCGATTTTCCACTTCTGGCAGCACCCCTTCCCCCGCTGACAGGCCCTGCGGATTTCCCAGATGAGATTACCGGTGACCTACCGCCGCTGCAGTCGCCTCCGATCACCGCACCCGCGCCACCGGTCAGCCCCGGTCTTGCAAACGTGACACTGTCCGGATCGACCGTTACTGGTTCTGCGTTCACTGCTCCCGGCAGCGTTTCCAACCTCACCCTGGCCAATAACAGCCTGTGGCGTATGACCGGCAACTCGAACGTGACCAATCTGGTCAACGATCCCAGCCTGATCGATTTTTCCGCACCCGTGGGTGGCGTCTTCAAAACACTGACCGTGAACAACTACAGCGGGGATGGAGCCATCGGTCTCAACACCTTTCTCGCAAGTGACGGATCGCCTTCGGACAAGCTGATTATCGACGGTGGGACGGCAACACCCTTGCCCACAGGCAACACCGCGCTGCTGATTCGTAATGCCCGCGACGCCAGCGGCACTCTCGGCCGAGGTGCGCTGACCACCGGCAATGGCATCCTTGTCGTTGATGCCATAAACGGCGCGACAACATCTGCCAACGCCTTCCGCCTGGGTGGGCGAGCCATTGCAGGCCCTTACGAGTACACGCTGCAACGCGCAAGTGTTGATGGCAGTAATGGCGAAGCCTGGTATTTGCGTTCAACCGCCGAACCGACTCCGCCTGCGCCGCCCAGCCCCCCAGGCCCCCCGACGCCAGCGGTGCCAAACTTCCGCCCGGAGACCTCGCTTTACGGTGCCATTCCGGCCTTGGCGCTGGTGTATAGCCGTGGCTTGGTCGATACCCTTCATGAGCGAGTCGCCGAAGAGCGGCGGATGCCAGATGATCCGCTAGTCAAGGAACATGAAGAAACCTATGGCCCTTCCCTTGGCTGGGGTCGTATGATTTATCGCAGCGGCGAGCGGGAAAGCGGCCACAGCGGCCCATTTGGCGATTCGCCCGCATACAACTACGACATGCAAGCGTTTCAGGTTGGTCTTGATCTGTATCGTGGCGAAGACACGGACGGCAGTCATGATCAGGCCGGCGTGTCGTTGGCCGTCGGCAAGATCGACGGTGGCGTTAAGCATTACACCGGTTTCGGCGCTGGCGACAACGTGCTTCGAGCGTACAGCCTGGGCGGCTACTGGACGCACTTTGGCCCTGACGGAGGGTACGTAGACGGCGTCCTGCAACTTCACCGATTCGATATCGAAGCCAAGCCCAACGACATAGGAAAACTTGAAACCAAGGGTTGGGGATACACCGCATCTCTCGAAACCGGATACCCGTTCCTCGTCAGCGAGGGTGAAGGAGAGAATCTGTACGAAAACCTTTATCTCGAACCGCAGGCTCAAGTGATTTATTCAAAGATTGATCTTGATAACAGTGACGACGTCGCAGCTGACGTACGCTTCAAAGACGTCGACTCGCTGATTGGCCGACTCGGCGTACGAGCTTCCAAGGACTGGTTTCGTGAAAACGACAAGGGTGAAACGCTACGTACCAATGGCTGGCTACGCCCAAGTGTCTGGCACGAATTCAAGGGCCAACCCAAAACTGAATTCTCATCAGCGAATGGCGCTGTGCCGTTCGAATCTGACGTCGGTGGAAGCTGGTGGGAAGCGAATCTAGGCGTCGACTACCAAGCAGACAAAAAGGTCACCTTCTTCGTGTCTGCGGGCTACCAGAAGTCCTTCGACGGCGACAACCATAGCTATGAAGGGATGCTGGGGGTGAAATACGACTTCTAATTTAAACGTCTTTCTCTGCGTGGCGTGCTAGGCCCCTCAGACGGGAGTTCGGGAGTGTCGGGTTAGCGCTCAGTGAACTCAGATGATTCCACCGACAGGAGAGGCAAAATGGCAGGCGAACACTCGTTGTCTGACGTGCCGGAAAGAATGTATCAAAATCAGCTCGCACTAAAGGCGGCTCTGATGGAGTTAACGCTCCATGTCGAAGCCCAGCTTCCAAAGACGGTTCCATGTGAGCAGCGAAAAACGCTATAGGGCCGAGAAAATAGCTCAGTACGTTGTTCATCACCGAAATCGCGCGGAGCGTAGCCGCTACACAGCAGGGAGAGCTTTGGCATGGCAAAGCTTAAACAGTCTTGGTTCGCTGCAAGCGTTGCTTACCAGCGCGGTTAGCGATCTCCGGGGCTGGGCCTTCACCGCTCTGCTGCCGGCAAAGAAATTCGCGTATCAAATCAGCAGTTCGCCTAGCGCTGGTCACTACGAAAAAATGCCCTTCGCCCTGAAGCACGCGGAGTTCGGATTGTGGAATTGAGCGTTTCAGGATGTGCGCGTTGTAAGGCTGTACCAGGGTGTCACGGTCGCCGATCAGAATAAGCGTGCGCGAGCGCAAGCGGAATAACCGCAGCAGACTTGTCCAGCCTACCAAAGCGGCCAACTGGTGATGATAGGTTCGCAGGCGTACAGTTAGCATTCGCTTTACAACACCGAAACGCAGCAGCGCCTGTGTCGAATTGACTGAACCATCTCGTTTCCGCTGTTTGGCGCCTGCGCTTCCTCTAAAGAACTCCAGGATGTCAGCGGGCTTCACCAGTAGAACCGGGCCCGCGGAAGTCGCCGCCAGAATAAGCCGTCGTACCATGGTGGGATGACGAAGAGCAAACTCTTGCGCCAATGCACCGCCCCAACTGACGCCGAATACATCAACATGGTCGATAGCCAGTTGCTTGAGCATTTCGGCAATGAGATCGGCATGACTTGGCAAACGCATCGGCCAACGGGGCATTTGCGATTTTCCGACACCAGGCACGTCCAGCGTGATCGTTGTGTAGTCGCTCAATTCGTTGCGCAGAGCATCGAAGGTTTTGATCAAACCTCCCAGGCCGTTGAGTAGCACTAACGGAGGGCCTTGCCCGGCGATTGAAACATTCACCTGCAAGTCTTTAACGGTCATGATCCGGCTCGGCATGGACACCTCCTCCGTCATCCGTTCAGCAGTCTAGATGAGCTGTTATGGCGATCTAGCACCGGCAGCCCTCATAAACTCATTTTTTTCGGCGATAGACACCCTGATAGAGGCTTCAAATTATCTTTTGAACATCCTCACCGGAGCCGCACACGTTACTCGGGGCCACAATAAAAAAAAACGATTCGGCGCGCGTTCAACCGGGACGTAAGGATGAAACCAATCCTCGAAGAGTCGCCTTGTGGCTTTCGAGCCCCTCGCTTGCAAGTTCGTATTCTCGTAACGCGCCCTGGCGCCCGGCATCTTTGCTGCTCTGCACGAGCCGACCAAGGAGTAACTGTTTTTCATGCAACGCTCTAATGGCCACCCAGAGTGCTTCCTCAATCGTTTCATCCTGCGCATGAAATAATGCGGCGGCGGTATAGGCATGACCGGTATGGCAGCGAAACCGGGGCGATGACGCGTCTACCTCCCACAGAGCGCCTCCGCATTCAGGACAGGAGATGCCTGCAACTTGGCCGATCTCATCCAGTGCGTAGGAACCACCCTTGCTGAAATCCTCAGCCAGATCATTCTCCGTAGCGAATGGCTCGATATGTTTTGACTCAGGAGACGCTGTCGCCCCGGCTATGCGTTGATTGATGATCTGTACGAGCCTCCTACTCAACTCGGTGAGCGGCAGGCATCCGTCAACACTTACATGACGAAGAGCGCTCGTCGGCATTGAGGGCGCTTCGGCAGTTTCAGGATCCTATACGAAGGCCAATCCGCCATAGGCCTTTATCGCCTGAAGCCCAACTACACCGTCATCAAGTTCGCCAGTCATCAACACCCCTATGGCATTGCTTCCGTAGCTGATGGCACCCGATCTAAACATCGGATCAATCGCAGGTCGCGAGTGGTTTTCCTTTGCGCTTCGAGTGATCTGAATAGCTCCTTTTTTGACAAGGAGATGCTTATCGGGAGGGGCTATGTATACACGACCCGTCACTACCTGCTCTTGGCTCACAGCGAAGCCTACGGGCAATTGGCTCGATTGGGTAAGGAGGTTGGGGAGAGAACTAGGTTGGTCTCCGATGTGCATCGTGACGAAGACAGCCGCATTTAAATCAGACGGAAGCCCCGCCAGAAACGCACGTAATGCACCGAGCCCGCCGATGGACGTGCCGATGACTAAAACTTGGTGGTTGTGGTTTTCTTGCTGCATGCATCGATCCTAGGTCGCTAGCTGTTGCACACCCGAATTTGACTCAGCTGCCTCAATTTATTCGCGAATAAGTGCTTGTCGATCTTCCCCGGTGATGCGCTTACCCCATTCCTAGTTTTGATAGATACCTCTCAGGGAAAGTTCGAAAAAATTGATCGATATTTGATCCAGATCAAGGGATTGCTCCGCAGCATTCGTAGCCTCAAACGCACGATTGGAAGGGTTTGATGCTCTCGTGGACGATCAGAAAAGCGAGGCGCCATGAAGTGCCAGCTCAAACGATTTACCTGCACAAGCCTTGGTCGCTGGATGAGATGGTTGTCGCAGTAGCGGAGCTTCTGCAGCCCGGGAATCCCATAAGTAAACGCTGAGACTGGCTTCAAAATCGTGAGGCGATGCAGGACTTGGTTGGTGCTCAGCGGATGAAACTGCATCTCCACTGCCCTGAATCAATACTGGTGGTGAAGCCCCTGATTTTTTTGAATTTTTCCGCGCTCGATGACTCCGTTAACACAGAGCAGACGGAGCAAAGTCATGGAAAACAATCTATTCGTCATCAACTACAAGCTTCATGGTGTGCCCAAGTCCTTCATCATCCGTAGCAAATCGATGCAAAACGCTGATGCTTGGCACTGGGCTAGTTGCGATGCGGGCGTAGCTCCCATTCCCAGACCTGGCCGCCCGCCGCTGAAGATGGTGTCCAAGCCTCAAGCCGAAAAATACGGCATTACCGATGTCACTTGGCGAGCCAGCTCAACGTAGCAGTGTGTGGTATGGCGCGGTCTTTTGATGAATCAGCTTCATGTCGTAACCGCCCGCAAAGTCCGATTAGCCGCTGAATACTCGACATCAGCTTTTGAAACCGAAGGTTGATTCGATCCGTCGTCTACTCTGTAAATAAAATCGAGGTCACGATGTCGCCTTTCGATATCCAGCGGATGCTGATAGACGAATTTCCCTTAGCATTTTTGCTGGAGGTAGGATTCAGGGCCACCTTCGCTTTTCTCGCAGTGTTTCTTTTTTTTTTGAAATCCAGCGGTCGACGAGGGATCAGACAGCTTTCACTTTTCGAGCTGGTCGTGATTCTGACATTGGGCTCAGCGGCAGGAGACGTGTCTTTCTACCATGACGTTCCGCTATTGCCGGTCGCAGTGGTCTTCCTCACGCTCCTGCTTCTGTACCGGCTTACCGTTCTGGTGATGACGAAGAGCAAGAAGTTCGAAGCCTGGATGGATGGGCTACCGGTAACCGTCATCCGCGACGGTCTCTACGAACTCAAGTCTTTAGAAACGTTGAACATCTCATCTAACGAATTGTTGATGGAGTTACGACAGCAAGGGGTTGAACATCTCGGACAAGTAAGGCTCGGTCTAGTTGAGACCGACGGCGACGTCAGCCTTTATTTTTTCGAACAGAAAGATCTGCGCCCTGGGCTATCCGTCCTGCCATTAGAGCATCGTGCCGAGTTTGAAACTGCGCCTGCATCGGCCTTGTACTGCTGCGTAAATTGCGGTTTCTCTCATCATATTGTCGGAGGTCAACGAGCAGACTGCTCTCGGTGTAACCATGACATCTGGTCAATCGCACTCACAACACCACGCTGTCGGTGACGCTTGAGGACGACGTTCGCGGCGCGTTGTGGGCGATTCGTGAAAATACCGGTCACATCAAGCAGACTTTAGCTCCCCTTCAGAGGCCATTTTGAGCCGGGCCGTGCCCGAAGGAGCGACGAGCAAGGATAGCTGCTGCGCTTCCAATTAACTGAGGCATAGCGTGTTACAGATATCTACTAACCAGTGATCGCTGCCGTAAATGGCATTGCCTATATGGAACGCTTCGAGTGGGCCTGCTTCCCCGATAGGCGCATCCGAAGAGCAGTCCTTCTCTGGTGTGACCTGACGTCGCTGGAATGTCAGCCTCGCCGACGGTCTAGCCAATGGCTGCCTCGTATCGTCGGCATTAGATATGTATTCTGGTGCTCAACGAAAAGGGACGGAATAAATGCGTTACGACCTCGTCACTATGGACGTCTTCATTGCTGTAGCCGAAGAGCGCAACCTAACCCGCGCTGCTGAACGCTTACATTTAGCTGTATCGGCTGTTAGCAAACGGGTAGCCGAGCTAGAAGAACAGGTTGGCTCGGCCCTGCTGCTGCGCTATGCACGAGGTGTAGACCTAACACCTGCCGGTCAGTCAGTGCTGCACTACGCACGTGAACTGCGTTTGGTGCTCGGCCACATGGACGAAGAACTGGCCAGTTACTCCGCCGGCGTGAAAGGTCATATTCGGATTCACGCAATTACATCGGTGTTGGCGCAATTTCTTCCTACCGATTTGGAGCGCTTTCTAGCCAGCTATCCTCTGATTAATTTCGACATAGAAGAACGTGTTGGAACGGCTGTGGTTAAGGCCGTAATAGAGGGCCGGGCTGATCTCGGCATATTCGCTGAGCACACCCCTGCCGCAGGTCTCGAGATACTCCCATACCGCCAAGATCAACTCGTTGTGGTAACTCCCAATGATCATGTCGTAACTCAAAAGGGAAAGATTTCATTCCATGATGCCTTGGAGCATGAATTTATTGGCCCTCACCTCGACAGCTCTCTCTATAAGCTGTTCGCCCAGCAACAGCCCGCTACAGGGAGAGAAATGCGTGTGCGCGTTCGTGTCAGCAGTTTCGAATGTATGTGTCGGCTAGTAAGCGTGAAGGTGGGAATCGCCATTTTGCCAAAAGCCGCTATCCAGCAATATCTTCGTCCTTTAAAGCTCAAGATGACGCTCCTTGACGAATCATGGGCGACGCGCAGTCTGGTAATTGGAATGAGGAGCTCAGAGCTGCTTTCGCCGACAGTAAGGACGCTCGTTGAACACTTAGGGAAAAATCATTGATGACATCAAACGGCGCGTAGTTAGCGGAGCGTTCTCCTCTCACGAACGCTGGTTTGGTGAATGATCAATTTTCGTTTACCTCTTCTGCCCCTAGGATCGGGTCATTAGGGCAGCAGATTGCCCCGTACAATAACGAGACAATCATGACCCTGACCTCCAATTCTTATTTCAGTCTTCTAGATGTAGCTAATGAGCATTACTCCTACGTTGACCTTCGCAAGCTTCTGACCCAGTCGGAGTTAGAAAGCCTCCCTTACTCGATTCGTTTGTTGCTGGAAAACGTAGCACGTTGCTCGCCAGAAGCTCTCGAATCGGTACTTGCTTGTGCGGTTGGTAAAGGGCCTGCCTGCGAAGCTCCGTTCTTCCCCAATCGTCTTATGTTCCATGACACCACATGCCTGCCTGCGCTAGCAGACTTTGCGGGCATGCGAGACCGGATAGCGGAGCTGGGTGGGGATCCCGAGCGAGTAAATCCAGTAATTCCCGCTGTGCTAGCCATTGATCACTCGGTAATTGTCGAGCGCTATGCCGATCCGGATGCAGTAGAAGCAAATTTGGACATCGACTTCCGCCGTAACGGTGAGCGTTATCAGTTCATCAAATGGGCCCAGAAGAGCCTGGCAAATTTCAAGGTCATTCCGCCAGGGACTGGAATCATCCATCAGATGAACATGGAGGCGATGGCCCAAGTCGTCTGGGAAAGTGAGGGCCCGGACGGCCAGCGTCTGTTGCATCCAGACGATATGGTCGCGACCGACAGCCATACCCCCATGATCAACGCTATCGGGATTCTTGGCTGGGGCGTTGGCGGGCTTGAAGGCCAAGCCGCCATGCTGGGCGAGCCGGTACCGATCAGTTTTCCCGAAGTGATTGGGATCCGCGTGACCAATGCGCTGCGACCTGGCGTCACTGGGACAGACCTTTCTCTCTACGTTGCCGAGATTCTTCGCAAACGCAAAGTGGTCGGCAAGTTCGTAGAGTTCTGCGGCCCAGGGTTGGATAATCTCACTTGGGCTATCCGAGGCACCGTAGCCAACATGGCACCTGAGTACGGCGCGACCGTGGTGTTTTTCCCGTTCGACGATGAAACGTCACGCTATTTGAAGCTTTCCGGTCGTTCACAAGCCCTGCGCACCAAAGCTGAGCGTTACATGGAAGTCCAGCAACTATGGCGTCATTCGCAGACACCAGAGCCTGTATTTGCAGATGTTATCGAGTTGGATCTCGCGAGTCTTGAACCAAGCGTCGCTGGGCCGCACCAGCCCCATCAGCGTCAGCCTTTAGCGCAAGCAGGTGCATCATTTGATGAGCATGTTATCGGCGCTCAGTTGATCGCAACTACCGCGCCTGGCCAATTTGATGAGCCAAGCTTCGGAGAGTCTATTGGTCATGGCGCAGTGGTCATTGCGGCTATCACCAGTTGCACAAATACGGCCAACCCGGCACAGATGATTCAAGCTGGCCTACTGGCACGTAAGGCGCGAAAGCTGGGACTTATCCGCAAGCCTTGGGTTAAGACCTCCCTTTCGCCAGGCTCCCAAGTAGTCGCCGACTATCTGCGTGAAGCCCAACTGCTCGAGGACTACGCCGCACTGGGCTTCGATCTCGCAGGCTTCGGATGCATGACATGCATTGGCAACTCGGGCAGTCTCGAATCTCACGTCGAAGCCTTTGCTGAACAGGGACTCAAAGGCGTAGCCGTGCTGTCGGGCAATCGGAATTTCGAAGGCCGAGTGAACCCCAAGGTGCCTGCAGGTTACCTAGCCTCCCCTGCATTGGTGGTCGCGTACGCTATAGCGGGCGATATCCATATCGATCTGGTCAATCAGCCATTGGGCCGAGACAGCGGTGGACGGGACGTATATCTCAGCGAACTAATGCCAAGCGATGAAGAAGTTGCGGAACTCGCTAGCCGCGTAGTAAAGCCAGAATTCTTTGCGGAGCGTCTGCGAACCGTATGGGACGGAACTCACCATTGGCAGGCGCTCAGTGCAGCAGGAAGTGTCCAATTTCCATGGGATCCCGCCTCCACCTACCTCCGCCGGCCACGCTATTTGGAAAGTATTGAAGCGGAGCCGCCGAAAACTTTGGCAATCGACAATGCAAGGATTCTCATGGTTTTGGGCGACAACGTCACCACCGACCACATCTCGCCCGCTGGTTCTATACCTAGAGATAGCCTAGCCGGAAAATGGCTTATTGAGCATGGCGAAGATCCGGTCGACCTTAACCAATACTCAACGCGACGCAGTAATCACGAGGTCATGTTGCGGGGTGCATTCACCAACCGCTCGGTGCGCAATTTGTTACTCGGTGAGCAGCCTGGCTTAGGAGCCTGGGCATGGACAGCAGATGGTCAACAGGTGCTGCCAGTTTATGAGGCTTCTGCGAGTTACTTGGCACAGGGAACACCGCTGGTTGTGTTCGGCGGAATTAACTATGGCGCGGGCTCCAGCCGTGATTGGGCAGCGAAAGCGCAGGCATTGCTCGGCGTGCGTGCCGTCGTAGCACGTAGCTTCGAACGAATTCACCGCAGTAATCTTATCGGGATGGGTATTTTGCCGCTGACGTTTGTCGAGGGTACTAGCGCTCAGGATCTGTCGCTCCAAGGGCATGAACAGCTGACATTCAATGGGCTCGAGCAACTGGCTGTTGGCATGAACATCATCACTTTGCGTATCGAGCGAACTGATAAGCAGGAGCAACATGTTGATCTGCAGCTCAATCTCGACTCCCGCCAGGAGCTCATCTATCTCTCTCAAGGCGGAATATTGCCATACGTGGTGCGCAAGATGCTTCACCGCGCAGAAAGCCCTGCCAACGCCTGATGGCATTGATCATGGAGAATGTTATGTACGCCTACGTCGGTAGCCGCACCACTCGCGAACGCAACGCGCGTGGAGAAGGTATCAGTGTCTATGCCGTGAATCAGGATGAAGGAACATTGGAGCTGGCTCAAGTCGTACGTGACTTGGTCAATCCATCGTTCCTCGCACTCAATCGCAGCGCAGACACGCTCTATACAGTCCACGGTGATCAGAGCGATGTGAGCGCATTCCGCATCGACAAACGCACCGGGCAATTGACCCTTTTGAATACGCAAAATACGCAAGGCAAGAATCCGGTACACCTAGCGCTTGATCCATCAGAGCGGTATCTGGTTGTTACCAATCACATAGGCGCTAGCCTTGCCGTCTTTCCAGTTCAGGATGACGGCAGCCTTGCTCCATTGAGCCAGTTGGTAGAGATGGTGGGCGAGCCAGGGCCACACAGGATCGAACAGCCCCATGCCAAGCCCCATTACAGCCTATTTGATAACCATGGTCGGTTTGTGATCGTACCGGACAAAGGGTTGGACAAAGTTTTCTCTTTCCGCTTCTCCGCTGGGCGCCTGAGTCCGGCCACAACGCCATCGGTCGCTACCCGTGAAACAGCCGGGCCTCGTCACGCCGCCTTCCACCCCGGAGGTGATTTTTCTTACGTGGTCAACGAGCTCGACTCAACTGTCACCACCTACGATTACGACGCCGAGAGCGGCACGCTCAGCCCAAAACAAATACTGTCCACGCTGCCACAAAGCTTTACCGGCAATAGCAGAGCGGCAGGAATTCAATTAGATCGTGATGGACGGTTTGTGTACGCATCAAATCGTGGTTATGACAGTATTGCCGTCTTTGCAATCGACCCTCAAAACGGGTCGCTTGGATTCATAGAGGCGGTGCATAGCGGAGGGCGTACGCCGCGTTTTTTTACACTGACGCCGAATGGACGCTATCTGCTAGCCCTTAATGAAGATAGCGACAGCATCGTAACGTTTGCCGTGGATCAAGATCACGGCACGTTACGAGCCACGGGTTTCGAGGTATCCACGGGCAGCCCGGTTTGCATGATTTTCTCCTCCTCGCAATCATCTTGATGCGGTGCGAGAGCTAGGCTAACCCGCTCTCTCGACACCAAGCTTCCGACCACGAACAAGAACAAGGCCAGTCGCCTCGAAGCGGCTCCGTGAGACTCTGTGTCTGCCGGTAGTTCAGCCTTCGTGCTGACGCTGTTGATGCGAACCCATGACGGCAAGCCCTCCAACCAAAAGCACCCGACCATTGCAGAGAAGCACCCATGATTACTTTAGATTCAAGCGTTCTGGCTGACCTAGCTCCTACAGGTGTCTTGCGTGCGGCGATCAACTTCGGAAATCCGGTGTTGGCTCAGCGCGACGTGAGCGGCAACCCTGTAGGGGTATCTACTCAGTTAGCCAAAGCCTTGGCCGACGAGTTGAATGTAGCTATCGATTTCGTGACATTCGATGCTGCGGGCAAAGTATTCGCCGCTTTAACCGAGTCGACCTGGGATCTAGCGTTCCTGGCTATTGAGCCTGTGCGCTCAGCGGAAATCGAGTTCAGTCACCCATACGTCATCATTGAAGGCACGTACCTGGTGCATGACGCTAGCGTATACCAATCAGTAGCTCAGCTTGATCATGTGGGTGCACAACTTGCCGTTGGAAAAGGCGCAGCGTACGACTTGTATCTAAGCCGTACGCTGTCCGCTGCGGAACTGGTTCGTGCACCGACATCCGCCGCAGCTGTGGAATGGTTTTTGGAGCAGGGTTTGGAGGCCGCCGCTGGCGTTCGTCAGCCCTTAGAGGCATTTGCAGACAAGAACGAAGGCTATCGCGTGCTAGCGGACAGCTTCACCGAAATCCGCCAGGCAATGGCGGTACCCAAAGGACGCAAGGCCGGAGCTGAATACGTACGAGCATTTTTGGATCGCAAGATATCCAGCGGTTTTGTTTTAAATGCATTGATTGCCAGCGGCCAAGGAGATGTTCGCGTGGGGCCAACGCTGAACGAACAACGGCAATGAGCATCACGCTGCGGAGTGGCATATTCCGATAGGCAGAAAGCTGGAAGAGTTTTAGCGATTTTCGCATTGGCGATGTGTCGTCATGCACAGAGGAAGCGCTACACGCTTCGGTGCAGATACTAGAGAATCGGCTCAGCGCTCCTTCTGTTGTCGGCAAGCTCTCATCTTTTTTCCTTGGTCGTTTGCATCGATGCCTCTTCTCGGGACGGAAGCGAACTCTCGCTCTGTATGCTGGCTGATATTCACTCTCCCTTTTTTCGTTAGCTTTCTCATTTGGAGAAGGCTTCGTTACCTAATGACCAATTCAAATGTGGTCGGCACGCCTCTAGGATGAAGACTCAGTCAGTTCATGAAAACAATAAAAGAGGCATGCCATGAATAGAGTCCTTCAGATACCACCAATCAATTTCCCTCGACTGAAAGTCATGGGCAGCCTCCTCCCAGACCGAACCGCCGAATGACTTTTTAGGCCTTCGTCTACTGGCGGTAAACGGGATGCCGATTACCGATCTGACCCGACGAAGAACTCCGGTAACCCCAAACTTCCGATGCACCTTGTCATTTAGGAGGACTGCTCATGTCCAAACGAATCGCGTTCGTAACAGGTGGAATGGGTGGGATTGGCACCGCTGTCTGCCAGAGACTTTACCAGGACGGTTTCATAGTCGTCGCTGGCTGCGGGCCAGATTCTGCGATTAAGGACGCCTGGCTGAAGAAAAACAAAAAGCTGGGATTTGAGTTCATTGCGTGTGAAGGCAACGTAGCGGATTGGAACTCAACAGTGGCTGCCTTTGACAGGATCGTAAGCGAAGTGGGCCCTATCGACGTGCTGGTAAACAATGCCGGCACCACTTGCAATGTGGTTTTCAAAGACATGTCTCCGAACGACTGGCAAACCGTTATTGATACCAACCTCAATTCGCTGTTCAACGTAACCAAGCAAGTTGTTGACGGGATGAGCTCACGACGGTGGGGCCGAATTATCAATATCTCAACGGTGAATGCGCAACTAGGCCATATCGGCCAAGTGAACTACACCACGGCAAAGTCCTCAATTCGTGGGTTCACTCGAGCCCTTGCAAGGGAGGTTGCCCACCGTGGAGTTACCGTCAATACCGTTTCCCCGGGCTACATCGGCACTGAGCGGCTCAAATCGATCACCCACACCTCGTTGATGGACAAGATCGTGGAAGACATCCCGATGAAACGTCTCGGTAAGCCCGAAGAAGTCGCGGCGATGTGTGCATGGCTAGCGTCAGAAGAATCTTCGTTCGTCACAGGTGCTGATTTCGCCGTGAACGGCGGGTTACACATGACATGAAGCCGGCGCTCCACGTAATCACCTCCTTATAAAAATAATCCTGACCAGGAGAATTCAATGCTGTCCTTTTTTGGCTACGGCATGATTGTGGTGTTCATGACATTGATCATGACCAAGCGGCTTGCACCTTTGGTAGCCATGACAATCATCCCCATCATCTTTGCCATGATGGCTGGGTTTACAGGCGACATGGGCACCATGATGATCGAGGGGCTGCGCAAGGTCGCACCCACCGCAGTTATGGTCATGTTTGCCATCCTCTATTTCGGGATGATGTTCGATACCGGCCTCTTCGATCCCATTATCAAAACGTTCATTCGTCTGATCAAAGGCGACCCAGCCAAAGCAGTAGTGTTCGCGACAATTCTAGCCGGCATGGTTTCACTGGACGGCGATGGATCTACGACCTACATGATTACGCTTACAGCCATGCTGCCTTTATTCAGGAGACTTGGACTCAATCCACTGATTCTTCCCTGCGTGGTCATATTGGCGGCGAGCGTGACAAATCTATTACCTTGGGGAGGGCCGCTCGCACGTGCCGCTGCAGCGCTGCAAGTCGAAACTACCGAGTTGTTCCTGCCTTTAATCCCATCAATGCTCATTAGCTTTGCCGGCGTAGTTCTGCTTGCTTTTTACTTGGGAATGCAAGAACGCCGACGGTTAGGCACGCTCAAGCTGCCGACTGAACGAAGCGGCCGTTACGCCCAGGGCGCAGATGAAGATATGTCTGACCTGATGACACTCAGTGCCGAAAACGCTGAACTGCGTCGCCCTAAAATGTTTTGGCTCAATGCAATTCTGACCATAGCATTGATGGGTTGTCTGGTAGTGGAGCTTCTGCCGCTGCCAATCTTGTTCATGATGG
This sequence comes from Pseudomonas fluorescens, assembly GCF_900636825.1. Lineage (NCBI taxonomy): Bacteria > Pseudomonadati > Pseudomonadota > Gammaproteobacteria > Pseudomonadales > Pseudomonadaceae > Pseudomonas > Pseudomonas fluorescens. The sequence continues at coordinate 2,943,645 of NZ_LR134318.1, read as the reverse complement.
CTTTCTCGGTTGCGCTGGTGATCAACTACCCCAGCATTGATGACCAACGTAGACGTATTGCCGCTCATGCGCCGACAGCACTTAATCAGATAGCCATCTTCCTGGCAGCAGGTATTTTTGCAGGCATCCTGTCCGGGACGGGGATGGTAAAAGCCATGTCCGACACGCTTCTGTGGGCCTTACCTGAGTCGTGGGGTGCTTATCTCGCACCGATCACCGCCCTGATCAGCATCCCTGGCACCTTCTTCATGTCTAACGATGCCTTCTATTACGGCGTACTCCCAGTGCTGGCTCACGCTGCAGAGGCTTACGGTATCTCCGCCGCAGAAATAGGACGCGCGTCCATGGCAGGTCAGCCGGTGCACCTACTCAGCCCACTGGTAGCCTCCACTTACTTACTTGTAGGTCTCGCCGGCGTGGAATTCAGCGACCATCAGAAATACACGTTCAAATGGTCACTCGCGCTTTCCCTGCTCATCATGATGTCTTCGATGTTATTGGGCTTGTTTCCCCTCTACTCAGTCGCAACGTAAAAAATGAACTCGGCTGGTGCTTCGTGCCAGCCAAGGAGCTAAGGCTATGCGTTTATTAGTGTTGTCGGGCGACGGTATTGGGCCCGAAATTGTGAATTCTTCCCTGTCTGTACTCTCGGCGGCAAACGAGAGATTCAGATTAGGACTTAGCTTTGATCATGACGATGTCGGCTTCACCAGCCTTGAAAAGTACGGCACTACTTTGCGCGATGAGGTGTTGGAAAAAGCGAAGAAGTACGCTGGCATTATCCTGGGTACTCAGTCTCATGCAGACTATCCCCCACCGGAAAAGGGAGGTCGCAATATCTCCGCAGCCTTCCGCACAGGTCTGGATCTATATGCGAACATCCGACCCGCCAGAACGCGCCCCTTCTTGCAATCGAATTTGCGTGAAGGGAGAACCATGGACTTGGTGATCATGCGTGAAGCGACCGAAGGTTTTTATCCTGATCGCAATATGAGTCGGGGTTGGGGTGAGGTGATGCCGACGCCAGATATGGCACTATCTACTCGCAAGATCACGCGTCAGTGCTGCGAAAGGATCGCACGCCGCGCCTTCGAGCTTGCGTCAGTCAGAAGAAAAAAAGTTACCGCTATCCACAAGGTCAACAGTTTCCATATGACCGATGGTTTGTTCATGGAATGCGTACGCAACGTCAGCCGAGACTACCCAGATGTGCAGCTTGATGACTTGTTGGTAGATGCGTGTACTGCGCACCTTGTGCGAAACCCGGAACGATTCGATGTGCTGGTAACTACCAATTTTTACGGTGACATTCTTAGCGATTTAGCCAGCGAGCTATCCGGCAGCCTAGGACTTGCCGGGTCGATAATGGCCAGTGAGAAACACTGCTGCGCACAGGCCCAACACGGGTCAGCCCCAGATATTGCGGGCCAGGATAAAGCCAATCCAGTATCGATGATTCTTTCTGTGGCCATGCTGCTTGAATGGATGGGCAACCGTCATCAGCACAGGGGATGCATTAGTGCTTCAAACGCTATAACCGCAGCTGTAGACGCGGTACTACGGGTGCCTGAATTGCGCACCGGCGATATCGGAGGAACACAAGGCTGTAAAGCGTTCGGAGAGCAAGTGGCCAAGCGGATTGCTCAGCCCTAAGCAAGATGAAAAAGGCCCTCGCGGGCCTTTTTTTCAGTTCAAGCCAAGATCATTTTGTCAGCCAAGACTCTACGGTCGCAGCGCCGTGCTTTGTTTTCCATTCCTTGAGCATTTTGTGATTGCCCCCCTTAGTCTCAACCACTTCGCCAGTATGCGAATTCTTGTAAACCTTCAATTGGCGAGGCTTTCGGCTGCCAGCTTTGGACTCGACGGCTGGAGCGCGGCGACTTGGCTGTGGATCCAGCAGATTGATCACATCCTTGAGGCTGTAGCCGTAGTTTGCGAGCAAATCGAAATTACCGGGTTTTCAGAAATGCCCTGAGCCCTAACTCATCGAGTACGGTTAGCGTTAGTTGAGTTGCTTCAACCATGCTTTTCCAAGGCAGCGCAGCATCCGGGTCAAGGTCGAGGACAAACCTGTCTGGGAGATTCAGGTCGGCCGTTGTGGCGTTCCACGAATGGAGTTCGATCGTGCTCATCTGCACGGCACCGACCAATGCTTCGGCATTGTTGATCCCTAACTAACGCAAGCTGATGAACAGCTACTCGGCGTTGAGCGCACATCAATCGTAACTTTGATTCAAACCCAAGGCCCGCTTATGCGGGCTTTAGGCGCGGGCTGGATTTTGGAACAGCTCCACAGCGCTCATGAGATGGGCCCTTCTAAGACTTGCGCTAGAAATAACTGAAGACCGTTGTGGCCATCCATGATCAGCTCTCGAATGAGTTCCTGGTAAGCGTCTGCCGTATTCGCATCTTGCAGATCAAAGCTTGCAGACCAATTGATGAACGTCTTGGGCTGTCCAGTGAGAGAGGCCAATTTCACCGTGGCAACATAGTTGTCCAGCGGTAATGGCGCCTCCTCGAAGCGGTAGGATAGCGTTATATTGTGATCATCGACCGATAACAAACGCTCCCTGACAACTGCGCCATCGGCCAACGTGAGTCTGCGAATACAGCCGACCAATCCATCAGGTTGGTTGTCCTCAATGCTGCTTTCGACGATCGATGGATGCCATTTATAAATCTCTCCAAATTTTTTCAACACGCCCCAGGCATTACCAACATTGCTGTCCAAGACAGCGGAAAACTCAACCATCGGCATCGTGTATCTCCCTTCAGATATGTGCTGTAAGCGCTCATGATCGCTTCTCCATTTGACGATGAACGAGCTCCGATCCCGGCATTGATTCAACCGGGATCGGTGGGCGCTCAACCTTCGAACTGGTGATAAACCTTGGCGATGACCTTCCAGGTGCCGTCGATTTTCATCAGGGTCAGGTAGTCGTTGTAGTCGGCACCGATCGCATCCTTTTCCATATCGACACGCACAACGGCTGTCGTGGGTGTAATCGCCAGAATGTCGAGGCGAGTCGTAATTTCTGGGGCGCTGCCATTCTTCTGAACGAAATCAAACAGATTCTTGATCGAGCCGCCACGCAGTTCACCATTGGTGAAACCGTACATCACGGCGTCTTTATGGAAAGCTTGAGCAACGCCTTCTGCACTGCCCAAACGCAGACCTTCAACATATTGATTGGCAGTAGCGATGACAGCGTTGTACTCGGAGGTTGGTACTGCCTTGATGTTCTTTGACATGGTTCTCTCCTTTCATTGGGCGACGTAAACCACACGTCGCCAGAAGCGCTCAAATGCTCAAGCGGTCGGATGGGTGTGGTAAATCTTGCTGACGATCGTCCACTTGCCTTCTACCTTCAGCAGGTTGAAGAAGTCGGTGAATCGATACCCCGAAACATTGTCAGTATCAACGCGCGCACTGGCGGCAGTGCCTACGATGTCGATGCGAACGATCGCGGCTTTGGCTTCGGGAGATGGGCGGAAAGAGTTGTCGATCACGTCGTAAAGATTCTGGATCGCGCCGCCGACGAGCTTGTCGCCGTCGACGCCAAACATGGTTGCTTGCTCGTTGAACGCCGGCTTCATCAAAGTGCTGTCAGCCTTGGCACCACCTTCGTTGTACTGACTCAGAACAGCAACGATCGCGTTGTATTCCTGGACGTAAGTTGGATTGCTCATGGTGTACTCCTGGTTGCATGTTGCCGGTGCCCCTTTTGGTCACTCGGGCACGGAAAACTCAAACGACAATTACCAATCCTGGCGAGTCGGCGAGATGATCAAATCGTTGACGGTGACATTTTCCGGTTGGTTAAGCGCGTAGATCACTGCGCGGGCAATATCGTCCGGCGCAATGGCAATCCGGTTCAGCTCTTGGGCAGCCTTACGCCCTTCAGGATCACTGATCTTGTCCGCCCAGCCGGTGTTGATCACGCCTGGGCTGACGGTGTTGACGCGGATGCCATGCTGCACGCCCAACTCCTTTCGCATGGATTCGGTCATGGCCTGGACGAAAAACTTGGTTGCGCTGTAAACACCCGCCGCCGGGCCGACCTGGTGACCTGCAACGGAGTCCATGTTGAGAATCTGCCCGGTTTTCTGTTCGAGCATGAACGGCAATACAGCAGCGATAGTGTTGAGGTAGCCCTTGATGTTCACATCAATCATCTTTTCCCAATCCTGCACGGCCAGATCGACCCAGTTGGAAAAGAGCATCAGGCCGGCGTTGTTGACCAGAATGTCCACTGCGCCATAGGTGTCTTGTGCAAACTTCGCGAGCGCTTTGGTTTGATCCAGATGGGTAACGTCTGTGGTGAAAGCGACCACGTCGCTCCCGGCCTCACGCAGCTCGGCAACAAACGCTTCCAATCCAGTCTGATCGAGTGCTGCTGCCACGACGCGAGCGCCATGCGCGGCCAACGCCCGAGTGGTGGCAGCACCAATGCCGGAAGACGCGCCAGTGACGATGGCAACCTTGTTTTGCAGATAATGCATATTTGAGTACCTCTTGTGCGGCGAATTTTTTTTTCGCGACGAAGCCTCCCCGCGCCGAACTGACGCAAAGGGAATCTCCAATTAATTGGAGTTGGCCGTTGGCCAATCGATGTAGCCCTTGGCGCCTCCGCCGTAATAACTCTCGCGCGGAGCTATGGTCAGCTCGAGACCCCGACGCAGGCGATCTACTAAATCGGGGTTGGCAATGAACAATCGACCAAACGCCACGGCATCAATCCGCCCTTGCGCCCTGCGCTCCCGCGCCATTTCCAGGTCATAGTTGTTGTTGCCAATGTACGGCCCTTCGAACTGCGCACTCAGCGCGTCCAGATCCACCCCTTCAGGAACGGTACGAGAGGTGGCTGTCGCGCCTTCGACGAAATGCAGATAGGCCAAGTTGAATCTGTTCAACTGCTGAATGAGGTGACCGTAGGTCGCCATGACGTTGCTGTCTGGAGGCGTGTTACCTGCATCAGGAGTTACTGGTGAAAGGCGGATGCCGACCCGGTCATTGCCCCAAATTGCGACCACGGCTTCGGTGACTTCAAGTGTCAGTCGTGTCCGATTTTCGATAGAGCCGCCGTACTGGTCAGTACGCTGGTTGGTGGAATCACGCAGGAATTGGTCGAGGAGATAACTGTTGGCTGAATGGACTTCAACGCCATCAAAACCGGCGCGTTTTGCATTTTCTGCCGCATGCCTGTACTGCTCGATAATCCCCGGGATCTCTGAAGTCTCAAGCGCCCGAGGCATGGACACTTCGACCATGCCATTGTTGGTATAGGTCGTACCTTCGGCCTTGATTGCTGAGGGCGCGACCGGCGCTTCGCCGTTTGGCTGCAACTCAACGCTGGAGAAGCGACCTACGTGCCATAACTGGCTAACGATTTTCCCGCCGGCCGCATGCACTGCGTCAGTGACTTTTCTCCAGCCTGCCACCTGCTCCTCCGACCAGATACCGGGCGTCATGGCATAGCCACGCCCTTGAGCAGAAATGTTCGTGGCCTCGGCGATGATCAGGCCCGCGCTGGCCCGCTGGGCGTAATAAGTGGCATGCATTTCGTTCGGCACGCCGTCGTCAGCCATTCGACTGCGAGTCACTGGCGCCATGACAATTCGGTTAGCCAGTTGCATCGCCCCCATCGTCATGGGGGAAAACAGGTCGGTGTCTGCGGCAATATCAGTCATAAAAACTCCAAATGAATAGACCGGTCGTCTAGTTAAAAGCTTAAAAAAAACCGCCCCTATGCCAGCAGGCGCTTACTTGTGATCAGGGCCGTATCAAAGGCAGCCGTCGTATTGCGAACCTTCACCAAAAGTGATGCTCCTAACCATAATTGATACAGCGATTCAGCCAGTGTTTCTGCGTCCTGAGTCGAAGTAATGGAGCCATCAGCCATTCCTTGCTGAACACACCGCGTGATTCTCTCGATGATCAGCGTGGTGCCCTCCTCCAATACGCCGCGCATGTCCTCCGACAGGTCACACACTTCGGCGCCGAGTTTCACCACGAGGCATTTCTCATCGGGATGATCGAACGCCTGCGTCTTCGCCCAATAGCGCAAATAGCCAAGGAGCCGCTCGGCGCCCGTCCCTTGCGCCGCCATGACAACGTCTACCCGCCCGATATACCCCTGAAAGTATTCGTCCAATAGTGCCTGGCCGAATTCCTCTTTGGAGGTGAAGTAGTGATAAAACGACCCTTTGGGTACACCCGCCGCCTTCAGCACTTCCATAAGACCGACTGCGGTGTAGCCCTTGTGGGTCATCAATGACTTCGCTACATCGATGATGTGTTGTCGCATGTCTTGATTAGGTTTTTTCATAGTGCGCACAGCCTAGTCAAAACTAGACCGGTCGTCTAGTAACCATCTTCAGTATCTGACGAACGCTACTAAACGCTTGCTGCCGTGTGCGGCTGAGAAGGTTTCAGTGCGACCTTCTCCCACTTGGCGATAACCAACGGTGCAATGGCATTGCCCAATACGTTCAGCGTGGTGGTGCCACTGTCGATAATCCTGAAGATGCCTGCGATCAACGCCACGCCTTCCAGTGGTAATCCGGCAGACGCCAATGTCGCTGACAAAATGATGATGGCAAAACCCGGCACACCTGCCGCGCCCTTCGAAGTCAGCACCATCGTTACCACCAACAGAATCTGCTGCGATAACGTCAGATCGATGCCATAGAGCTGCGCCACGAAAATCGTTGCCACACCGAGAAAAATCGATGCGCCATCCAGGTTGAACGCATAACCCACCGGCACCACAAAACTGACGATCCGACGCGGTACACCGTAATTCTCCAATCGAGTCATCAACTGCGGCATGACGGCGGCTGACGCGGCACTCGAAAACGCCAGAATGAGCTCATTGCGAAAGTACCTGATCAACTTGAAAATGTTTTCGCCAATCAGATAGCAAATGCCACCGAGTATCACCAACGCAAAAACTATCAGCGCCAGATAAACCACCCCGATTAGCTTGAGCAACGGCAACAATGAGGCGAAACCAAACGTCGCCACGGTCGCGCCGATCATTCCAAACACACCAATCGGTGCGTAAGCCATGACGATTGAGACGACCTTGAACATTGCATCGGAAAGGCTCTGAACTACTGCGATGAAAGGTGCGCTTTTGTCCTTCGGCAGAGCGTTCAATGCCATGCCTAACAACACAGCGAAAAACAACACGGACAGCAACTTCGCTTCTGACATAGCAACCAGCACATTGTCAGGGACGATGTTTTGCAAGATGACCAATGCGCCTTTGGACGGCTCCAGAGTGATCGCTGCAGTACCGTGCGAAATACCGGAAATATTGGTGCCCGTACCCGGTTCGAAAACATTGGCTAAACACAAGCCTATAACAATGGCCAAGGCCGTTATCGCAAAAAAGTAGCCAAGCGATTTGATCCCCATTCGACCAAACGACTTGTTATCGCCACCGCCCGCGATGCCCAGAATCATGCAACAGAACACAATCGGTACAACCACCATCTTCATCATCTTGATGAAGATATCTCCGAGCGGTTTGAGGATCTCCGAACTCACCCATGTCTGATAAAGCGGATGCGTATTGAAATACCAACCGACAAGCACGCCAAGCAACAGCCCGGCAACGATTTGCCACACCAAGGGAATACGTTTCATGTCTAGCCTTCTTGTTGGAATGAAAGGTCTGCGTCTATTCGCAGTTGCTAGAGTCATGAGCTTCCAGCTCATTTGAGATCAAATGGCACAACGCCGTTGTGCCATGGCTGTTGTTACTTGGCGAAGAGCTGGCTCATATCCTTGAAAGCCTTGAACTCAAGAGCGTTACCGCACGGATCAAACAAAAACATGGTGGCTTGCTCGCCCACTTGGCCTTTAAAACGGATGTACGGCTCAATTACGAACTCAGTACCAAACGACTTCAGACGTTCGGCCAGTGCCTCCCACTGTTCCCAACCTAAAATGATGCCGAAGTGCGGAACTGGAACATCATGTCCGTCAACCGGGTTGCTATGCACGCTTTCCTGCGAAGCGGTTTTTGGGTGTTCGTGAATCACCAGTTGGTGACCATAAAAATCGAAATCTACCCACTGCGTGCTGGAGCGCCCTTCTTCAAGACCGAAAACCTTACCGTAAAAGGTGCGAGCTGCAGCCAAGTCGTAAACAGGGATAGCAAGGTGGAATGGCGAGAGGCTCATGAGAACTCCAAATATTTTTTGTTGGTTGGCGAACATTTCCACCGTCATTGGCTCTCTGGATTCAGCCGTTGCCGTGGATGGGAAACATCGTAGGACGGGAAGCCAAACATAAAAATCAATATATATTTCTTAGAAACACAACTAATATTTGTGAATGATCAAAGAACTGAAGACACTCATTGCTGTGGCGCGTGAAGGCACGTTCGCCGCTGCCGGCAACAAGATCGGCCTGACTCAGGCCGCCGTGAGCGCGCAAATCCAGCGCCTGGAGGCCGAGCTCGGGTTCGAAATTTTCGACAGGAAAGGACGCTCGGCCCATCTCAACAAAATGGGCCATCAGATACTTCTGCAGGCGCAAGAGCTGCTGAGGCTTTATGACAATCTGGGCTCTACAACGCTGGGCAAGCCTCCCAGCGTGCTGGTCAACATCGGTGCGATCGCGTCCGTGCAGCGCTCCTATTTACCCGATGCGCTCGCAAAGTTTCACAAACAGTGTCCGCAGTGCCGCACACGTGTCATCCCAGGCCTTTCAATGGAGATGGTGAACCTCGTCGACGCCGGCGAGATCGACATGGCCGTGATCATTCGCCCGCCTTTCTCCCTCCAAAGTGACCTGCGCTGGACGACGTTGGCGCTAGAGCCCTACCGACTGATCGTGCCATGTGAGCTAGAGGGAGAAGACTGGTCGGAACTGCTGTCCAGCCAGCCATTCATTCGCTATGACCGATCATCCTTTGGTGGCCGGCAGGTCGATCGTTTCCTGCGGCAGATGCATTTCACCTTGCAGGAAGTTTGCGAACTGGATGAACTGGAGGCCATCATAAAACTGGTTGAAAAAGGTGTAGGCATAGCCCTGGTGCCACAGACAAAACCCCATCAGGAATGGCCCGCGGCTGTGCGAGCGATCGATTTGGGAGAGCACACCTTTCACCGGGATATCGGGCTGGTACATAGGTCTCGACAGAGTTTTACGGAGCCTGTGCGAATTCTGGCTCAGCTCATTAGTGATCAGGTAACCGCAATCTCCAACTAAGAACTTCAAAAAGGCCCTATGGGGGCCCTTTTTCACCCAATCAACAAATCACTTGCGCAGCCAAGATTCAACTGTCGAAGCGCCGTGCTTTGCTCTTTAGTCTCTGCTTCGCAATGATCGTTCGATCACTCAGCACGCTCTCAATCGGGTCGCCGGTAGGCGTCCAGATACCACGATCCCAGACGATGACTTCCCCGACGCCAACGTTCGAACGCATTACCAAGATGAATTGATGCCGAATGTCAGCTTGGCCTGAATACCAACCCGCCAACCGTCGTTTTCACTGAACTTACAAGACTCAGCCGCTCGTCCAGAGCATTCCGTAATAAACGAAATTTCTCGCCTTTTAACCTCTCACAATTCATGCAAACGCTGACAACCGCATGGTTAACGCGCAACAGCCTGATTTGAGGGGGTTGGAATGTTCATTCATAACAAGCGACTTCAGTACACCGTTCGCGTCGCCGAGCCGAATCCGGGCCTGGCGAATTTACTGCTCGAGCAGTTCGGCGGTGGCAATGGCGAACTGGCCGCGGCCGCGCGTTACTTCACCCAAGCCTTGGCTGAAGAAGATCCAGGTCGCAAAGACCTCCTGCTGGACATCGCCACCGAAGAATTGAGCCACTTGGAAGTCGTCGGATCCATCATCGTCATGCTGAACCGAGGCGCGAAGGGTCAGATTGCCGAGGGCGTGCAAGAAGAAGGCGAGCTGTACCGAGCCCTTAACGGCGCCGGCAATGATTCGCACATCACCTCCCTCCTCTACGGCGCCGGCGCGCCTCTGGTCAATTCAGCCGGTGTGCCGTGGACGGCGGCTTACGTTGATTCGATTACCGAGCCCACTGCCGATTTGCGTTCGAACATCGCGGCCGAATCGCGCGCGAAGATTCTTTACGAACGGCTGATCAATGTCACCGACGATCCCGGCGTAAAGGAAGCATTGGGCTTTTTGATGACACGCGAGATCGCGCATCAACAGTCGTTCGAAAAAGCTCTTCATTCGATCCAGCCCCACTTTCCGCAGGGCAAGCTGCCGGGGATGCCTGAATTCACCCATAAATATTTCAACATGTCGGGCGAGCCAAACGTTCGCGGTCCTTGGAACGAGGGTGACGCTTGGGAATATGTAGAGGAGCCCGGGCCGGCAGTTGACGGTGGCGACGGCCTCGCATCCGTTGGCCTTTCTGCCGAGGACGTTGAAACATTGGGAGCCATGAAGTCTCGCACCGCTTCTGATCCGCTCAGCGATCCCGTTACCGGCGCTGACCTCGGGTCAGGATTTGTGCAAGGTAACGATGCCTGAATCATTACAGCGCCTCCTGCGTCTGGGGCGCTCCCCGCACAAGGTGAACAACATGAAGAACAACAAACGATCTACGCTGACCTCCGATCCGTTTCAACACCTCATGGACCACGCCTCGGCTGGTTTCGAACTCGACTGCAAGCAAGCCTGTCGAGGGTTCAAAGTGCACATGGCGGTGAAGGTATTCGGGATGGGCAGATTGATTCCGAACAACCTGGCTGATGAAGATGGCACGTGGGATTCGCAATTTGACAGCGATGACGCCTTGCCGCGAATGACGGCAGTGGCTGAACGAGCTTCCACCGCGCAGAACAGCCTTTCTCCACGCTAACAAAAGGGGCTCGCCATGAGATCTGAACGAAACTTGAGTTTGTCATCCTGGCCGATCATCACTCAGCGCTCTTCTTTCTTCGTCGGCAGCGCGATCTTTGCAGTCGGCACGCTGATATTGCTCGCGGACCTACTGCGCGGAATATCTTGAGAACTACCGGGCGCAATATTCGCGCCCCGGTAACAGGAGTTTTAGCCGCTAAAGTTTGGGAATGTCGCCTGTGGCTTCGGCAATCGTAGCCAGCGCCTCTTCCATACTTGCGATGTTGTCTTGCAGCTTCTCGAAAACCAGATTGAAAGCCCCGGCCACGTCCATTGTCTGGTGACCTCGAAGTGCGTCCACTCCCCGCCTTTCGGTTTCCTGCAGCTCGTTCACACTCTCGCGCAAAGCCAGCAGTTGATCGAAGATTGCGGCGATTTGCGCTTGGCTCTTTTCACTCACGACGCCTCCCATTACTCGCTGACCCCAGAAGCTAAAGTACTGTTGGGTTGACTCTCGGAAATCCGCAGAGTTTAAAACAGCACTGCGGCGGCTTCGCGCATGAAGATCTCAATGGTCTTCGGCCCGATTCCTTCGAATTCCGACAAGCGTTTTTCCAGCGCTCGGCGATCAGCGCTCGCAGCAACAAGCTTGCTCACCTCGCCCCCGTAATCAATGTTGAGTTTGTTGGCCAGCGCGAGCAATCGCGCCGCAGTGCTCTCGTCGTAACGCACGTATCGAGCCTTTCCCAGCATCGAGACCAATTGACGATGGGTGCATTGCGCGAGCTTCTGTACGGTATCTTTCTCATGCTGTTCGACGATGACTCGGTACGCCTCGGCGGCGATCGCACCCTGGATTCTTTTACCCATCAGAAAACTCGCTACCAGCCATTTGAACAGGCCCGCTTCGCTGGCGCCTGCAAGGTCGATCCCCAAGTCGCGTGCGCTGATGATTTTGCTGACCAAGACGATTCTCCACAGCGAAACGAATTACTTTGGAAAGTCCGCAGAAATTAGCCCTGCACTCTGATAACTGCCAATCAACTCATCAAATAGCGCGATATCGCCGCGGCTGCGGGCAACTAACTGCGCGCCGGCGACAGCCGCGTAAATCGCGCGAGCCCGAGATTTGCAATGCTCTTCGCTCGCCGAGCCGGCCATGATCAGCACCTGCGTGAGCCAGTCGATGTTGATCTGCGCAAAAGTCTTGACCTGGTCTTTGACAGCGTCTGGCAGATCTTCGTATTCCGCCGCCATAAAGCTCACGAGGCACAGCCGATTACAGTTCTCCAGCGAGGAGCGGAAGATCGACGGGTACAACTCCAGGCAGCGCTTTGGCTCGGGATTGGCTGCTCGAATGTTATCCAGAATCTTGGCTGCGTCTTGCCAATAGCGTTCGGCAACCGCAGCGCCCAGCTCGGCCTTGCTCGGGAAATGGTAGTAAATGCTGGCGTTCTTGATGCCCACCACTTCACCGATGCTGCGGAAGTTAATGCCGTTGTAACCGTGGGTCTGTGCCGCCGTTTTAGCAGCCTCCAGAATCGCTTCCCGGGCGTTTTTGCTCATAACCGTGTTCTCGATGGACGTTGACCAATGAAGGGAGTGTACCCGCGAACGGCCAACCTGCCAATTGGCAGGTAGGGGATTGACAAGCCGTAAGTACGGCCGCAATCTCTACCTACCATTTGACAGGCAGCTGACATTCCATGACCGCTACCACGACCGCAAACGCCCCTTCCAACCTGAAAATCTATGACTGGTACAACGGCCCCTACCCCGCCCGCGTGCGCATTGCCCTTGCCGAAAAATCGCTGTTGTCGCGCACCGAGTTCGTCTCGGTGAATCTGTGGAAAGGCGAACACAAGAAGCCGGAGTTCTTGAGCATCAATTATTCCGGAACACTGCCGGTGCTGGAGTTGCCGGATGGCACGCGACTTTCCGAATGCACCGCCATCACCCAATACCTGGACACACTTGACGGTCAGCCCACCCTCACCGGCCGGACGCCGCTGGAGCAAGGTCAGATCCACATGATGAACAAGCGTGCAGAAATCGAGTTTCTCGACGCGGTCAGCGTGTATTTCCACCACGCAACCCCGGGGCTTGGCCCTGAAGTCGAGCTGTATCAGAACGCCGAATGGGGCATGCGCATGCGCGACAAGGCCGTTCGGGGCATGCGTTATTTCGACAACGTGCTGCGTCATCAACCGTTCGTGGCCGGCGAGCACTTTTCCATGGCGGATATCGCTGTGTTGGGCGGGATGATTTTCTCGGCGCTGGTTGACTTGCAGGTGCCTGAAGAATGCACGGCATTGCGCGAATGGCACATGCGCATGCAGGAGCGTGCGAGCGTGCAGCAATGGCGGGCGATGGTGGAACGCGGCGAACCATAAAAGCGAGAACACACAAAAGGCGCCCTCATCGGCGCCTTTTGTTTTACAACGCGATCACTCGGCATCATCCGGATTGTGCTTCGAATCGGTGCGTATCTTCAATTGCGCCAGGCTGTCATCGGCGAGTTCGCTGGCGAACCTCGACCCAGCACATTGATAGAATCAGGCAAGACTCAGATCCGATCCGGCATAGTCCCGCCCCACTCCCTGCCCTAGCATGGCGCTTCCAATCTTTTCGGGAATGCACGCCATGAGTACAGCAAAAACCTTCTTTATCACCGGTGTCAGCAGCGGTTTCGGCCAGGCGTTGGCCAAGGAAGCGCTCGCACAGGGTCATAAAGTCATCGGCACCGTGCGCAGCGAATCTGCGTTGGCAGCCTTCGAAGCCTTGTCCGCAGAGCGCGCCCACGGCGTGGTGCTGGATGTTACCGATTTTGATGCTATCGACGCCGTGGTTAGCGCTGTTGAGGATCGTCACGGCCCGGTGGACGTCCTGGTCAACAACGCCGGTTATGGTCACGAAGGAATTTTTGAAGAGTCAGCGCTGGAGGAAATGCGCCGCCAGTTCGACGTCAATGTCTTCGGCGCAGTCGCTGTGACCAAGGCGTTCGTCCCGTATTTCCGCCAACGGCGCGCCGGGCATATTCTCAATATCACCTCCATGGGTGGCCATATCACCATGCCGGGGATCGCTTATTACTGCGGCAGCAAATTTGCGCTGGAGGGGATCTCGGACACTTTGAGCAAGGAGCTCGCGCCCTTCAATATTGTTGTCACAGCGGTGGCGCCAGGCTCGTTTCGCACCGACTGGGCGGGCCGATCGATGCAGCGGACGCCGCGCAGCATCAGCGATTACGACGCCAGCTTCGATCCAGTGCGCAACGCCCGCAAGGAAAAAAGCGGCCAACAACTGGGCGATCCGCAGAAAGCCGCACGCGCCATGCTGACGATTATCGCCAACCCAAATCCGCCCGCTCATCTGTTGCTGGGCAGCGATGCCCTGGCGTTGGTGCGTGACAAGCTGCGACAGACGGCAGAGAGTATTGAACAATGGGAAGCGCTCAGCCGCTCGACGGATGGCTGAGACCAAAGCGGAGACCGTTCAATCGATGGGCAAACCTGAAGACCCAACCACGGCACGCATGGTCCGGTTGATGGCCGAACTGGCGCCGCTGGAAGGCTACAACCTCAGCCCGCTGGACGATGCGCGTTTCCTGCGTTCCGACCGCCCACTGACGCGCACGCCGGTGTTGTATGAACCGGGCATTGTCATCCTGTGCCAGGGCCAGAAACGTGGCTATTTAGGAGATGAAGTCTACGTCTACGACGCCCAGCATTATCTGGTGGTCTCGGTGCCGGTGCCCTTCACGATGGAGACCGACGCCAGCGTAGCCGAGCCCATGCTGGCGGTCTATCTGCGTCTGGATTTCGCCCTGGCCGGCGAGCTGATTCAGCAAGTGGATGAAGTGTGGGATTTCCCTGCAGCTCAGCCGATGGGCATGTATGCCTCGCCCCTCGACGAGCCGCTGCGCCAGTCAACGCTGCGCTTTCTGGAAGTGATGAACAACGCCGCCGACGCGCACATCCTTGGCCCGGCCATGTTGCGCGAACTGTATTACCGCATTCTCACCGGCGAACAGGGCGGCACGCTTCGGGCCGCCATCGCCCAGCAAGGTCAGTTCGGCAAGGTCACCCGCGCCATCCACAAAATCCACAGCTGTTATCACGAGCATCTCGACGTAGAAACCCTGGCCGAGGAAGCGCAGATGAGCGTGCCGAATTTCCATCTGCACTTTCGCAAAGTCACCGATTCCTCGTCGATGCAGTACCTGAAGTCGACACGGTTGCACCAGGCGCGATTGCTGATGCTGCGCAACGACCTGACCGCCGCCAAATCGGCCTTTCTGGTGGGCTATGAGAGCGCTTCGCAATTCAGCCGCGATTTCAAACGCCTTTTCGGCCGAACTCCATTAGCGGAAGTGGCGCGGATGAAACGCGCTTATGCGCTGCCAGCACCGACGACCCCTTCGCCGTTTGTGTCGTCGCATTGATCACACGCGCGATTTCATGCAGCGCTGATCAGCACTGTTTGTCAGTGCCACGCATCCCACGGCTTATCGCCGCAGATTCCGCGTTCGTATAGTGCGCGCCCTCTTCCGCCATTGCGTATAGACCTCTGATTGATCCAGCGAATTGCCCATGTTTGTCTTCCGCACCAGGAGCAATCCATGAACACCAAAGCCATTCCCGAAGGCTTCACCCCGTTTTCCCGCAGCAGCCCGTTACTGGATTTACTCGGCCCGATCTACGCACGGGGCCATGGGTTGCAATTGGAGCTGGGCTTATTGACCGACGCACGCCATGCCAATGGCCGCGGCACGTTGCATGGCGGTGTGTTGGCGACCCTGGCCGATGTCGGCATGGGTTACGCCATGGCCTTCGCCAGCGATCCGCCACAGCCGTTGATCACGGCGAGCATGACCCTGGATTATCTCGGCGCCGTACAGATCAGCGAGTGGCTCGAAGTGCGTCTGGAGCATTCCAAAAAGGGCCGTCAGTTGGCTTTCGCCGCCGTCAGTCTGCATGTCGGCGAGCGAATGGTCGCCCGCGCCAGTGCGGTATTCGCGGTGCCAGCGAGTTAAACCGTCTTGCGATCAATGTTCAAAGTGCGGTTGCAAGTCGGCGTCGGCCGGCCAGGTGGTGTATCGCGTTAGAACATTCGCAATCGCGAAAGGTCTGCTCTTTACCCCCTCTCGGAATTCAACCAATGTCCACGCATCACAGTCTCGTCATACTCGCGCGCGGAGGATACGCCGCACGCGGGATGCTTTATCTGATCATCGGGATTTTCGCCTTGTTGGCGGCGCACGATTCGACCAAACCGAAAGACAGCCACAAGAGCCTCGAAGCGCTGCTGAGCCAGCCCTTCGGCTATTTTCTGGTGGGATTGGTGGTCGCGGGCCTGCTCGCCTTTGCGGCCTGGCGCGTTCTGCAAGCCACGCGCGATGTCGATCATCACGGTAACAACTTCAAAGGCCTGGTTATCCGCGCGGGTTTGTTTGCCGGTGGGCTGGTCAACGGCGCGCTGGCGCTGTTTGCGTTGGGCCTGCTCGTGAGCGGCATCAAGAGCTCGGGCGATTCCGGCGGGCAAACCAAGGACTGGCTCGCGGATCTTCTGTCCTGGCAACACTCGAACCTGCTGGTGTACCTGATCGCCCTCGTTCCGCTGGGTGTCGGGATTGCTCACATCATCAAGGGCTGGAAGGCGTCCTTCGAGAAATATTTCGAGGCCGACGATGAGGTCATGCGTTACGTCCGCCCGGTATCGCAGTTCGGCTTGATCGCCCGTGGCGTGGTGTTCATCGAGATCGCTTTGCTGCTGAGTGTCAGCGGTTCCGCTTATCAAGCCATGGACCCACCGGGCATGAAAGAAGCTCTCGACGCACTCCAGAATCTGCCCGCCGGCTGGCTGATTCTGATGGTGATGGCGCTAGGCCTGATCGCCTTCTCGGTTTACAGCTTTTCCGAAGCGTTCTGGCGCAAGATCAACATGGATGTACCCGGTGTGACATAAGCCCCGTTTCCTAAATCCGGTGATGTTCAAGCAAAAAGTCCACGAACAGCCGCACCCGCACCGGCATGGTCGCCCCGCCAACGAATACCGCGTGAATCGGTTCCTCGTCGCCGGGGTTCCAGGGCTCCAACAGCGCTACCAGATCGCCACGTTGCAAGTCCTCCCTGACGGTGAATTCGCCAATGCGCGCAATGCCGGCGCCGACCCGCGCGAATTGCGCCAGCGCTTCACCACTGCTGCATTCGATATTGCCGTTGACCTTCAGGGCAAACGCTTTGCCGTCGCGGATAAACGGCCAGTCGGATTCGGCGCGGCGGAAGTTGAAGCGCAGGCAGTTGTGTTTCAACAGGTCTTCCGGTTGCTGCGGAATGCCGTGTCGCTGCAGATAATCGGGCGATGCGACCACCATCTGCCCCGTAGCGCCGATACGGCGCGCGGTCAGCGGACTGTCGGGAAGATGGCCGAAACGCACGGCGACGTCCGCCTGGCCCGCGAGAATGTCGACCACTTCATCGCCGAGCGTGAGGTCGACGACGATATTCGGATAGCGTGCGGTGAAAGCTGTGACCAACGGCACGATGGCCATCCGGCCATGGCCAAGCGCGGCGCTGATGCGCAAGCGGCCCTTGGGCACGCCTTGGTCGGCGATGGCTTCTTCGACCTCATCCATGTCGGCGAGAATCCGCCGGGCACCGCGCAGGAACGCCTCGCCTTCGGCGGTAAAAGTGATGGCTCGCGTGGTGCGCAACAACAGGCGCGTCCCGAGCCGCTGTTCGGCGCGCGCGATGATCCGGCTCACCGCCGAGGGCGTCAGCCCCAACGCGCGCGCAGCCGCCGAAAGGCTGCCCTCCCGCGCCACGGTGACGAACACGCTCATTTCACCTGACCTACCGTTGAAGTCCATTCGTGCCTCTTGCGCAAAGGTGATTGCCAAAATCGCTATCTACCGCCCTAAAACGATGAATCGTAGCATTGGCGGCACAGATAAGGAGACTTCCATGCGTATCAACCCACCTCTCGTTGCACTTGCCGTCGGTGCCTTTGGCATCGGCGTCACCGAGTTCGCGCCCATGGGCATGTTGCCGGGCATCGCTGCGGATCTCGGCGTTTCCATTCCCGCTGCCGGTCTCCTGGTCAGTGCTTACGCCATTGGCGTCTTGCTCGGCGCGCCGCTGATGACTCTGACCACCGGCAAGATTCCCCGGCGCTATCTGTTGATCGGCCTGATGGCGATCTTCACCATGGGTAATCTGATGTCCGCTCTGGCCACCGATTACTACAGCCTGATGATCGCCCGCGTGGTCACCTCGCTTAACCACGGAGCATTCTTTGGCGTCGGCTCCATCGTCGCCGCCAGTCTAGTCGCGCCGGAAAAACGCGCCGGCGCGGTGGCAGCGATGTTCATGGGCCTGACCCTTGCGACCATTGGCGGCGTGCCACTGGCCGCCTGGTTTGGCGAAATGTTCGGTTGGCGCACCGCGTTTTGGGGCATCACCGGGCTCGGCGCAGCGACCATGGCGGCATTGTGGTTCGCCCTGCCCGACCTGAAGGCGCCGCCAAGCGCCGGTGCGCTGGCCGAAATCCGCGTACTCGGCCGCGGTCCGGTGCTGGCAGCGCTGGCTCTGACGGTTGTTGGTTCGAGTGCGATGTTCACCGTCTTCACCTACATTGCGCCAATTCTCAGCAGCGAAACCCACGCGTCCACCGCGTATATCACCGCCATGCTGGTGCTGTTCGGTGTCGGATTGACGCTGGGCAACATGTGGGGCGGAAAAGCGGCTGATCGCTCGATCGATCGCACCCTGATCGTGTCGCTGAGCGTATTGATTGTGATCTTGCTGGCGTTCACCGTGCTGATGCGCTGGCCGCTGCCCGCCGCTGTCGCCATTCTGATCTGGGGCATCGCCAGCTTCGCCTTGGTGCCGCCGCTGCAGATGCGCGTGATGGAAGCGGCCAAGGACGCACCCAACCTGGCCTCGGCGGTGAACATTGGCGCGTTCAATTTCGGCAACGCAATCGGTGCGGCGCTGGGCGGCGCGGTGATCAACGCCGGGCTGGGTTATCCGGCGATATCCCTGGCCGGCGCGGCGATGGCGGGCCTGGGGCTGCTGATGGTGTTGGGGTTCGCCTGGCGCGCCAGAACCAGCGCCGCTGCGGTCGCGTGATCAGCGGTCACCCTGCTGATACTCGCGCGGCGTGCAACCAAACTCGCGGCGAAACACCGTGTGCAAATACTGCGCGGATTTGAAGCCGCACGCATGGGCGATGTCGGCGATTGCGGAGTCGGTGTTTTTCAATCCGCTGGTGGCCGCCGCAAGTTTGAAACGCAAAATCTCGTCATGCACGCTGCAACCGCGCTCAGCGCGAAAATGCGCCTCCAGCGATGAGCGCGAAACACCGACGTACGCCGCTACTTGCGCAGTCTTGATGCCCTGGCAGGCATATTGGCGGATAAACAGCAGCGCTTGCATGACGTAGGGATTGCCCAACGGTTGGTGCAGGCTCGACACCTGCACGTTGACCGCATCAGGCGGGATCAGAATCTGCGTGCCACTGGATGGCATGCCGTGAAGCATCTGGTGCAGCAACTGCGCGGCGGTACGGCCCATGGTTTCGGTGCCCTGAATCACCGAACTCAGCGGGACACGGGTCAGGCTGCGGGTCAGCGGGTCGTTGTCGATGCCAATCAGCGCCACTTGCTCCGGTACGGCAATGCCGGCCGTCAGGCAAGCTTGCAGCAACTGCCGGGCGCGGGCGTCGCTGACAGCGATGATGCCAATGGGCTTGGGCAGGCTTTGCAGCCAGGCGATCAGTTGCTCGACCGCACTGTCCCACAGCGGAGCGCTGGTGCCCATGCCGCGATAGATTTCGGCGTGCAGGCCATCGCGTTGCATCAGTTTGCGAAAGGCTTTTTCACGTTCCTGAGCCCAGCGATTGGCTTGCGCTTCCGGCAGGCTGAAGCAGGCAAAACGCTGCAGCCCAGCCTCGACCAAGTGCGAGTACGCCAATGTGATCAGCGCATGGTTATCGGTGGCGACATAGGGAATCGCTTTCGGATAGGCGCTCTGATCTGCATAAGAGCCGCCCACCGCCACCACCGGCAAATGAATGTCGGCTAGCGCCTCGCCAATCAGCGGATCGTCGAAGTCGGCAATGATCCCGTCACCCTGCCAGCGCTCGATGCCTTTCAAGCGACAAAGAAAATCCTCTTCCAGAAACAAGTCCCAGGAAGCGCGGGTGCTGCTCAGGTAATTGCCGATGCCGCTGATGATCCCACGGTCATAAATCTTGCTGCCGTTGAACAACAGGGCGATGCGGTGCACGGGCGGTAGGCTTTTCATTCAGGATCCGGATTTTGTGTTAAGCCATTTGCGAGCTGCCTTGTCGCGGCGGCTGTGGACACAGACTAGGCGCGAAGCCGCTCAAGCTCAATACGCAAAATCGCACTGTCGGTTGATGCTTTTCATAATCAGCAGGCTTGGGGCCGTTGCTAGTATCGAGACACCGCCCAGAACAACAAGGACATGGCCCCATGCAGTACTTTCCCGATGTCGAGCCGATTCGTTTCGAAGGCCCGGACAGTGATTCTCCCCTCGCCTTCCGTCACTACGATGCCGACAAACTGATCCTTGGCAAACCCATGCGCGAACACCTGCGCATGGCCGCCTGCTATTGGCACACCTTCGTTTGGCCGGGCTCCGATGTGTTCGGCGCCGGCACCTTCAAACGTCCATGGCAACGCAGCGGCGATCCGCTTGAGCTGGCCATCGGCAAGGCCGAAGCAGCGTTCGAGTTTTTCAGCAAGCTGGGCATCGACTATTACTGCTTTCACGACACCGACGTTGCCCCTGAAGGCAACTCGCTGAAGGAGTATCGCGAGCATTTCGCGAAGATGGTCGATCATCTTGAGCAACATCAGGAAGCCAGCGGCATCAAGTTGCTGTGGGGCACCGCCAACTGCTTCAGCAATCCACGCTTTGCCGCGGGTGCAGCGAGTAATCCGGATCCAGAAGTATTCGCCTGCGCCGCTGCGCAAGTGTTCAGCGCGATGAACGCGACCCAGCGTCTCAAGGGTTCGAATTATGTGCTGTGGGGCGGTCGCGAGGGTTACGAAACACTGCTCAATACCGACCTGAAACGCGAGCGCGAACAACTCGGGCGCTTCATGCGCATGGTGGTCGAGCACAAACACAAGATCGGTTTCACCGGTGACCTGCTGATCGAGCCCAAGCCACAGGAGCCGACCAAGCACCAATACGATTACGACAGTGCCACGGTGTTCGGCTTCCTCCAGCAGTACGGCCTGGAGAAGGAAATCAAGGTCAACATCGAAGCCAACCACGCGACTTTGGCCGGTCACAGCTTCCATCACGAAATCGCCACGGCGGCCTCGCTGGGAATCTTCGGCAGCATCGATGCCAACCGCGGTGACCCGCAGAACGGCTGGGACACCGATCAATTCCCCAACAGCGTCGAAGAGATGACTCTGGCCACTTATGAAATTCTCAAGGCCGGCGGCTTCAAGAATGGCGGCTTCAATTTCGACTCGAAGGTGCGCCGCCAGAGTCTCGACGAAATCGACCTGTTCCACGGCCACGTCGGCGCCATGGACGTCCTCGCCCTGTCGCTCGAGCGCTCCGCCGCCATGGTCGAGAACGATCAGTTGCAAGCGCTCAAAGACCAGCGTTACGCCGGCTGGCGGCAGCCGTTTGGCCAGGCAGTGCTGGCTGGCGACTTCAACCTTCAGTCCCTGGCCGAACACGCCTTCAGCAACGAACTGAACCCGCAAGCGGTCAGCGGCCGTCAGGAAATGCTCGAAAACATCGTCAACCGCTATCTCTATCGCTGATCGCCAACGGACTCTGCCGGCGCAACGACGCTGTGACAATTGCACGACAATTCTGTACCTGCGGCGTCGGCAGATTCTCTACAGTTCTACCAGCCCGATTCATCGTCAGGCCGTGTCTTTCCAACAAAAATAAAAGGACGCACCACCATGAAGAACTTGAAACGTACGCTGTTGGCCAGTGCCCTGGCGTTGTTGTCGCTGCCGGTGATGGCTGACGCCACCCACCCGAAAATCGGTTTCTCCATTGATGACCTGCGCCTGGAACGCTGGTCGCGCGACCGCGATTACTTCGTCGCGGCCGCAGAAAAAATGGACGCCAAGGTCTTCGTGCAATCGGCGGATGCCAACGAGCAGAAGCAGATCTCACAAATCGAAAACCTCATCTCCCGTGGCGTCGACGTGATCGTCATCGTGCCGTTCAACGCCACGGTGCTGACCAACGCAGTCGCCGAGGCGAAGAAAGCCGGGATCAAGGTTGTTTCTTACGACCGGTTGATTCTCAACGCCGATGTCGACGCCTACATTTCCTTCGATAACGAAAAGGTCGGCGAGATGCAGGCTGGCGGCGTGCTGAAAGCGGCGCCCAAGGGAAATTACTTCCTGCTCGGCGGTGCGCCCACCGACAACAACGCCAAGATCCTGCGCGAAGGCCAGATGAAGGTGCTGCAACCGGCCATCGACAAGGGTGACATCAAGATTGTCGGCCAGCAGTGGGTCAAGGAATGGAACCCGACCGAAGCGTTGAGCATCGTCGAGAACGCCCTGACCCGTAACGACAACAAGATCGACGGCATCGTCGCCTCCAACGACGCCACGGCCGGCGGCGCCATTCAGGCACTGGCCGCGCAGCAACTGGCCGGCAAGGTGCCGATTTCCGGGCAAGACGCCGACCTCGCGGCCGTCAAGCGGGTAATCGCCGGAACGCAGACCATGACTGTCTACAAACCGCTGAAACTCATCGCCACCGAAGCGGCCAAGCTCTCGGTGCAACTGGCGCGCAGCGAGAAACCGGCCTACACCTCGCAGTACGACAATGGCAGCAAAAAAGTCGACACCATCCTGCTCACACCGACGCCGTTGACCAAGAACAACATCGACCTGCTCGAACAGGACGGCTTCTACACCAAGGCGCAAATCGCTGGCAAATAACCGGAGTGTAAGAACTCTGGTTATACAAAACCCGTGTGGGAGCGAGCCTGCTCGCGAAGGCGGCGTGTCAGTCAGCCATGCTGTGTCTGAACCGACGCCTTCGCGAGCAGGCTCGCTCCCACACAGGTCAAGTGTCTGAGCTTTTGGAATGCGAGCCCTCGTTATGTCCGACTATCTGCTGCAAATGAACGGCATCGTCAAAACCTTTGGCGGTGTCAAAGCGCTCAATGGCATCGACATCAAGGTTCGCCCCGGCGAGTGCGTAGGCCTGTGCGGCGAGAATGGCGCCGGCAAGTCGACGTTGATGAAGATCCTCTCGGCGGTCTATCCCCATGGCACCTGGGACGG
Source organism: Pseudomonas fluorescens (assembly GCF_900636825.1). NCBI lineage: Bacteria > Pseudomonadati > Pseudomonadota > Gammaproteobacteria > Pseudomonadales > Pseudomonadaceae > Pseudomonas > Pseudomonas fluorescens. Next base: position 2,920,491 of record NZ_LR134318.1, on the reverse strand, counting down.
TGAAATCCTTTGGGACGGCGAGCCGCTGCGCGCGCAATCGATCAGCGATACCGAAGCTGCCGGTATCGTCATCATTCACCAGGAACTGACCCTGGTGCCCGACCTGTCGGTGGCCGAAAACATTTTCATGGGGCATGAACTGACACTGCCCGGCGGGCGCATGAATTATCCGGCGATGATCCACCGCGCCGAAGCCCTGATGCGCGAATTGAAAGTGCCTGACATGAACGTATCGCTGCCGGTGTCGCAGTACGGCGGCGGCTATCAGCAGCTGGTGGAAATCGCCAAGGCGCTGAACAAGCAGGCACGCCTGTTGATTCTCGACGAGCCCTCCTCGGCCCTGAGCCGCTCGGAAATCGAAGTGTTGCTGGACATCATCCGCGACCTCAAGGCCAAGGGCGTCGCCTGCGTCTATATCTCGCACAAACTCGATGAAGTCGCCGCCGTGTGCGACACCATTTCGGTGATCCGCGACGGCAAACACATCGCCACCACCGCCATGGCCGACATGGACATTGCGCAGATCATCACGCAGATGGTCGGTCGCGAAATGAGCAACCTTTACCCCAGCGAGCCGCACGACATTGGCGAAGTGATTTTCGAGGCGCGGCACATCACGTGTTACGACGTCGACAACCCCAAGCGTAAACGCGTCGACGACGTCTCGTTCAGTCTCAAGCGCGGCGAGATCCTCGGCATTGCCGGGCTGGTGGGCGCTGGCCGCACCGAACTGGTGACCGCGCTGTTCGGCGCCTATCCCGGCCGCCAGGACGGCGAAGTCTGGCTCGATGGTCAGCCAATCGACACCTGCACGCCGCTCAAAGCCATCCGCGCCGGCCTGTGTCTTGTCCCCGAAGACCGCAAACGCCAAGGCATCATTCCCGACCTCGGCGTCGGTCAGAACATCACCCTCGCCGTACTCGACAATTATTCGAAACTGACGCGCATCGATGCCGAAGCGGAACTGGGCTGCATCGACCGGGAAATCTCCCGTCTGCACCTCAAGACCGCCAGCCCGTTCCTGCCGATCACCAGCCTGTCGGGCGGCAATCAGCAGAAAGCCGTGCTCGCAAAAATGCTGCTGGCCAAACCGCGGGTGCTGATCCTCGACGAGCCGACCCGCGGGGTGGACGTCGGCGCCAAATATGAAATCTACAAATTGATGGGCGCGCTGGCCGCCGCCGGCGTGTCGATCATCATGGTTTCCTCGGAACTGGCCGAAGTGCTCGGCGTGTCCGACCGCGTGCTGGTGATCGGCGAAGGCCAGTTGCGCGGCGACTTCGTCAACCACAACCTCACCCAGGAACAGTTGCTCGCCGCCGCCCTCAGCCAACCTGGCAGCCATAACAATAATGATCGGAAAACCGCGTAAATGAATCAGGTCAAACAACTGTTCACCCGCTACAAGATGCTCGCGCTGGTGTTTGCCGTGGTGTTTATCTGGCTGTTCTTCAGCTGGCAGACCGAGGGCGGATTTCTGACCCCGCGCAACCTCTCCAACCTGCTGCGGCAAATGTCGATCACCGGAATTTTGGCCTGCGGCATGGTGCTGGTGATCATCAGCGGCGAGATCGATTTGTCGGTCGGCTCATTACTCGGATTGCTCGGTGGCCTTGCGGCGATTCTCGACGTGGTCTATCACATCCCGCTGCTCGCCAACCTCAGTCTGGTCGCCCTGTGTGGATTGATAATCGGTCTCGCCAACGGCTACATGGCCGCGTATCTGCGCATTCCGTCGTTCATCGTCGGCCTTGGCGGGATGCTCGCGTTTCGCGGGATTCTGTTGGGCATCACTGGCGGCACGACCATCGCCCCGGTCTCGCCGGAACTGGTCTACATCGGCCAGGGTTATCTGCCCCATGCGATCGGCACTGGCCTGGGCGTTCTGCTGTTCGCGTTGACGGTGTTCCTGACCTGGAAACAGCGACGCAATCGCGCCCTGCATGGGTTGGCCGCGCATTCGCTGGTGCGTGATGTGGTGCGGGTGCTGGTGATCGGTGCGGTGCTGGCCGGCTTTGTGCAGACGCTCAACAGCTACGACGGCATACCGGTGCCGGTTCTGCTGTTGCTGATTTTGCTGGGCGTTTTCAGCTACGTCACCAGTCAGACCGTGTTTGGCCGCCGCGTCTACGCCGTGGGCAGCAACATGGAAGCCACCCGCCTGTCCGGGATCAATGTGCAAGCGGTGAAGCTGTGGATTTTCGGGATCATGGGCGTGATGTGCGCCCTCGCCGGCGTGGTCAATACCGCGCGTCTGGCGGCCGGATCGCCTTCGGCGGGCAGCATGGGCGAACTCGACGCCATCGCCGCTTGCTTCATCGGTGGCACCTCCATGCGCGGTGGCTCCGGCACGGTCTACGGCGCCCTCCTCGGCGCGCTGGTCATCACCAGCCTCGACAACGGCATGTCGATGCTCGACGTCGACAGTTATTGGCAGATGATCGTCAAGGGCAGCATTCTGGTGTTGGCGGTGTGGGTCGACGTGAGCACGCGCACCGGGCGTCGTTGAGCCGTTGAGCCGGGGAGTAAATGGATCGCGCGAACAAAATCGCCCCGCCACTCAATGCAGTGGTCGGGGCGATGGGTTATCGATGCAAAATTGCCTCAGGAAGCGTCGATCCAGATGGTTTTCAGCTCGGTGTACTGGTCGTGCGCCCAGATCGATTTGTCGCGCCCGCCGAATCCCGACTCCTTGTAACCGCCAAACGGCGTTGAGGCATCGCCCTCGCCGAAGCAGTTGACCGTGACGATCCCGGCGCGAATCCCGCGCGACAGTTTCAGCGCGTGGCGCAGGTTGCCGGTGTACGCCGAGGCCGCCAGGCCGTACGCCGTATCGTTGGCCAGCGCGATGGCTTCATCGACGGTCTGAAACGTGGTGACGCTCAGCACTGGGCCGAAGATTTCCTCCTGAAACAGCCGGCTGTCGCGACCCACGCCGTCAACGATGGTCGGCTCGACGAAGATGTTATTGCTGGTCTGCCCGCCGACCAGCACGCTCAGGCTTTCCTCGCGGGCCACGTCCAGGTACGAGCGCACCTTCTCGAAATGCGCCTTGCTGATCATCGAACCCAGGCGGTTTTCCGGGTCCATCGGATCGCCCATTTTCCAGTCGCCCAAGTGCACCTGAACACGCTGCAGCAGCTCATCCTTGACGTCGGCGTGAACGATCAACCGCGACGACGCCGAGCAGTTTTCGCCCATGTTCCAGAACGCGCCGTTGACCACGTGTTGCGCGACAACGTCAATGTCCTCGACGTCGTTCATCACCACGGCCGGATTTTTGCCACCGCACTCCAGCACAATGCGTTTCAGATTCGATTCGCTGGAATATTTGAGGAACAGCCGCCCGGTGTCCGTCGAACCGGTGAAGCTGACCATGGCCACGTCCGGGTGACGGCCGAGCGGTTCGCCCGCCTCCTTGCCGCCTCCAGGCACTACGTTGAACACGCCGGCGGGAATTCCCGCCTGATGCGCCAGTTCGGCGACGCGCAAGGTGCTCAGCGTGGTTTCCTTCGCCGGTTTGACCACAATCGAACAGCCTGCGGCCAGCGACGGACCGATTTTCCAGGCCAGCATCAGCAGCGGGAAGTTCCACGGCAACACCAGACCGACGACGCCAATCGGCTCGCGCACGACCATGGTCACCGCACCGGAGCCGACGGGCGCCGTGGCGTCATAGATCTTGTCGATCAGCTCGGCGTGCCAGCGCAACGTATGAATGGTTTCCGGCACGTCGATGTTCTGGCACTCACGAATCGGCTTGCCGCTGTCCAGGCTTTCCAGCACCGCCAGCTCATGGGCGTTGTCCTCCAGCAACTGGGCGAAGCGCTGCAGCACTGACTTGCGCGCCGCCGGCGCCAGCGAATGCCAGCGCGCATCATCGAAAGCCTGCTTGGCCGCCGCGACCGCATCTTCGACATCGTCGGCATTGCACGCGGCAATTTCAGTCAGCACCTGCTCGGTGGCCGGGTTGGTAGTGGTAAAGGTCTTGCCCGACCGCGCGGCGCAAAACTGGCCATTGATGAACGCCTGATTGCGAAACTCCAGCGTCGCCGCCAGTTCACGGTATTGCTCTTTGCTCAACAGGTCTGCCATTTCAAGCCTCCTCGACGATCCGCGCGACATTTTTCTGCAGGGTTTTGATCACGCTTTCCAATGCCTGCTCCTCGGCAGGTTCCAGCGCTTGCAGCGGCGCGCGCACGCCGCCGGCACGCAGGCCGCTGAGTCGGCTGCCATGTTTGATTGACTGCACAAACTTGCCGCTCTCGAGGAAATCCATCAGCGGCAACATCGCCGACATGATCCGCCGGCCCTTGTCGAAGTTCTTCTCCAGCACACAGGCTTCGTAGAGCGCAATGTGTTCGCGCGGGATGAAATTGGAACCGGCGCACACCCAGCTGCGCGCGCCCCATGCGAAAAACTCCAGCGCTTGATCGTCCCAGCCGCACGACAACTGGATCGACGGATGCGCATGCGCCAGGCGGTGCAGGCGACTCATCTCCCCTGAACTTTCCTTGATCGCGGCGATGTTCTGGCAACCCGCGATGGCTTCGAAAAATTCGTCGCCCATGGCGACACCCATTCGCGACGGATAGTTGTAAAGCATGATCGGCAGGCCGGCAGCCTTGTCCACGGCGAGCACGTGGGCGGCAATTTCCTTCTGCGTCGGCAGCGCATAGGGCGGCGAGCCAACCAGAATGGCATCCGCTTCGAGTGATTTGGCTTTCTCGGCGAAGTACACCGAGTCTTCCGTGCGAATGCCGCCGGTGCCAATGACCAGTGGCAAACGACCGCGAATCACATCTTTTGCCCGCTCGGCCACGGCAACGCGCTCCTCGGCGGTGTGCGCGTAGTATTCGCCGGTCGAACCGCCAATCACGATGCCGTGAACTCTGGACTCGATCAGGTATTCGAGCACCTCGGAGAACGCCGAGTAGTCGATCTGGCCATCGGCGGCCAGCGGAGTAATGGCTGGGGTGAAAATTCCGTCAAAGTTCATTGCGTGTCTCCAGGGGTTCAATGTGTTTGATGCGCGCCCCGACTTGCACGCCGGGGCAGCGTGGTTAATTGAGTGAGGCCGCTTGTTGCAGGTTGAGCGAGCGGGTTTCCGGCGCGAGGATCCATGACAGAATCAGCCCGACCAGGGTGACCGCCGCCGCGACGTACATGGTTTGAGCGATGCCCAACTGGCTTAGGGAAATCGGCACCAGATAAGTGCCTGCCGCGGCACCAATGCGCGACAGCGAGGTGCCGACGCCCACCGCAAAGGCGCGGATTTCCGTGGGGAAAAGTTCGTTGGGATACACCAGTGTCAGCACTTGAGCGCCACCGATGAACAGCGCGTAGACCGCGAAGAAGAACAGCACCAGCAGACTCGGCCCGGCGTGCCCGATGGCCAGCCCGAGCAATGCCAGCCCCGAGCACAAAAAGCTGTAGATCAGCAGATTTCGCCGCCCCACGCGATTGATGATGCGGGTGGAAATCACGCAGCCCAGAACGAAAAACAGTGTGATCGCCACCGAACCCAGCGACGCCCAGTCGCCCCGCAGATCCAATGCGGCCAAAACCTTTGGCGCGAACGCGTACACGGCGAACAGCGGCACCACCGAGCAGGTCCAGAACACCACGACAAACAGCATGCGTTTGCCATAACCGGAGTGCACCAGATTGAAAATCGTCAGTTTGGCGCCGGTTGCCTGCTCGGGCAGATTGGCCAGGGAGAAGTCGTCTCCGTAGATCTTTTTGATGATCACCTCGGCTTCTGCCGCCCGCCCCTTGCTCAACAGCCAGCGCGGCGATTCGGGCGTACCGATGCGCACCAGAAACAGGATCGCGCCGATGACGGCGGCGCTGGCGAGCACCCAGCGCCAGGCATCCGAGCCCCAGACCTTGAACATCAATTCGCCGACGATATAGGCCAACGCCGCACCGGCGAACCAGCAAATCGTCAGCATTGCCAGACGCGGGCCGCGATACTTCTTCGGCAGGAATTCGACCAGCAGCGAGGTCGCCACCGGGTACTCGATGCCCACCGCAACACCCAGGAGCAATCTGAGCACGAACAGCACAGCGGCCGAGTCCGCCCAGAGCTGGCCCAGCGAGGCGAGGACGAACAAGGTCGGGCCGGCGAACAGCAGACGTCTGCGGCCCATGACGTCGGTCAGCCAGCCGCCGAGAAAGCCGCCAAAGAAAATCCCGATCAGCGCCGAGGCGGCAATCATGCCCTGCCAGAAATCATCCAGCGCCAAAGACCTCGACATGTGAATGAGCGCCACGCCGATGATGCTCAGCACGTAGCCGTCGACCAGCGAGCCACCGGCAGAACGGATCGTCAACAGACGATGAAAGCCATTGAGCGGCACGTCTTCGATTGAAACACTCACATTATTCATTGCTAGTCCTTATCTTCGCGACTTCAGGCAACCGGAGACTCAGCTTTCTCTCCCGGCGCGGTACTGCCCCCACTTGAGGTTCATGTTCACCCCGAGCGACAGCAGAGGTTCTGGCGGATTACTGTTGGGTCCGGGCGCCTGCAAAAGGAAATCGATCAACCCGCCGCGCTCGCCGGCCAGCCAGTCGGCGAGCAACTTGCCGGTGACGGTTCCGCGTGTGACTCCGAGCCCGTTGCAGCCCAGCGCGCCATAAACGTTTGGCGCCAGTTCACCGAAGAAGCCGTTGTGATTGCGCGACATTGCCAGTGCGCCGCCCCAGGTGTAGTCGAACGTCACGTCCGGCAACATCGGGAAACGCTGATCGAACGAGGCTTTGTGCCGACGCACGAAACGCTCGTTGTACTTGCGGTTGCTGCGGCCGTCCGGGTTGAAAGTGAAACTGTTGCGAATCAGCAAGCGGTTGTCCGGCGTGCGCCGCACCGTGGTGCCGAACGGGTCCGCCGGAATCGCGCCCCAGAACGGTTTGCCGCCCAGGCGCGCCTGCTCTTCTTCGGTCAGCGGCCGGGTGATGCTGGCGTAGGTGTAGATCGGCAACATCCGCCCTTGGAGGAAACCGAAGCGCATGCCGAACGAATTGTTCGCCAGGATCAGTTTGTCGGCGGTAATGCTGCCGTGAGCATGTGTGAGAAGGGTCTTGGCGCCGTATTCCACTTCCAGAATTGGCGTGCGCTCATACAGCGTCACGTTCGCCGGCAGATGCTCGGCCAGGCCCTTCACCAGTCCAGACGGCTGCAACAAAATCGCGCCGGGCGTGAACAAAGCCTTGCGATAAAAGCGCGTACCCAGATGTTCCGGCAACTCGTCGGCATCGATCATTTGAAACGGTTGATCGAGTTTCTCCAGACCACGACGATACGCATCGAGTACGGCAATCCCGCGATTTTCCACTGCCGCCTGATACTTGCCGCACGCCTTCATCTGGCAGTCGATGCTGTATTGATCGACCAGATCGCGAAGGATCGATTGTCCGGCCAGGTTCAATTTCAGACTGGTGCGCGCCAGTGTGATGTCACCGATGTAATCGTCGGCGCCGATGTCATGGGGCAGATCAATGGCAAATCCGGCATTGCGCCCCGATGGCCCGAGCCCGACCTCCTGCGCTTCGACCAACACAACTTCGTCGTCGGGAAAATTCAACGCGAGTTGCCGCGCGCAAGCGAGCCCGGTGAACCCGGCGCCAATGATTACCCACCGCGCTGCACGATGGCCGCGGTGCGCAGGCGCGGGGCTGCGCGGCTTACTCAAATGAAACCAGCCACAGCTATCATCATCGGCGGGTAATGAACTGACTTTCATAGTGTTGAACCGTTAATCGGTGAAGTTGCAAAACGCACGCGGCACAAAGCGAACGCACGCAGTGGCGTTGATCGGGAAACTTGTAAAAACGGACTTCGTTGAAACAGTAAATCGAGCGCTTGAATCAATAATTGGCGACTACGGCATAACGCCCGCTATTGGCACAGTCGCTGGAGTAGTAATAATCGCGGAAGCTCATCGGCGGTAAGCCGAACAGGTCCTTGAAGCGCTTATAGAAGTGCGGATAGCTGACAAACCCGGTGGCCAGCGCCACATCGGTCATTGAGCGATCACTTTGCACGATCAGTTGCCGCGCGCGGGTCAACCGCAGCTCCAGGTAATAACGATTCGGTGCTGCGTTGAGGTAGCGGGCAAACCTTCGTTCCAATTGCCGGCGTGACACGCCGACCTGGCTGGCAATCTCATCGATTTCCATCGGTTCTTCGATGTTTTTTTCCATCAGATTGAGCGCGATGTTCAACGGCTTCGGGATCGATGAATGACGGATGTTTTCATCGGCAGCCGACAGCTTTGGATGGCGCTGGCGTGGCTGATGCACCCGCTTGATTTCATCGACCAGCGCCGCGTCGTTGCGCGAGCCCAGCTCCTGCATAATCGCCAGAGTCATATCCAGCGCCGCCTGGGCATTGGCGCAAGTGGCGCGGCGTTGGGCGCAGGTGAAGTCCAGTCCGGACACTTGCAACTGCGGGAAGTACTCACTGAGCAGCGCGCAACTGTCGCTGTGGCAGGCAAACTCCTGTGCATCAAGCAACCCGGCGTCGGCCAGATAAAAAGCGCCATTCCAGCAGCCGGCGACGATGCCTTTGGCGGCGGTTTTTTTCAGCACTCGACGCAGCAACGGTTGCGCCGCCAACCGCACGCGCTGACCGCCGATCACAATCAGCGCATCGTAATTGAAACCGTCCGCCATCAATCGCTGTGAGGACAACGGAACGCCGATATCACTCTCGACCGGCCCACCCTGAAGTGAATAGATCGACACTTTGTACAGCGTGTCGCCGTTGATCAGGTTGCCGGTTGCCAAGGCATCCATCGCTGTTGAAAGGGTCGTCAGCGAAAAATGATCGAGCAGAACAAAGGCTACCCGCACGACACGCTCATGACCCGACATCGCCGTGGATTGTCGAAACCCGATGTTCTGTTGTTTCAACGGACTCTGGAATGTTTCCATCACGCTTTACCCACTCTCCATCATTTGAAACGACGACCTTGCGTTCTGGCGGCACGCATCCCCGCCGCCAGAACGTGGTCGAACCGATTACTTCGCTGCCGCGCGGGCGTCACTCAACCAGCCGTCGTAGGCCTGCTGATTGGCCTTGATCCATTCCGCGGCATGCCGCTTGATGTCGGCGAGCGACTTTTCACCCTTCTGCATGCGCAGGTTCTGCGCACTTTCAGCGCTGGTCGGAATGCTGACTTCCGAGAGAAACTTGCGCGCGACCGGGTTCTCCTCGGCGAACTCTTTGTTCATCACCGCATTGACCGTGTCGACCGGGAAACCGAGGTTCTTGCCGTCGTGGAATGTGTCCTTGCTTTCCTTGCCGTCCGGCAGCGAAGTGAACGGCACCGGCAGCCAGACCACGTCGCGGCCCTCAACCAGCACGCTGGCGATCCACTGCGGCACCCACGTAAAGAACAGCACCGGTTTGCCTTGCTGATAGCGCGCGATGGTGTCGGCCATCAGCGCAAAGTAAGAGCCGCGGTTGTCGACCACGGTCGGGCCGAGGCCATAGGCTTTCATGTGGTGTTCAACCATGATTTCGCAGCCCCAGCCCGGGTTGCAGCCGGTCAGATCGGCCTTGCCGTCGCCGTTGCTGTCGAACAGCTTGGCGATCTCCGGCTTCTTCAGATCGGACAAATCTTTGATCTGATAAGCCTCGGCGGTTTTCTTGTCGATCATGTAGCCCTGCAGCACGCCTTTCATGACTTGCCCGACCTTGACCATCACGTCATCGCCGCCGGCCTTCTCATAGAATGCTTCGTGCAAGTGTTCCCACTCATGCACGGTGAAATCCGCATCGCCGTAAGAGAGCGCGAGGAACATTGCCGGGTAGTCGACCTCTTTCGGCGCTTTGACGTCATAGCCAAGCTCCTTCAGGCCGGCGAGCACCACCTCACCGCGAAAACGTTCTTCGGCGATGGTCGGGAAAATCGGCGTGATCGATACACCGGCGCCGGGCTTGTTGGCATCGGCTGCGTAAACCGCCGAGCAGAGCAGCGTGCCGAACACCGAAGCCACCAGGCTCGCAACCATGCTTTTCTTGAGATTTGTCAGTTTCATGTTTCACCACGCTTGGAATTGTTGAGGGGTGAGCAGGCCAACTTAATTCGTCACTGGACGTGCAACGTTCTTCTTTTTCTTGAATTTCATGACCAGCCCCAGCGGGCCGGACTGGTACCAGCGTTGGCCGGTAGCCAGATCGCTGCTGCGTTCACCCATGGCTTGGGTCAGGCGATCGAGGAACACCGCAAGCAGCACCAGCCCGGCACCGCCGACACTGGCCAGGCCCATGTCGAGGCGGCCGATGCCGCTCAACACCATCAAGCCCAGACCGCCCACCGAGATCATCGAAGCGACCACCACCATCGACAGCGACAGCATCAACGTCTGGTTGAGCCCGGCCATCATCGTCGGCGCCGCCAGGGGCAACTGCACCTTCATCAGCATTTGCGTAGCCGTGCAGCCGAATGCGCGCGCCGCTTCGACCTTGTCCGCCGGCACCTGGCGGATGCCGAGGTTGGTCAGGCGCACCAGTGGCGCGACCGAGAAGATGATGGTGACGATCACACCGGGCACATTGCCGATGCCGAACAACATCACCACCGGCACCAGATAAACGAACGCCGGGAGCGTCTGCATGGCGTCGAGCACTGGGGATGATCATTTCCGTGCGATCACTGCGCGCACAGAGAATGCCGAGCGGGATGCCGATGACCGCGCAGAACAACAGCGATGTCAGCACCAGCGCCAACGTGACCATGGCATCGTTCCACACGCCGATCAGGCCGAGCCCGGTAAGCGTCGCGACGCTGAAGATGGCGATGCGCTTGCCGCCGATCTGCCAACTGATCAGTCCGGCAATGATGATGAATACCGTGGGAGGCACCGACAGCAGGCTCCACTGCACGCCGTCCAATACCTGATCGACGGGCCAGCGAATTGAACGGAATACTTCGCGGAAGTTGCTCACCAGATATTTGAGCGCGGTTTCTACCCACGAACCCAAGGGTATATTGAGACTTTGGAAGGGATCTAAATAGTTGAAGTCTGACATGGTGCTACCTCGCCCTCAGAAACTGCTTTATCAATTCTGATTATTCGGAGTTCAGCTGTTACTTAGGCAGCTCAGTAAGTGGCCTTGAGAAATTGAACCTTTATAAAGTCCAACTTCATCCACCACCGGCATCGGTGTCGCCGAGGCGGCAACAATATGGAAGATGTCGCGCAATGATGCTTCCGCCTTGATCGTGGCCTGGCTGCCGGGCAAATAAACAACATTGCTGTCCTGCTGGGCGATATCGCCGGCCTTCAATATTCGACTGGTATCGAAACCGTTGAAGAAGTCGCGGACATATTTATTCACCGGATTACAAAGAAGTTCACGCGGTGTCCCGATCTGCACCACCCGCCCGCCTTCCATGATCGCAATGCGGTGACCGATGCGAACCGCTTCTTCAATGTCGTGGGAGATAAAGATGATGGTGCGATCCTGCTCGGCCTGAAGCTTGAGCAACTCGCCCTGCATTTCGCTGCGGATCATCGGGTCGAGCGCCGAAAACGCTTCGTCCATGAGCAGGATGGCCGGGTCGTTGGCCAAGGCGCGGGCCAGGCCGACGCGCTGTTGCATGCCGCCGGAGAGTTGATGCGGGAAGCTGAACTCCTGGCCGGAGAGGCCGACCTGTTCGAGTGCGCCCATTGCCCGACAGTAGCGTTCTTTCTCGCTGACGCCGCTGATTTCCAGGCCAAAGCTGATGTTGTCGATGACGCTCATGTGCGGCATCAACGCAAACGACTGAAACACCATGCCCATGTCTTTGCGGCGCACTTGCAGCAAGTCTTTATCGGCTAGGCCGGTGATTTCCTTGCCATTCAGAAAGATCTTGCCGGAGGTGGGTTCGATCAGCCGGTTGAACAATCTGACCATGGTCGATTTGCCGGACCCGGACAAACCCATGATCACAAAAATCTCACCACGACGAACCGAAAAGTTGGCGTCAAATACACCAATGGCCTGACCAGTCTTCTTGAATACTTCTGCTTTTGTAGCGCCCTCTTCAATCATCTTCATGGCCAGGGCTGGCTGCGTACCGAAGACTTTGAACACATTCTTGACGCAGATGATCTCGTCGGAACTTGTCATACCTTGCCTCCTTCGCACCGTGCGTCTATCGCAGCAAGCGACAGGTAAACGGGCAAAATAATGTTTAAACGGCAGCGGTAATGAATTGATGTCTTCACGACGGGCTTCCTTTTATTATTTTTGGCGACCCAGGAATAAGGGATGTTTCAAATCTATTAGCATCACCCCGCTTAATCCAACTACATTTACAGGGACAATTTGATAACGTCGGGTTATCGGTTGCGGCGCAGGACGCCCATGAGCGGGTGCTTCGCACCGTGAGCGACCGGGTCTATTCCCAAAGCGACGCTGGCGTGGCCCTCCACGCACGGTTCCGTTACCCTCCTTGCGCTTCGTTGGGGAGCTGTATCGTTAGGAGAGTGTACGAATGACCAAGCATGTCGACCCTGACACCATCCTGCTGAAAATGCCGTCCTTGAGGGCTGTGAAGGCATTTGTCGCTGCCGCCAAATACGAGAGTTTCACCCGCGCCGCCGAGGCGCTGTGCGTTTCGCAAGCCGCGATCAGCCGGCAGATTCGTGAGCTGGAAAGCTACCTGGGCGCGCAACTGTTTACCCGCGTCGGCCGCGCGGTGGAACTGACGGCTGCCGGTGCGGTGTTTTTCGACGCGGCGCAACTGTCGTTCGTCAATATCGCCCAGGCCGCGGAACGCATCCGCAGCAGTCAATCGAGCAAGAAGGTACTCACCGTTTGCTGTTCCCCGGCGTTTTCCGCGTTGTGGCTATCGAACCACCTGCAGGAGTTCTTTGCCCAGTGTCCGGACATCGAACTGAATCTGATCACCACGCAGAATTTCCTGACCATGGAGCCCGGCGTGCAGCCGGACATTTTCATCACCAAGATTTCGCGGATCCGCGAAGGCTATAGAAGCTATCCGCTGTGCCACGACGTGATTTACCCGGTCTGCACCCCGCAGTACCTGGAGCAGCACCCAGAGATTTCAACGATAGAAGGCGTGCGCGATTCAGCGTTACTCAATCTCAGCCCCTACGGTCGCTCGCAAGTCGCCGAGCACGTCGACTGGGGCGTGTGGCTGGCCTTTCAGGCGGTCGACATCGATGACCGTCCGCCCAACAGCCCGCAAATCTTCAACGCCAACGACTACAACCTGCTCATCAGCATGGTGCTGACCCATCAAGGCATTGCGCTGGGCTGGAATCACCTGGTCACGCCACTGGTGCAGCAAGGCTTGCTGGTACGCCCGATCGAGCAACAGGTGCAGTTGCGCAACAGTTGGCATTATCTCAGCTGTCGCGAGAACTCGGACAATGAAGACGAATTGCGGCGCTTCCGCGAATGGATTCTGGCGAAGTTTCCCCGGCGCTGATGCCATCCGCCCGGTTGTCGGGCGTTTTGGTTATCAATTGCCCGACGAAAATGTCGCTGGAGCGACACGCGTGCCTGACTCATTGTTGAGCGGCGCCGGCCACGATCGGTCCGACGCCACTCACAGGAAGGGCTTTGTTGAATGTCACTCTTCGAATTCTGTCGCGATTTTGATTTCCTGGATGCCCCGCCCAATACCCGCGCAATCGTTCAAAACAGCCTGCTCGATATCGTCGGCGTCATGGCGGGTGCTGCGAACAATGACACCAGTGTCGCGATGCGGCGTTTTGCAGAACGGCACTACCCGGCCGGCACTCACAGTAGTCGCCTGATTTTCGGCGGGCCACGGGTCAATGTCCTCGGTGCAGCCTGGGCCGGTGGTTTCAGCGCGGACAGCCTCGACGCCCACGAGGGTCATTTCAAGTCCAAGGGCCACGCCGGAGCCACCGTCGTCCCTGCCCTGCTCGCCCTTGCCGATGCGCTGCATGATCAACATCAATCCATCAGCGGGCATGAGTTGCTGAGCGCTTTGTGCATCGGTTACGAGACGGCGTTGCGCGCAGGCTCCGCGCTCATGGCAACTTCGCCTACGTATCATGCCTCGGGCGGTTTTTCCGCGATGGGCGTGGTATGCGCCGGCGCGCGCTTGTTGCGCCTGGATGAGCCCACGTTTCGCCACGCCTTGGGCATCGCCGAGTACTTCAGCGCGCGCTGCCCGATGATGCGCGTGGTGCAAGCGCCAACGATGCTGCGCGATGCCCACGGTGCAGGCGCATTTACAGGGTTGAACGCGCTGTTCATGGCCATGGAAGGCATCACCGGCGCCCCGGCGGAAACCGTGGACGATGTCACGGTTGCTGAACACTGGACCGACATTGGTCAGCGCTGGGAGATCGACAGTCAATACTTCAAACCCTGGCCGGTCTGTCGTTGGGCGCAGCCGGCGCTGACCGCCATGCTTGAGTTGCAGCGCGAAAACCCTCGGCTCAATGCCGACGCGATCGAAACCGTGCGCGTGGAAACGTTCTTTGAATCGATGTGCTTGCAGGGACATACCCCGCGCGATGCCGACCAGGCGCAATACGCCCTGGCCTTTCCGCTGGCAGCGCTGATCGTCAGGGGCAAAGTCGGGCCAGAGGAAGTCACCGGAGAAGCGATCCTCGCCCCGGATATCCTGGCTCTGAGCGCGCGTATCGAGATTGTCGAGGCAGCGGATATCTCCGCCAGATTCCCCGATGAAATCCTCTCGCGTCTGACCGTCACCCTGAAGAATGGCGAAGTGCTGGTGACTCCGCTCACCGCGGCGCGCGGCGATCCCGAAACGCCGTTGAGCGTCAATGAACTGAGTGACAAGTTCGACTTGTTTGCCCGTGGTCTCGGTGATGAGCGCAGTGCCGCGGTGAAAAGCGCGATCAGCAATATCGCTCAGGCAAGCTGTGCGATTACCGCGCTCGAGCCGATTTTCCACGGTGTTCCGGGATTGTCGCGCGACACCCATTGATAACCGCAAATCATGCATTGCCCGCAGCAAAAGTCGTTTGTGGCGATTGTCCCGAGCGATATAGGCTGAAGACTATCGTCCCTCTATCGGGTCGTGAGTCCGACTGCAAATCAGCGCAGGTTTTTCAGATTTTACCCAGTCACGATTAAAGGTGACCGCTCAAGATGGATGTCCTGGGAGGATAAGAATGAACAATAAAGACAGTGTTTTTGATCTGATTGCACAGCGCAAGCCCTGGCACTCGCTGCCCGGCGCGCTCTACAGCAGTGAAAGCGTTTACCGTCAGGATCTTGAGCAGATCTGGCACAAGGACTGGATCTTCGCCGGCCATACATTCGAAATCACCAAGCCAGGGCAATATTTCACCCTGCAGATCGGTGACTATCCGGTCGCCGTGGTCCGCGGCAAAGATGGCCAAGTCCGCGCCTTTCACAACGCCTGTCTCCACCGTGGCGCGAAAATCTGTGAGGCCGATCACGGCAAAGTGGCGAAGATGGTTTGCCCTTATCACAAATGGACGTACGAACTGGACGGCAATCTGTTGTTCGCCGGCAACATGGGCCAGGATTTCGACAAGTCGCAATACAACCTGAAAAGCGTGCACTGCGAAATCGTCGATACCTATATCTACGTCTGCGTTGCCGCCAAAGCCCCCGATTTCGAAGGCTTCCGCAAGGCCGTAAGCCCGTTTGTCGCGCCACATTATCTGGAAAACTGCAAAGTTGCGTTCGAGTCGAACATCGTCGAGAAAGGCAACTGGAAACTGGTCTTCGAGAACAATCGCGAGTGCTACCACTGCGACGGCTCGCACCCCGAACTGCTGCATTCGTTCGTCGATAACCTGTCGGTTGGCGGCATCAGCGGCGAAGACGATCCGGAACTCTCGGCCTATTGGGCCAAATGCGAGAGCGCGGGATTGCCGAGCCGACTGGTGATGGACATCAATGGCCAGTTCCGTATGACCCGAATCCCGCTGTCGTCCGGTGCCGTCAGCTACACCATGGACGGCAAGCCCGCCGTTGCCGGGCGGCTGGATAAAACCTCGGAAGCGGACATCGGCGCGCTGCTGTATTTCCACTATCCCTCGACCTGGAATCACTTCCTCGGCGACCACGCGCTGAGCTTCCGCGTGCTGCCGATCAGCGCGACGCAAACCCTGGTCACCACTAAATGGCTGGTGCCTGAAACGGCGGTGGAAGGCGTTGACTACGATATCGATCGCCTGACCAAAGTGTGGATCGCCACCAACGATCAGGACCGCACATTAGTGGAAGGCACTCAGCGTGGCGTGACCTCGCCTTCGTACGAGCCCGGCCCGTACTCGGAAACGGCGGAAACCGGCGTCTGTCAGTTCGATGACTGGTACTGCGCCACCATGCTCGACCGGCTCAAAGGGCCGATCCCGCTGAAGTCGGTAGGCTGATCGCACTCACTGCAACGTCCATACGTTCCCTCTTCCCTTGAGCATCCCGGCGGATGCTCGGGGATTTTTTTTGTCTTTCGCTGGCCGGTGATGGCGCAAAACTGTCGGTGGATGTTCGCGCAAACCTGCAGCCACAAAGCGCCGAAAAGGATGCCCCGATCATGAATACCTCAACGTCAGCCCTGAGTGGTTCTGACAACTACGGCGAACGCGTGTCCACGCGCATCGTCTTTTTGATTACTGGCATCGTCATGTCGGCGTGGGCGCCGTTGGTTCCGTTGGTCAAAACCCGCACGGGGCTCGACGATGGCGGGCTGGGTCTGTTGTTGCTGGTCTTCGGCATCGGCTCGATCGTGGCCATGCCCTTTGCCGGTTACCTGACCGCGCGTTTCGGCTGCCGCCCGGTGATCGTCGCTTCTACCATCGCCTTGTGTGCGGTGCTGCCCCTATTGAGCTACCTGGCGTGGCTGCCGGGACTTGCGCTCGCAGTGCTGGTGTTTGGCGCCAGCATGGGCATGCTCGACTGCGCGATCAACATCCAGTCGATCATCGTTGAAAAGAACAGCGGCGAAACCCTGCAGTCCGGATTCCACGGACTCTACAGTGTCGGCGGGATCGCCGGTGCCGGGGCAATGACGGCGATGCTCAGCCTGGGCCTGGATCCTTTGCCGTCGGTGCTGTGTCTGGTGGCGATCATTCTTGCTGCGCTGTACAAGGCTGCGCCAAGTCTGCTGCCGTACGGCACCGAGCGAGACGGCCCGCTGTTTGCGATTCCGCGCGGGATCGTGCTGTTGTTGGGCAGCCTGTGCTTTATCGTTTTTCTGACTGAAGGCGCCATGCTCGACTGGAGCGCGGTGTTCCTCGCTTCACAGCGCGACATGCAACCCAGCTATGCCGGTTTGGGTTACGCGTGTTTTGCCGCGGCGATGACCCTTGGCCGCCTCACCGGCGACGCGATTGTCAGCCGCTTGGGTGGCCGGCGCGTGGTGGCGCTCGGCGGCATCTGCGCGGCGGTCGGCATGCTCGTGTCACTTGCGCTCGACAGTTGGCAAGCGGCATTGCTGGGCTATGCCTTGGTCGGCATCGGCTGCTCGAACATTGTTCCGGTGCTGTTCACCGCAGCGGGTCGGCAGCAGCATATGCCGCAGCGCACGGCGATTCCGGCGATCATTTCCATGGGCTATGCCGGAATTCTGATGGGGCCGGCTTTCATTGGCATGGTTGCCCACGTCAGCACTCTGGTGGTCGCACTGGGTGGCCTGATAGTCCTGCTGCTATTTGTCAGCTACGCCGCGAGGTTTCTCAAGGCCTGAGCTCAGTCAGGAAGCTTGCCAGTGCTGACCTCGACCGGTGCCGCCAGGGAGACTTCGCGCTGGCGGGTCGCCTGCCAACAGAGCAGCGAGCCCGCCGTCACCAGTACGGCGCCCTGCCAGAACTGGGCATGAAGACTTACGCCCAGCCACAGCGCGGCAAACGCCGAGGACAACACAGGCGCCGAGTAGGATGCCGTCGCCAGCAGCGTAAGATTGCCTCGCAGGATGCCGATATTCCACAACGCGTAACCACCGGCCATGGCGATTCCGGCCGCCAGCAGCTCCAGAGAGTTTGCCCAACTGAATGGCGGAATCTGCTCGAGGCTGGCTGACCACTTCAGCCACAGCACCGCGGACGTCAGCGCAAAAAACAACACCACCAGATTCTGCCCGCCCGCGTAGCGACGCGTGACGTTGCAATACAGCGCGAACGTGATCGCACAGGCAAGGGCCAAGCTATAGCTCAGCGGATTGGACTGAACATTGCGCACAATCCCCGGCAGCGACAAGCCGTCACCGCTGACAACCCACAGGATGCCGAAGATCGCCAGCGCCGAGCCCGGAACGATGAACCAGCGGGTTTTTTGTCCGTTCATGACAATCGCCAGCACCACGGTCAGGCACGGCCACAAATAATTCACCACGCCCAGTTCAATGGCTTGCTGCCGATCACTGGCAAACCCCAGCGCCAGCGACAGACACACCTCGTAGGCAACGAACAAGCCGCTGCCGAGCACAATATAAAGAGTTGACGTCGAGCGAATGCGCGGGCGTCCAAGAAACATCAGCAAGAGCATCGCGCCCAACGAATAAATCATCGCCGCGCCGCCCAGCGGGCCGAACTGTTCACTGACGCCCCTGATCAATCCGGCGGCGGTACTCCATAAAACAATCGCCACCAAACCACACGTGGTGGCGGCCCGCTCGCCTCTGATCTGCATCCTGCCCCCTGATTAAAACTGCCAACCCGACCGCACAGGCTAACCAGTGCAACGGGCCTGATAAAGCGACATTTGTGCCGTGTAAACGATGCGCTGTGGTTATGTCATGAGCCTTGCCTGGCCTGCGTCCTAACGTCGCAGGCAACAGCACTTGGCAAATCCCGCACAAGCCGTAGAATCCCGCGCTCTCTTGCCGCCGCAGACCCGGAGGCGCAAGGCTCAAAGCGCGCTCCCGAATGGCCGGCGACACTGAATCACGTGTCCAGGTCCACCGCCCCGCACCCCACACATTTTTGGCTTGGCATGCCTGCGCATTAGCGCACGTTGCGCTGTTCGATCTCTAGAGGTTTTTATGTCTCCGCGTTTGCTGGCCATGGCGCTGGCGCCCCTGCTCGGGCTGTTCATTGTTGCCCTGGGCAACGGTTTCCTGTCGTCGCTGACCACCCTGCGCCTGGACGCCGCCGGTGCGTCGGCGACGATGATCGGCATCGTTTCGTCCGCTTACTTCATCGGCCTGACGCTGGGCGCACTGTTCAACGACCGCCTGATTCTGCGCATCGGCCACATCCGCGCTTACGGCAGCTTCGCGTCGCTGATTGCCGTGACCATTCTGTTGCAGGGCTTGTTTTATGACACGTGGGGCTGGTTCGTGCTGCGCCTGCTCAACGGGTGGGCCACGGTCGGTGTGTTTCTGGTGATCGAAAGCTGGCTGCTGTTGGCGGGCGACGCGAAGATTCGCGGGCGTTTGCTGGCGTTGTACATGATCGTCCTGTACGGCGCTGGAGTGCTCGGCCAGGCGACGCTGGGGCAGATTACCGGGCTGGGCGACAGCGCACCGTTCATGGTCGCCGGCATGCTCGCCTCGTTTTCAGTGCTGCCGATCGTGATCCTGCCGCGCGTGTCGCCATTGCTCGATCAGGTCGAGCCGCTCAAGCCCCGGCAGTTGCTGGGGGTCACGCCGACCGGGTTGGTCGGTTGTTTCGGCTCGGGCATCACCATTGCGGCGATCTACACCTTGCTGCCGCTGTACCTGCAACGCACCGGGCTGAATGTCGGTGAAGTCGGAAGCATGATGGCTTGGACGATTCTCGGCGCGATGCTCCTGCAATATCCGGTCGGACGCTGGTCCGACCGTAAGGATCGCTTGCAGGTGCTGACCCTGTTGACGCTGGCCTGCACCGTGTTGTCGCTGGTGATTGTGTTGCTGCCGTTGTCATCGACGATGCTCGCGGCGATGTTGTTTCTGCTCGGCGGCGGCGTGTTTGCGCTGTACCCGGTTGCCGTCAGCCACGCCGCCGACCGCGCTCCTGCCGAAGCGCTGGTGCCGATGATTCAAGGCTTGCTGCTGATCAACTCGCTGGGTTCGGCCATCAGCCCGATGATGATTTCGCCGGTGATGAACGCCATCGGCGCCAACGGCCTGTTCTGGGTGTTCGCCGTGGTCAACCTGTGCATGGTCACGTTTTTCTTCTGGCGCCGCGGCAAACGCCCGGTTCCAGCCAACCCCGCGCCGTTTGCCGCAGCGGCCACCTTCTCGCCGACAGGCGCGGAGCTACGCGTCACCGAAGACTTGCGCCAAGCAGTGCAGGAGCATCCGCCGATGATGGATGCATTGAGTGGCGAGCCTTCACCGCAGTGCGAAACCCGCTGAGCCTCGCTCACACATTGCATGGCATTCTGTAGGAGCTGTCGAGTGCAACGAGGCTGCGATCTTTTGATTCTTTAGAACAAGATCAAAAGATCGCAGCGTGCCGCAGCTCCTACAGGGGTGTGGGCGTCAGTATCTGCGCGGTGTCGGCGCCAGGTTGACCATACCGCTCCCACATTGGATTTTGTGGGCACTCCGAATTCTGAGCCCCCCTCCTGTAGGAGCTGTCGAGTGCAACGAGGCTGCGATCTTTTGATTCTTTAAAACAGATCAAAAGATCGCAGCGTGCCGCAGCTCCTACAGGGGTGTGGGCGTCAGTATCTGCGCGGTGTCGCTGCCAGGTTGACCACACCGCTCCCACATTGGATTTTGTGGGCACTCCGAATTCTGAGCACACCACATGTAGGAGCTGTCGAGTGCAACGAGGCTGCGATCTTTTGATTCTTTAATCTTTTGATTCTTTAAAACAAGATCAAAAGATCGCAGCGTGCCGCAGCTCCTACAGGGGTGTGGGCGTCAATATCTGCGCGGTGTCGCTGCCAGGTTGACCACACCGCTCCCACATTGGATTTTGTGCGCACTCCGAATTCTGAGCCCCCCACTTGTAGGAGCTGCGGCACGCTGCGATCTTTTGATTCTTTAAAACAAGATCAAAAGATCGCAGCGTGCCGCAGCTCCTACAGGGGTGTGGGCGTCAGTATCTGCGCGGTGTCGCTGCCAGGTTGACCATACCGCTCCCACATTGGATTTTGTGGGCACTCCGAATTCTGAGCCCCCCACCTGTAGGAGCTGTCGAGTGCAACGAGGCTGCGATCTTTTGATTCTTTAAAACAAGATCAAAAGATCGCAGCGTGCCGCAGCTCCTACAGGGGTGTGGGCGTCAATATCTGCGCGGTGTCGCTGCCAGGTGGCTTTGCAGGGCACTGCCAATTTTGACCACACCACAAAAACCTGTGGGAGCGAGCCTGCTCGCGAAAGCGGTGGGTCAGGGAGGGACACAAAGGTCTGTGGCTCTTTACCCTATCCTTCAGCGCTTGAGCGTCTCGCTCGGCAACTCTTTGAACAACGCGCGATAGCTGCTGGAAAACCGTCCCAGATGCCAGAACGACCATTGCATCGCCACCTCGGCGACGGTGGTCTGTGTCGGGTTGCGCCTGAGCAATTCGCGGTGTGCGCTGTTCAGCCGGCGCAAGCGCAACCAGTGACTCGGCGTCATCCCGGTGTAAGCCTTGAAAGCCTGTTGCAACTGCCGCAGCGACACACCCGCGACATTGGCAAGTTCCAGCAGATTGAGGGTGTCTTCCGGCGAATCTGCGGCCCACTCGCCGACACGTTTCATGATCGCCCGTTCTTCGGTGCGCCGCTGCAATCCCCCACGATCCAGACTCGTGCGCGCGTTGTCGAGCAGGAACAGGCAATCCTCGATCAGCTGTTGCGTCAACGCATCTTTATCAATGAGATCAATGGTTTGCGACAACTTCGTGAGAGTCGAGCTTAACCAGCGGCTGAACAAGGCGTTCTGTCCGCAGTTGAGCGGTGCCATGAATAACCCTTCCAGTTTCGCCACGTCCAGACCGTGTTGCCTGACGAACTCCGGACCGAATACCACGGCAATTTCCTGGTAATTCTCCGGCGTGATCCAGATGTTGCGGCTCTCTTCATTGAGCAAATACAGCGCGTTGTCGCTGCGATCGAAACAGAACGCCAGAGCCCCAGACGGCGCACGGAAATTCTGCTCGACCCGGGTGTTCATCTGCTCTTCATAGACCTCGACGCCTTGCAGATCGAGATAGCGAATCTGCCCGGCGAAATGCCCCGGCGACATCTGCTGGTAATGCTGCACCCAACCCGGTGTGGCGCGGACTTGTTCGGCCACATCGGCGGTGTTGAACGCTTGAACCTGAAGCGGATTGCACGTTGTCATGGGGTGACCTTGCGCACTCTTTTGGTGCGCTTTGGTGCTGCGGAAAGTGGATAGATGGAATCTCGAGCCGCGCCCAAGATAGTCGTCAACGCGCTACAGGGGAAGGGGCGGAAGATGAAACCCGCCCTCCCCGGCGTCCACAAAACCAATAACGAGGTCTTTATGAATGCCCCTTTCGATCAGCTGCTCACGTGGCTGAAAGATCACAAGATTACCGAAGTCGAATGTGTGGTCAGCGACCTGACCGGCATCGCCCGCGGCAAGATCGCACCGACCAACAAGTTCCTGCATGAGCGCGGCATGCGCCTGCCGGAAAGTGTGCTGCTGCAAACGGTAACCGGGGATTTTGTCGACGACGATATCTACTACGACCTGCTCGATCCCGCCGACATCGACATGGTCTGCAAGCCAGTGGCTGACGCGGTTTACGTAATTCCATGGGCGATCGAACCGACCGCCATCGTTATCCACGACACCTTCGACAAGTTTGGCAACCCGATCGAACTGTCGCCGCGCAACGTCCTGAAGAAAGTCCTGCAGCTGTACACCGACAAAGGCTGGAAGCCAATTGTCGCGCCAGAAATGGAGTTCTACCTGACCCAACGCTGCGAAGACCCGGACTTGCCGCTCAAGGCACCACTGGGCCGCTCGGGCCGTGCGGAAAGCGGCCGGCAGTCATTCTCCATCGATGCCGCCAACGAATTCGATCCGTTGTTCGAGGACGTTTACGACTGGTGCGAGCTGCAAGGTCTTGATTTGGACACGCTGATCCACGAAGACGGCCCGGCGCAGATGGAAATCAACTTCCGCCACGGCGACGCTCTGGATCTGGCCGACCAGATCACCGTGTTCAAACGCACCATGCGCGAGGCGGCGCTCAAGCACAACGTCGCCGCGACGTTTATGGCCAAGCCCGTTGGCGATGAGCCCGGTAGCGCCATGCACATTCACCAGAGCGTGGTCGACATCGCCACCGGCAAACCGGTCTTCGCCAGTGAAGACGGACAGATGAGCGAACTGTTCCGGCATTACATCGGCGGATTGCAGAAATACATTCCGAAAGTGCTGCCGATGTTCGCGCCCAACGTCAACTCGTTCCGCCGCTTCCTGCCGGACACCTCGGCGCCGGTCAACGTCGAATGGGGCGAAGAAAACCGGACCGTCGGCCTGCGTGTGCCGACCTCCAGCCCCGAAGCGATGCGCGTGGAAAACCGCTTGCCGGGCGCCGACGCCAATCCGTACCTGGCGATTGCCGCGAGCTTGCTCTGCGGTTACATCGGCATGGTCGACCGCATCGAGCCAAGCGCTGCGGTGCAGGGCCGCGCTTACGAACGCCGCAACCTGCGCCTGCCGATCACCATCGAAGAAGCGCTGACGCAAATGGAAGAATGCCCGACCGTTGCCCGTTACCTCGGCGACAAGTTCGTGCGCGGCTACGTCGCGGTGAAACGCGCCGAGCATGAAAACTTCAAACGCGTGATCAGCTCGTGGGAGCGCGAGTTCTTAATGATGAGCGTTTAATTCAAATTTGCACAAAACCTGTGGGAGCGGGCTTGCCCGCGATGGCGGCGGCACATTCAACAGTGATGTCGAAGCTGCCGGCCTCATCGCGGGCAAGCCCGCTCCCACAGGATTAGAGAACCACCTGAAAAATCCAAAAAATTAGAGGTGTCGATATGCGTCTGTTGAAATCCGTAATCCCGGTCGCCCTGAGCGTATTGTTCAGTGCGGTAGCCCACGCGCAGCCACAAGTCAGCGTCTACAACTGGACCGACTACATCGGCGAGACCACCCTCGCCGACTTCCAGGCCAGCACCGGGATCAAAGTGATCTACGACGTGTTCGATTCCAATGAAACCCTGGAAGGCAAACTGCTCGCGGGGCGCACCGGTTATGACGTGGTGGTGCCGTCCAACCACTTTCTCGCACGTCAGGTGAAAGCCGGAGCATTCCTCAAACTCGATCGCGCGCAGTTGCCCAACTTCAAGAACCTCGATCCGAAACTCCTCGAACTGCTCGAAAAAAACGACCCGGGCAATGCGCACTCCGTGCCTTATCTGTGGGGCACCAATGGCATCGGCTACAACGTCGACAAGGTCAAGCAAGTGCTGGGCATTGATCGCATCGATTCCTGGGCGGTGCTGTTCGAGCCGGAAAACCTGAAAAAACTGACTCAGTGCGGCGTGTCGATGATGGACTCCGCCGATGAAATCTTTCCCGCCGTGCTCAACTACATGGGCATGGACCCGCGCAGCGAAAATCCCGAGGATTACAAAAAAGCCGAAGCCAAACTGCTGAGCATCCGTCCGTATATCACCTACTTCCATTCCTCCAAATACGTATCGGATCTGGCCAACGGCGATATCTGCGTGGCTTTCGGTTATTCCGGCGACGTGTTCCAGGCCGCCAATCGCGCCAAGGAAGCCAAGAACGGCGTGAACATCGCTTACGCCATTCCAAAAGAAGGCGCCAACCTGTGGTTCGATCTGCTGGCCATTCCGGCGGACGCCAGCAACAGCAAAGAAGCCCACGCTTTCATCAATTACCTGCTCGATCCGCAAGTGATTGCCAAGGTCAGCGCGGCCGTTGGTTATGCCAACCCGAACCCGGCGGCCAAGCAATACATGGATCAGGAACTGGTCAACAATCCTGAGGTTTACCCGCCACAGGACGTCATCGACAAACTGTACATCTCCACCACCCCGCCCCAGGCCATCATGCGTCTGATGACCCGATCCTGGAGCAAAGTGAAGTCGAACAAATGAATCAGCACAGCCACGAACACGCCCGCTCCTACTACGCTGCTTCGGCACGGGCGAGCACTCTCTATCCAGTGCTGGAAGGCGACTTGATCGCTGATGTCTGCGTGATTGGCGGCGGATTTACCGGGGTCAATACCGCCATCGAACTGGCGCAGCGCGGGCTGTCGGTGATTCTGATCGAAGCCCGACGGATCGGCTGGGGCGCCAGCGGGCGCAACGGCGGGCAGTTGATTCGCGGCATCGGCCATGACGTCGACGGCTTCGCCAAGTATGTCGGTCAGGAGGGCGTGCGTTATTTACAGCGCGCCGGAATCGACTCGGTGGAACTGGTGCGCCAGCGCATCGCTGACCACGCCATCGACTGCGATCTGCGCTGGGGCTTCTGCGATCTGGCCAACACCACGGCGCAATTCGATGCTTTCAAAGACGAACTGGCCGACCTCGCCGAACTCGGTTACGCCCACCAAACCCGACTGATCGGCCCGGAGCAGATTCGCCAGCAAGTGGTCAACTCCGACATTTATGCCGGTGGGCTCGTAGACATGGGCTCTGGACACTTGCATCCGCTGGATCTGGTGCAAGGCGAAGCGCGTCTGGCGGCTTCGCTGGGCGTACGGATCTTCGAACAAAGCCAGGTGCTGGAAATCACCCATGGCGCGACCGTGCAAGTGCGTTGCGCAAGCGGCACCGTGCGTGCCGGCAGTCTGGTGCTCGGCTGCAACGCGCATCTGGACGAACTCGAACAACAGCTCAGTGGCAAAGTGCTGCCGGCCGGCAGTTACATCATCGCCACCGAGCCTCTGTCCGCAGAACGCGCCGCGCAGCTGATCCCGCAGAATCTGGCGGTGTGTGATCAGAAAGTCGGTCTCGACTACTACCGGCTTTCGGCGGATCGGCGCTTGCTGTTCGGCGGTGCCTGCCATTATTCCGGGCGTGATCCGGCGGACATCGCCGCCTACATGCGTCCGAAGATGCTCAAGGTCTTCCCGCAGCTGGCGGACGTGCGCATTGAATATCAATGGGGCGGCAAAATCGGCATCACCGCCAACCGCTTCCCGCAGGTCGGGCGACTGCGGCAACACCCGAACGTGTTCTACGCGCAGGGCTATTCCGGCCATGGCCTCAACGTCACCCATTGGTGCGCGAAGTTGCTCGGCGAAGCGATTGATGCGGGTCACAGCCAAGGCATGGACGTGTTCAGCGCCGTGCCGCACATGACCTTCCCCGGAGGCCCGGCCCTGCGTTCGCCGCTGCTGGCACTGGGCATGTTCTGGTATCGCCTGCGCGAACTGCTCGGCTGATAACGTGCGCCCTGCAGGAGCTGCCGAAGGCTGGGGCCGCGATCGGGCGATCTTCAAGATCAACAGATCGCAGCCTTCGGCAGCTCCTACATTGAGGTTTGCGGTGCGCACTTGCTATTCACATTTGCTCTATCGCCAAGCACTTCTATATTGATGAAGTGCATTTGCGTTCCTGACGCTCAGTACCCATTGAATTAAGGAGGATATGGATGAAGTCGTCAGCCAGCGACGAGCCGCGAGCACCCGGTCAGGCCCCGATCAAAACCCGCCGTTTCGGTTTTTCACTGGTATGGATCGTGCCGCTTGTGGCGGTGCTGGTGGGCCTCTCGCTGGTGGTGCACAACATCCTCCAGGAAGGGCCGACCATCACCGTTACGTTCAAGACCGGTGACGGCCTCACCGCCAATAAAACCGAAGTCAAATACCGTAACGTGGTGATCGGCCACGTTTCCGACGTGCAGTTGGCCGACGATCACAAAAGCGTCGATGCCACGATCAAACTCGCCAAGCAGGCTGAAAGCTTTACCCGCGAAGACTCGCAGTTCTGGGTGGTGCGGCCGAGAATCGGCGCGGGCGGTGTCTCCGGCATCGATACTCTTCTTTCCGGCGATTACATCGGCGCCGACATTGGCGAGGCGAATAACCGCGCGAAAAACTTCAAAGGCCTGGAGAACCCGCCGCCCATCACCTACGGCGAACCCGGCAAGAGCTTCACGCTGCACACTCAGGATCTGGGCTCACTGGACATCGGCTCCCCCGTGTATTTCCGCAAGATTCCCGTTGGCCAAGTGGTTTCATATGCGTTGGACCCTGACGGCAAAGGCGTGAACATCGAAGTGTTCGTGCATTCGCCCAACGACACGTACGTCACCGAAAACACCCGGTTCTGGAACGCCAGCGGCATTGATGTCAGCGTTGGCGCTAACGGTTTTGCGGTGAAGACCGAATCGCTGTCGACCTTGCTGGTGGGGGGCATTGCCTTCCGCGCCCCGGAATACAGCCCCAACGATGTGCCCGCTGCCGACAACAAAAGCTACGAACTGTTTGCCGATCAGCAAACCGCCCTTGCCCCACCCAACGGCAAGGCGCAATACCTGAGTCTGCGTTTTGACCAGGCTCTGCGCGGGCTGAAGGTTGATGCGCCGGTAGAATTTCTCGGCATGGAGATCGGCAGGGTTGTCGCCATCAATCTCGATTTCGACGCCAAAAAACGCAGCTTCCCACTGAACGTTGGCATCGTGATTTATCCCCAGCGCCTCGGCATGGCCTACGGAAAAATGCTCGAAGCGTTCAAGCATGACCCCAACGACGAAGCGGCCGGCATCCGCCTGATCGGCACGTTCGTCGACAATGGTCTGCGCGCTCAGGCCCGCAGCGGCAACCTGCTGACAGGGCAGCTGTATATCGCCCTCGATTTCTTCCCCAAAGCGGAAAAAGTGGCCTTCGATCCGAGCGCCCGCCCCGTGGCCATTCCGACCGTGCCAGGCAGCCTCGAACAGTTGCAGGAAAAACTCGAAGCGATGGTCGACAAGATCAACAAACTGCCGGTGGATCGCATCGCCAACAACCTCGACGGCAATCTGGTCGAGCTGCGCAAAGGCCTGGCGCAATTCAATGCGAAGACGCTGCCGGGCGTGCAGAACACCTTGAACGATGTCAGCAAAACCTTGCAGTCGGCCAACTCGACGCTGGCCGAAGACTCGCCGCAACGCGAGAAACTCACCGAAACCCTCGACGAACTCGGGCGCATGTCGCGTTCGCTGCGCGAACTCTCCGATTACCTGGGTCGTCACCCGGAATCGCTGATCCGTGGTCGTCCCGACAATGCGGCGCCGCTGGATCTGAAAGGACCGCCACGCAATTGAGCACAGGAGCGTAACCCATGGCTTTACCGCTAAAGATCACCGTGCTCGCGGCGTTGCTGATGCTCGGCGCCTGCCGCAGCGACCCGATCAGCTTTCACACCCTGACGCCGGCACAACCGGGCCCCGGCAGGGGCGGAGCGGATATTGCGATCGAAGGCATCACCGTGCCGCCGCAAGTCGATCGCGCGCAAATCGTCATTCGCGAAGGCAACAGTGGCTTGGCCATTCTGGAAACCGACTGGTGGGGCGCAACGCTTGCGGATGAATTGCGCGGCGCGCTGGTCGATCAATTGGCGAACAGTGGCAACACCGGCGGCGTGTCGGTGCGCATCGACGTGCAGCGCTTCGACTCGATTCCCGGCCAGTACGCGTTGATCGATGCGAAGTGGCGCTTGCGTCCGCTGGGCGCTGCCGATCAAAGCCTGCTGACGTGCCGCTCGACCCTGCAAACGCCGTCGGGGCCGAGTATCGATGAACTGGTCAGCGCGCAGCAGACCAACGTCAAGCGTCTGGCCGAAGTGATCAATCGGGCGGCCGCCAGCAATGCGCGAACCTGCCCTTCTGCTTCGTGATCTGGCCTACAGGTCGAAGCGGTCCACTGCCCGCCGCCGCTCGTTGTCGTCTCGCACATCGTAATTGGCGGTGGTCTGGATGTTGCTGTGGTGCGCCAGCTTTTGCGCGATCGATAGGTCGTGCTCTTCGATAACCCGCGTGATGAACGAGCGGCGAAAATCGTGGGGCATGATCTTCACCCCGACCTGCGTGCCACGCTGGCGAGCGATGTAATAGATCGCGTGTTTGGTGATGCGCTCACGGGTGATGTGACTGCCACGGCGAATGCGGTTGAACAAAAAGGCATCGTCGCTTTCGCCTTCCTTGAGCTGCGACCGGCGCAGCTCCAGCCACGCGTTCAATTTGGCGAACGCCCACGCCGGTGCGTACTTGATCAACTGCTTGTTGCCCTTGCCGGTGACCGTAAGGCTGCGCTCGGTGAAATCCACCTGGTTCAAATCCAGATCGACCGATTCCGACTTGCGCATCCCGGTGCCGTACAACAGTGCGATCACCGCGGCGTCGCGCAAGCCCTGCGGGCGCGGGTCGGCGGCGCACACTTCCATCAATTCGTGAATCAACGAGCGCCTGAGATTGCGCCCCTGGGACAAGCGCGTACCGGCAATGCCTTTGACCGAGCGCATCTTCAGCAAATGATCCTGGCTGATCAGGCTCATGCGCCAGGCTTCGTTCATGACTCCACGCACCGCGTTGACATACAGCGAAGAGGTATTCGGCGCGTAGCCATCGGCGCGCAACGCCGCAACTAGCGCCACGACGTCTTCGGGCTGCAGCCCGTGCCAGGGGATTTCCTCAATGTCGGCATCCTCGAAGCCGAGGCGGTCGGCAGCATCCTGCAGCACGTAACGCATGGTCAGTTGGCTGGACGGCGCCAGACGAGCCAGGTACAGGGTCAGCGGATTGGTTTTGGACGGGGTGGATTCAGTACTCGACAAGTCAATCAAACGAAACGGCCTTGAATGGAAAACGATCACTGCAACATGACAAAAAACAGCGACAGAACCTGGTTGCAACAGGCTGCCCGAAAAGGCCCACAACCTGCCGCTCATGGACTTGAATGTCAACCGGGCATTCCCTGACCGGTACAGCAAGCCATTGAATTTCCGCGTTTTTCAGATAGCCGGGCGCAGTAAGCCGGCAACCTGTGGGAGCGAGCCTGCTCGCGAAAGCGATGCGTCAGTCGCCGCAGGTGTCAGTGGAAAATCGCCTTCGCGAGCAGGCTCCCACCCACAGGATTTTGCGCCGGGGTTGCTTGACCGGCCGTGAGCGGACGGTGAGGATGTCGCTCGCCAGGCATTCTGTAATAAGGACATTAACCCTCCGTGGCCACCTATTCGCGCTTCATTCGCCGATTGATGATCAGTTCGCTGACCGTGGTCATCAGCCGCGCTCTGGTCAGTCCGTTGCTGACGCTGTTCCTGAGTAACAAACTCGGGCTCAATCCGCAGGACGTCGGGCTGTTGCTGGGCATTGCAGTGTTCAGCGCGACGCTGCTGTCGCTTTACGGTGGCTACATCATCGACCGCCTGGACAAGCGTCGGCTGCTGATCCTGACCATGCTTTCCAGCGGTATCGGGCTGATCCTGCTGACCTTCGCGCAGCAACTGTATCTGGTCACGTTGGTTTTGATCATCAGTGAAACCGCGTCCGCGCTCTTCATGATCTGTTCCAAGGCGATCCTCAGTGAGAACCTGCCGGTCGAGCAGCGCGTCAAGGCGTTTTCGCTGAATTACACGCTGACCAATATCGGCTATGCCGTCGGCCCGATGATTGGCGTGGTGATTGCCGGCATTCAGCCGTCGGCGCCGTTTATCGTCGCCGGCGCGATTGCCATCGGCAGCGTTGTTCTGTTGCTGGGCGTCGCGAAGGATGCGAAAGCGAGCTCCGTGGTGGGCCAGCCACGCAGCTTTCTCAACACGCTGGTGATTCTGAAAAACGATCGCACGATGATTCTGTTCACCCTCGGCTGTCTGCTCAGTACGCTGGTGCACGGGCGCTTCACCCTGTACCTGTCGCAATATCTGCTGGCGACGCACACGCAACAGCAGATGCTCGACACCATGGCCGCCCTGCTCGCCTGCAATGCGATCACGGTGATTCTTCTCCAATATCAGGTCGGCCGATTGCTCACCCGTGAACGTCTGCGCCACTGGATTGCCGCTGGCACCGCGCTGTTTGTCCTCGGGTTGATCGGTTTCAGTCTGGCCAACAGCCTCGTGGGCTGGTGCGTGGCGATGTTCATCTTCACCCTCGGCGAGATGATCATTTACCCGGCGGATTTTCTCTTCGTCGACACGCTGGCTCCGGAGCATCTGCGCGGCAGTTACTATGGCGCGCAGAATCTCGCGGCACTTGGCGGCGGGATCAGCCCGGTGCTGTGCGGTTTTCTGTTAATGCACACACCGGCGCCGGTTATGTTCTATGCATTGAGTGCATTGGCAACAGTCGGCGGTTATCTGTGTGTCGTCAGCGGGCGACACGCGACTTCAGTGCAAAAATAATGCATTCAAACTGCATTTATATGAATTTGTCAGCATCGATTTTGAACGGCACACTGTGCGCGTTCCTCCCCCAATGTTGGAACACTTCGAGGGCTTTCCGGATATGCCGGACAAGTCCTTTTTTTTGTCCGGAATTTGCAAAAGGATCAGTTTCAAATGCTCGCTCGTTGGATGCCCGCCGCTATCAACACTCGTCCCACCGAATGGAGCCGCGCCGCCATCGGCATGGCGCTGGGTACGTTGTTCAGCGTGTGGATGTGCGCGCAGGTGTTCGGCCATGATGTCGCTTATCATCTGATCGGCCCGCTGGGCGCTTCGGCGGTTCTGCTCTTCGCCGTATCGTCC
The DNA here is from genome assembly GCF_900636825.1 of Pseudomonas fluorescens. Taxonomy (NCBI): domain Bacteria; kingdom Pseudomonadati; phylum Pseudomonadota; class Gammaproteobacteria; order Pseudomonadales; family Pseudomonadaceae; genus Pseudomonas; species Pseudomonas fluorescens. The sequence continues at coordinate 2,888,938 of NZ_LR134318.1, read as the reverse complement.
GGCGCTCTGGCTCAGCCGTGGTCGATTCTGGGCGGTTATCTGTGTGCAGGCGTCGTCGCGTTGCTGGTGGCGCATGTGCTTGGGCGAACGCTCGGCAGCGCTTGTCTGGCGGCGGGCATGGCGCTGATTCTGATGTGCTGGCTGCGTTGCCTGCACCCACCGGCCGGGGCGCTCGCGTTGACATTGGTATTGGCCGATCCGGCGACCATCGCCATGGACTGGAAAGCCATGGAACCGGTGATGCTTGGCGCCGCGTGCATGCTCGCCAGTGCCTTGACTTACAACAACCTGACGCGGATTCGCTACCCCAAACGCCCCGCTGAACCGGCCCCACCGGTTGCGCCCGTGGACAGTCAAGCGATCACCGCCGAAGATCTGAAACTCGCCTTGGCCGACATGGAAGCCTTCATCGACGTCACCCCCGAAGACCTCGAACGCCTGATCCACGCCAGCGAACTGCACGCCAAACGCCGCAGCATCGGCGAAGTCTTTACCCGCTGAGCACCCTGTAGGAGCTGACGAGTGAAACGAGGCTGCGATCTTTTGATCTTCAAAACCAACATCAAAAGATCGCAGCCTGCGGCAGCTCCTACACTCGATACCCTCAGGCCCCCTGTAGGAGCTGACGAGTGAAACGAGGCTGCGATCTTTTGATCTTTGAAACCAACATCAAAAGATCGCAGCCTTCGGCAGCTCCTACACTCGATACCCTCAGCCCCCCTGTAGGAGCTGACGAGTGAAACGAGGCTGCGATCTTTTGATCTTCAAAACCAACATCAAAAGATCGCAGCCTTCGGCAGCTCCTACACTCGACACCCTCAGGCCCCCTGTAGGAGCTGACGAGTGAAACGAGGCTGCGATCTTTTGATCTTTAAAACCAACATCAAAAGATCGCAGCCTTCGGCAGCTCCTACACTCGATACCCTCAGGCCCCCTGTAGGAGCTGACGAGTGAAACGAGGCTGCGATCTTTTGATCTTTGAAACCAACATCAAAAGATCGCAGCCTTCGGCAGCTCCTACACTCGATACCCTCAGCCCCCCTGTAGGAGCTGACGAGTGAAACGAGGCTGCGATCTTTTGATCTTTAAAACCAACATCAAAAGATCGCAGCCTGCGGCAGCTCCTACAAGACTGGCGTGGTGCGGTAAAAACGCAGACAGCCCCTGCACATATCCCCGTTGTACACGACAAATTTGCACTGTTACGATCCGGTAACGCTCGCGCGCGAGCTTCTCGAATAAAGACAATAAAAGCAGGGAGTTACTGATGACAGCTCAGGCTTCATCCCCGCGGACACAGTCCATGGATGCCACGCAGAACGACGTGCTGGCCGAGGTTCGCAACCACATCGGTCATCTCACACTCAATCGCCCCGCCGGTCTCAACGCCATCACCCTCGACATGGTGCGCCTGCTGCAACAGCAGCTCGATGCCTGGGCGTCCGATGCCGATGTCCACGCGGTTGTCCTGCGCGGTGCCGGTGAGAAGGCCTTCTGCGCCGGCGGCGATATTCGATCCCTGTACGACAGTTTCAAGAACGGTGACACGCTGCACGAGGATTTCTTCGTCGAGGAATATGCCCTCGACCTGACGATCCATCACTACCGCAAACCGGTGCTGGCGCTGATGGACGGTTTTGTCCTCGGCGGCGGCATGGGCCTGGTGCAAGGTGCAGATCTGCGGGTGGTCACCGAGAAAAGCCGTCTGGCGATGCCGGAAGTGGCGATTGGTTATTTTCCGGATGTCGGGGGCAGTTATTTTCTGCCGCGTATTCCCGGTGAACTGGGGATTTATCTGGGCGTCAGTGGTGTGCAGATCCGTGCCGCCGATGCGCTGTACTGCGGGCTGGCCGACTGGTATCTGGACAGCAGCACCCTGGCGCTGCTCGACGACAAACTTGATCAAATGGAGTGGCAGGACACACCGCTCAAGTCTTTGCAGAACCTGCTGGCCAAACACGCCGTGCAAACCCTGCCCGACGCGCCGTTTGAAGCCTTGCGCCCAGCCATCGACCACTTCTTCGCCCTGCCCGACGTGCCGAGCATGGTCGAGCAAATGCGCGCGGTTACCGTCGCCGATAGTCATGAATGGGCGACTACCACGGCGGATCTGCTGGAAACCCGCTCACCGCTGGCCATGGCCGTCACCCTGGAAATGCTCCGTCGTGGCCGCCACCTGAATCTGGAACAGTGCTTTGCGCTGGAACTGCACCTTGATCGTCAGTGGTTCCCCCGTGGCGATCTGATCGAAGGCGTGCGCGCCCTGTTGATCGACAAAGACAAATCACCACGCTGGAACCCGCCGACCCTTGCCGGGCTCGACGCGACGCACGTGGCAAGTTTCTTTCACGGTTTTGATGAGAGCGGGAGCTGAGCCATGCACGATCTCGAACTGACTGAAGAACAAGTGATGATCCGCGACATGGCCCGGGACTTTGCCCGCGGCGAAATCGCGCCCCATGCGCAGGCTTGGGAAAAGGCTGGCTGGATCGACGACGCGCTGGTCGCGAAGATGGGCGAGCTCGGTCTGCTGGGCATGGTCGTGCCCGAAGAATGGGGCGGCACTTATGTCGACTACGTTGCGTATGCGTTGGCCGTTGAGGAGATTTCGGCCGGCGACGGCGCGACCGGCGCGTTCATGAGCATTCACAACTCGGTCGGCTGCGGCCCAGTGCTCAACTACGGCAGCGAAGCGCAGAAACAAACGTGGCTGGCGGACCTCGCCAGCGGGCAGACCATCGGTTGCTTTTGCCTGACCGAACCGCAGGCCGGCTCCGAAGCGCATAACCTGCGCACCCGCGCCGAACTGCGTGACGGCCAATGGGTGATCAACGGCGCCAAGCAGTTCGTCAGCAACGGCAAACGGGCGAAACTGGCCATCGTGTTTGCCGTGACCGATCCGGAACTGGGCAAGAAAGGCATTTCGGCGTTTCTGGTCCCGACCGAAACGTCGGGGTTCATCGTCGATCGCACCGAACACAAAATGGGCATTCGCGCGTCTGACACCTGCGCGGTAACGCTGAGCGACTGCCGCGTTCCCGAGGTCAATCTGCTCGGCGAACGCGGTAAAGGCCTGGCGATTGCCTTGTCCAACCTTGAAGGCGGACGCATCGGCATCGCTGCTCAAGCGTTGGGCATCGCCCGTGCGGCGTTTCAAGCGGCGCTGGCTTATTCGAAGGATCGGGTGCAGTTCGACAAGCCGATCATCGAACACCAGAGCATCGCCAACCTGCTGGCAGACATGCACATGCAGATCAACGCCGCACGCCTGCTGATTCTCCACGCCGCGCGCCTGCGCACGGCGGGCAAACCGTGTTTGTCCGAGGCTTCACAGGCAAAGCTGTTTGCGTCCGAGATGGCCGAGAAAGTTTGTTCCTCGGCGATTCAGATACACGGCGGGTATGGATATCTGGAAGATTACCCGGTGGAGAAATATTACCGGGATGCGCGGATTACGCAGATTTACGAAGGGTCGAGCGAGATCCAGCGGATGGTCATCGCGCGGGATTTGAAGAACTACCAGATGTAATGGTGTTGCCCCCTTTCCCTCACCCCAGCCCTCTCCCAGAGGGAGAGGGGGCCGACCGAGGTGTCTGGCGTTATCCATCCACCTGAAAGAACGGGTCGCTTATGGAGTGGATAAACCAGGTCGATCAGGGATTCAGTACAGTTCTTTCAGGTCCGCGCAGATCATCAATATCCTCCAATCAGTCCCCTCTCCCTCTGGGAGAGGGTTAGGGTGAGGAGCTTTTCGCTCTAGACGCGTTACTTGCCTTGGAATGCCGCCTCACGCTTGCCCACAAACGCCGCCATCCCTTCCTTCTGATCCTGCGTGGCAAAAGCGGCATGAAATACTCGCCGTTCAAAACGCACGCCTTCAGTCAGGTTGACCTCAAACGCACGGTTCACGCTTTCCTTGATCATCATCGCGATCGGCAGCGACTTGCCGGCAATCACCCCTGCAACTTTCAGAGCCTCATCGAGCAATTCATCGCTCGGCACAATTCGCGCGACGATGCCGCAACGCTCGGCTTCCACCGCGTCGATCATGCGCCCGCTCAGGCACATTTCCATGGCTTTGGCCTTGCCGACCGCGCGAGTCAGACGCTGAGTACCGCCCATGCCAGGCAGCACGCCGAGGTTGATTTCCGGCTGGCCGAATTTCGCATTGTCGCCAGCGAGAATGAAGTCGCACATCAGCGCCAATTCACAACCGCCCCCAAGAGCGAAGCCGTTGACCGCGGCGATGATCGGCTTGCGGCGGTTGGCGACGCGATCGCTGTCGCTGAACAGGTCGTCCATATAGATCTGCGGATAAGTCAGCTCGGCCATTTCCTTGATGTCGGCGCCAGCGGCGAAGGCTTTTTTCGAGCCGGTGAGGACGATGCAACCGATGTTCGCATCCGCCTCCAGTGTGTCGAGGGCCTGATTCACTTCGCTGACCAGTTGCGCATTCAGCGCATTCAGCGCCTGCGGCCGATTGAGGGTGATCAGGCCAACGCGGTCGCGGATTTCCAGCAGAATCGTTTCGTAGCTCATACATGACTCCTGAATTTATTCGCCCCTCTAGGAGATGCCGGGGGCTGGGGCGCGTATCGGACGATCTTTTGAGCTTGTTTCATAAGCAAAATCAAAAGATCGCAGCCTGCGGCAGCTCCTACACGGGCGGGGGGTTTATAGGTTGCGGGAGATGACCATGCGCTGAATGTCGCTGGTGCCTTCGTAGATCTGGCACACGCGCACGTCGCGATAAATGCGTTCCAGCGGGAAATCGTTGAGGTAACCGTAACCGCCCAGCGTCTGCAATGCCATCGAGCAGACTTTCTCGGCCATCTCCGAGGCGAACAGTTTTGCCATCGACGCTTCGACCAGGGCGGGCTGACCGCTGTCTCGCAGGGCCGCCGCGTAATGCACCATTTGCCGGGCGACGGCGATCTGCGTGGCCATGTCAGCCAGACGGAACGCCACGGCCTGATGTTCAATGATCGGCTTGCCGAAGGTGTCGCGCTCTCGGGCGTAATCGCGCGCCGCTTCGAACGCTGCCCGGGCCATGCCCACCGATTGCGCCGCGATGCCGACGCGTCCGCCCTCAAGGTTGGCCAGGGCAATCTTGTAACCTTCACCCTCCTCGCCTAACCGGTTGGCCACCGGCACTTTCACGTCTTCGAACAGAATCTGGCAAGTGTCGGATGCGTGCTGGCCGAGCTTGTCTTCAACCCGCGCGACCTTATAGCCGGGCGAGTCGGTCGGCACGATAAACGCACTGATCCCGCGTTTGCCGGCACTCGGATCGGTCACGGCGAACACGATCACCGCCCCGGCGTTCTGCCCGGAGGTGATGAATTGTTTGCAGCCGTTCAAGACGTAGTGATCACCGTCGAGGCGCGCGCGGGTTTTCAGGCTGCTGGCGTCGGAGCCGGCCTGGGGTTCGGTCAAGGCGAAAGCACCGAGCATCGCGCCGCTGGCCAGCGGTTTGAGGAAACGCTCACGCTGGTCGTCGTTGCCGAACTTTAGAATCGGCACGCACCCCACCGAGTTGTGCACGCTCATGATCGTCGAGCACGCACCGTCGCCGGCGGCGATTTCTTCCAGCGCCATCGCGTAGGCCAGATAGCCGGTGTCGCAACCGCCCCACTGCTCCGGCACCAGCATGCCGAAAAAGCCCAGTTCGGCCATTTCGCCGATGGCCTCCTTGGGGAAACGGTGCTCGCGGTCCCAGGCGGCGGCGAACGGTTTCAACCGTTCCTCGGCAAATTGCCGGGCCATGTCGCGGATCTGGGTTTGGTCTTCGTTGGGAATCATGGTGAATCCTTAAATGTCAGTCGCCCCGCAACCTCCTGTAGGAGCTGCCGAAGGCTGCGATCTTTTGATCTTGATCTTGATCTTGATCTTGATCTTGATCTTGATCTTGATCTTGATCTTGATCGTGATCTTGATCGTGATCTGGATCTGGAAAACAAAATCAAAAGATCGCAGCCTCGTTGCACTCGTCAGCTCCTACAAGGGCTCTGGGTGGATCAGTAGACGCATTCCACGGCCATTGCCGTGGCTTCGCCGCCGCCAATGCAGATCGCTGCAATCCCGCGCTTGAGGTTCTTCTGCCGCAGCGCGGACAACAGCGTCACCAGAATCCGTGCTCCGGAAGCGCCGATCGGATGGCCCAAGGCACAGGCACCGCCATGCACGTTGAGCTTGTCGTGCGGGATTTCCAGGTGCGTCATCGCCGCCATCCCGACCACGGCAAACGCTTCGTTGACTTCGAACAGATCGACCTCAGCCAGGGACCAGCCGGTCTTTTTGATCAGCGTTTTGATCGCACCAATCGGCGCGGTTGGAAACAGCCCTGGCGTATCGGCGAACGCGGAATGCCCATGGATGACTGCCAACGGCTTGAGCCCGAGCTTGTGCGCTTGCGATTGACGCATCAGCACCAGCGCCGCCGCGCCGTCGGAGATTGAACTGGAGTTCGCCGCCGTCACTGTCCCACCATCACGGAACGCCGGTTTCAGCGAGGCAACTTTGTCGAGTTTGGCTTTTGGTGGCTGCTCGTCGTTGCTGATGACTACCTTCTCTTTGCCGACGGTCACGGTCAGCGGGACGATCTCGTCCTGAAAGCTGCCATCCTTGATCGCCTGCTGCGCGCGGGTGGTCGAGGCAATGGCAAACGCGTCCTGCGCTTCGCGGCTGAAACCATTGGTTTCAGCGCAATCCTCGGCAAATGTGCCCATCAGGCGGCCCTTGTCATAGGCGTCTTCGAGGCCATCGAGGAACATCGAATCCAGCACGCGCCCGTGGCCCATGCGGTAACCGGCGCGAGCACGATCAAGCAAGTATGGCGAGTTGGACATGCTCTCCATGCCGCCAGCAATCACCACATCGGCGCTGCCGGCGAGCAACATGTCGTGGGCCATGATGGTGGTCTGCATGCCCGAGCCGCACATTTTGTTGACGGTGGTGCAACGGGTCGATTTATCCAGACCGGCGCCCAGCGCCGCCTGACGCGCAGGCGCCTGACCGAGACCGGCGGGCAGTACGCAACCGAACAACACTTCATCGACGGAATCGGCGGCAACGCCCGCGCGTTCCACGGCAGCTTTGATCGCGGCAGCGCCAAGTTGCGGCGCAGTAAGGCTTTTCAGCTCACCCTGAAAGCCACCCATCGGGGTGCGCACGGCGCTGACAATCACAATCGGATCATTGGAAATAGTCATGACAAATCCTCCTTACTTGGCGGCCATGCGCAAGGCGCCGTCGAGACGGATCACCTCGCCGTTGAGCATGCTGTTTTCGATGATATGCCGAACCAGCGCGGCGTACTCGGCAGGCTTGCCCAGACGCGGCGGGAACGGTACGCCGGCCGCCAGCGAGTCGCGGACTTCCGGGGTCATGCCAGCCATCATCGGCGTTTCGAAAATGCCCGGAGCAATTGTCATCACGCGAATGCCGAAACGCGCCAGTTCACGCGCGGCCGGCAGCGTCAGGCTGGCGATTGCGCCTTTGGAGGCGGAGTACGCCGCCTGACCGATCTGGCCGTCGAACGCCGCCACCGACGCGGTATTGATGATCACGCCGCGCTCGCCGTCGGCATTGGCTTCGCTCTCGGCGATGGCCGCTGCAGCCAGGCGCAGCATGTTGAAGCTGCCGATCAGATTGACGTTGATCACCTGGGCGAAACTGCTCAATGCGTGTGGGCCGTTCTTGCCGAGGATCTTCTCGCCACGAACAATACCCGCGCAGTTGACTAGGCCATTGAGGCCACCGAACGCGGCGACGGTCGCTTGCACGGCGGCTTCGGCTGCGGCTTCGTTGCTGATGTCGGCGACCACGCTTTGCGCACCGAGGCGCTGGGCCTGGGCAGCGACGGCTTCGGCGTTCATATCCACCAGCATCACTTTGGCGCCGGCACTGACCAGCAATTCAGCGGTGGCTGCACCGAGGCCGGACGCGCCGCCGGTGACGATAAAAACCTTGTTCTCGATCTGCATGACGGTACTTCCTGATTCAAGCTGAAACGTTATGCGCCGCGGCCTCTTGAGCCTTGGCGATTTCCTGGTTGCGCAAGATAAAGCGCTGCAATTTGCCGCTGGGGGTCTTGGGCAATTCACTGACAAATTCGATTTCACGGGGGTACGCATGCGCCGCCAGACGCTTGCGCACATGCAGGCGCAGCTCTTCGGCCAACTCGGGTGCGGCGCGGTATTGCGCGCTGAGCACGACGAAGGCTTTGACCCGTTCGGTGCGCTCCGGATCGGGTTTGCCGATGACCGCCGCTTCAATCACCGCCGGGTGTTCGATCAACGCGCTCTCGACATCAAACGGGCCAACGCGATAGCCCGAAGTGGTGATCACGTCATCACTGCGCCCGACGAAGCTGATGCTGCCGTCCGGGTTCAACTCGACGGTGTCGCCGCTCAAATAATAGTTGCCGACGAAGGCCTTGGTCGGCGCGCCTTCATAGCCGCCGAACCAGCACATCGGCGATTGCGCGCGGTCGATGGCAAGAATCCCCGGCTGGCCGACGCCGAGTTCGTGGTATTGGTCATCGAGCACGACGATGCGATGCCCCGGCGAAGCGAACCCGGCGGCGCCGACATGCACCGGATGCTCGAAGCCATGGTGATTGCACAGCACCATGCCCAGCTCCGTCTGGCCGTAATGGTCATGAATGACCACATCGAGATTGTCGGCGAACCAGCGGATCACCTCTGGATTCAGCGGCTCGCCGGCGCTGCTGACAATGCGCAATTTGCCCTTGATCGACCTGGCGAATTCATCACCGCCAGCAATCAGCAAACGATAAGCCGTCGGCGAGCCGGTGAGGTTGGTGATCCCGTATTTGTTGATCACCCGGCAGGTGCTTTCAAGGGTGAACGGGCCATCGTAGAACGTGATCGGGTGGCCCATTGACAACGGGCCCGTAACGCCGAAGTAAATGCCATAGGCCCAGCCCGGATCGGCCACGTTCCAGAACGCGTCTTCCGGGCGCAGATCCACCGCATCACGGGTGTAACTCTGGAAGGCGACAATGGCTTTGAGTGGCACCGACAGCGCTTTCGACGGGCCGGTGGTGCCAGAGGTGAACATCAACAAGAAGGGATCTTCGCCGGTCAGCAGCAGCGGTTCGCAGACGTTGGAGAAATTTGCCAGCTCAGCCCAGAAACTGAAATCGCCACGGACGATGCCTTGGCCCTTGGGCCCGCCGACGGTAACGAGCGTCGGGCAATCGGCGACTTCAGCGAGCTTCGGCCGATTGACGGCGTCGGTGACCACGACTTTCGCGCCGGAGCTGTGCAAGCGGTGTTCAAGGGCTTTGGGGCCGAACGCGGTAAACAGTGGCTGATACACCGCACCGATGCGCCACGTGGCGAATACGGTAATGAGCAATTCGATATTGCGCGGCAGCAGCCCGGCGACCTTGTCGCCCTTCTGCACGCCTTGGGCGAGGAGAAAATTGGCGAATCGCGCGGCTTGATCCTGCAGATCGCTGAACGTATAGGTCGCACTGGCACCGTCGCGGCCTTCCCAGAACAGCGCGATGCGCCCGGGCAAGGCATGGCGGTCGCAGCATTCGACGCAGGCGTTGAGCGCTTCAAGCGAACCGCTGAGCGCGGCCTCTACGGTGTACTGGTAGTTGAATTGTGCGGTGGCAGACAAGTAATCGCGCATTGCCAGAATCCCTCTGTGTTTTTATTAGGCGGGGAACCGTAAACAACAGAGGAATAGTCGCGCTGCGCGGGGGCCGGGGCAATGGTCAAAGCCATCAAAGTGGCTGACCGGTTTGGCCATGCCATTGAAAAAAACGCATCCCTTGTAGGAGCTGCCGAAGGCTGCGATCTTTGCTTTTTTTCCACGATCAAAAGATCGCAGCCTTCGGCAGCTCCTACAGGGGGAATGCGTTTACCGTGCTGGCGATGGTGTTCGCTCAGACGATCTCATTCAGGATCAGGGTGCGATAGTGGCCCGGATTCGATCCCGACCATTTGCGAAACGCCTTGTAAAACGAACTTGCATCGGCAAAGCCCAGGCGTGAAGCGATCTCGGCAAAACTGATCGACGGCTCCGCCAGCCAGGTAATCGCCAGTTCTTTGCGCACACCGTCCTTGAGCCCCTGCCAGGTCTGCCCTTCCTCCGCCAGACGACGGCGCAAGGTCGAGGCCGACATACACAGTTGCTGCGCCAGGGCTTCGGTTTCCGGCCATTGCTCGGCGGGCAGTTGCCGCAGATCCTGCTTGATCCGACTGGCCAGGCTTTGCGGGTCGCGGTACTTCACCAGAATATTGGCCGGTGCATGGGCGAGAAAACGCTTCAGCTCTTCGGGGCTGCGCTTGATCGGCAGATCGAGGCAATCGGCGGCAACAATCATCCGCGTCCGGGGCCGATCAAACCGCAGGTTTTCCGAAAACATCACACGATAGTCATCGGTGAAGTCTGGCGCCGGGCAGCGCAGTTCGATGGCCAGAATCGGAATCCGCCTCCCCGCCAGCCAACACGCCACACCGTGAACGATCATCCAATAGGTGAAATAGGTGAAAGCGCGGCGGGGTTCGACGTCGTCTTCGAGCAGCACGATTTCGGCGAGACTCTGCTGGCGCAGCAACTGCGCCGGTAAGCGGTCGAGCATCAGCGAGAGAAACGACAGACCGCTCTCGAGTGCCGCCGCCAGCGTCGGCTGTGCCATGGCGCTGCGACACAGAAACGCGAGGCTGCCAGATTTGAGCTTGCGTGGATCCATGCCGAAAAACTCATCGTCACCGCGCCGCGCCAACAAGCGCCAGAGTCTGGCGTATTGCGACGCGGGCACCCTACCGCTGGCGGATTGCAACAGCAGCGGGTCAATGCCGACCTTGCGCAAAACGTGTTCCGTGGCCGCGCCGGGCGCACAGCTTTGCAACAGCGCTTCACGCACCAGCTGAATGGCAATGGTGTCTTTTTCTGACATGGAACGCGGTCATTCCTGTTTTTCTCAGTGGCACGCATCTTAACCGATCCCCTGTAGGAGCTGCCGCAGGCTCGGGCCGCGATCGGACGATCTTTTGATTTTTAGAATCAGGATCAAAAGATCGCAGCCTGCGGCAGCTCCTACAGGGGATGGTTATTTTTCAGTCTGTTCAGCTTACGTTCAGGCTTATGTCAATCATTGTCATTTGGGAATGAGTGTCATTATGTTACAACTTAGCCTCCTATCTAAATCGCTGTGGCTGACCCATGCTCGTTCCCTTTCTCATCATGCTGCGCGAAGGCATCGAAGCCGCGCTGATCGTCGGCATCATCGCCAGTTACCTTCAGCAAACCGGCCGTGGCCAATGGATGCCGGCGGTGTGGATCGGGGTTTTCCTCGCCGCCGCGCTCGCGCTGCTGGTTGGTGGCGGCCTGGAACTGGTCAGCGCCGAATTTCCGCAGAAACAGCAGGAATTGTTTGAAGGCGTCGTCGGGCTGGTGGCCGTGGGCATTCTCAGCTCGATGGTGTTCTGGATGCGCAAGGTCGCCCGGTCGATCAAGCATTCGCTGCAAGCCTCGCTTGACCAAGCGCTGACGACCTCAAAACATCAAGTCATCGCCCTGATCGCCATGGTGTTTTTCGCCGTCGCTCGCGAGGGTCTGGAAACGGTGTTTTTCCTGCTCGCCGTGTTCCAGCAGAGCGAAGGCCCCGGCGCGCCGATCGGCGCCCTGCTCGGCCTGATCCTGGCGATCATCGTTGGCTTGCTGATCTACAGCGGCAGCATGCGCCTCAACCTTTCGATGTTCTTCAAGTGGACCGGCCTGTTCATTCTGCTGGTCGCCGCCGGGATTCTCGCCAATTCCGTGCAGGCGCTGCACGAAGCCGGGCTGTGGAATCACCTGCAAGGCGTGCTGTTCGACTTCAGTGCGACGTTGCCGATGGACGGCCCGTTGGGCTCGGTGCTGGCCGGCATGTTCGGTTATCAGGATGCACCGACCGTCAGCACCCTCGGTGCGTATGTGATTTATCTGCTGCTGGCGCTGGTGATGTTTTTTCTCCCGGCCGCCCAGCCCCGCGCGCAGTCGACTTCCGTTTCCAGCCAATAAGGGCCCCCATGTCAACGCCTAATACTCCTCAGGCTTCGCCGCCCCGTGCCTTGCGCTGGGCATTGGCCGGTTCGGTGATCGTGATGATCGCCGCCGGCGGCCTGTTCTGGTACGCCTCGAAAATGGCTGCCGCCAAGCGTCAGCACAATCACGATGAAGTGGTGGTGAACATTCATCCGGGCCGTTGCGAGCCGAACGCTTTGAGCGTGCCCGCCGGGCGCGCCAGTTTCCGCATCGTCAACCGTTCCGACCGGGCAGTTGAATGGGAAATTCTCGACGGCGTGCTGGTGGTCGAAGAACGCGAAAACATTGCCCCCGGTCTGAGCCAGGTCATCAACGCCAATCTGCAACCGGGTGACTACGCCATCACCTGTGGCTTGCTGAGCAACCCGCGCGGCACTTTGCACGTCACGCCAACCGCGGCCTCCGACGCCGCCGCGAAAGCCAAGCCGTCGATGGTCGCTTTCATTGGGCCGTTGTCAGAGTTTCGCGTGTATCTGGCCAGCCAGAGCAGCGCTTTGATCAAGGCCGTAGGTGCTCTCGATCAGGCCATCGAAAGCGGCGACTTGAGCCAGGCTCAGGCGCTGTACCTGCCGGCCCGTGCGGCCTATCAGCGTCTGGCGCCCGCCGCGCAGCGCCTTGCCGAACTGGACAACCGCATCAACGCCCGCGCTGATTATTATGAAAAACGCGAACAGGATCCGGCATTCGTCGGTTTTCACCGCCTCGAATATGGCCTGTTCGAGCAACGCAAACTCGACGACCTGAAGCCCGTTGCCCAGCATCTTCTGGCCGACGTCACCACGCTGAAACAGCAATTGCTGGCTCAGACCCTGCCACCGGAGCAACTGGTCAACATTATCGTGCGCAACCTCAACAGCCTCGCCGAGGTGCGCGCCGCCAGCGGGGAAGAAGAACGCTACAGCCACAGCGACCTCAATGGTTTCGCCGCCAATGCGCAAACCGCGCACAAGGTCGTCGATTTGCTGCGCCCGCTATTGACCAAATCCGCCGCCGACCTGCTGGGGCAGATCGATCAAGCGCTTGCTGGCTTCGACGCCGAACTCAACCGCTACAAGGTTGAGGACGGCTACGCCCGTTACGACAGTGTCAGCAATACACAACGCCAGCAGATCGCCGACAAGGCTCAAGCGCTTGCGCATGCACTCCATGGCATCGATCCCGTCCTCGGCCTCTCCGGCCTGTAAGCAGAAGACCTCACCGATGAATGATTCAGAACCACTCAACCTGCAACGCCGCCGTGTGTTGATGGGCATGGGCGCTGCCGGTGTCGCCCTCGCCGGCTCCGCGCTGAGCTGCCCGGCGATGGCCGCAGCGCCGGCGCAAGTCACTGAAGCCCCGAGCAGCGACAAGACCGATGATCGCCACGATTTTCACGGCGTACATCAGACCGGCATCGTCACGCCGCGCCCGGCCTCGGGAATGCTGGTGGCGTTCGATGTGCTGGCCAGCGATCGCGAGGACCTCGAACGATTGTTCCGCACCCTTAACAAGCGCATCGCCTTCGTCATGCAAGGCGGCCCGGTTGAGCAGATCGATCCCAAGCTGCCGCCGCTAGACTCAGGCATCCTTGGCCCGAACGTGACGCCCGACAACCTGACCATTACCGTTGCGGTGGGTGAGTCGCTGTTCGACGAGCGCTTCGGTCTGGCCACGGCCAAACCCAAGCGCCTGCAACGCATGGTCGGTTTTCCCAACGATGCGCTGGACGCCGATTGTTGCCACGGCGACCTGAGTCTGCAGTTCTTTGCGAACACCGCTGACACCAACATTCACGCCCTGCGCGACATCGTCAAAAACCTGCCTGATCTGCTGCTGGTGCGCTGGAAGCAGGAAGGCAGCGTGCCGCCGCAAGCGCCGACGAAACCGGGCGAGACAGCACAGTCGGCGCGCAACTTCCTCGGCTTTCGCGACGGTTCGGCCAACCCGAATTCCAACGATGCTCAAGCGATGGACAGCATTGTCTGGGTGCAGCCCGGCAGCGATGAACCGGCCTGGGCGGCGCACGGCAGTTATCAGGCGGTGCGGATCATCCGTAATTTCGTCGAGCGCTGGGATCGTACGCCGTTGCAGGAGCAGGAAAGCATCATCGGTCGGGTGAAAACCACTGGCGCGCCAATGGGCGCTCAGCGGGAAAGTGAAGTCCCCGATTACCGCAAAGATCCGGCGGGCAAGCTGACCAGACTCGACGCGCACATTCGCCTGGCCAACCCGCGCACCGCCGAGAGCCAGGCGAACCTGATCCTGCGCCGGCCATTCAACTATTCCAACGGCGTGAACAAGAACGGTCAGCTTGACATGGGCCTGCTGTTCATTTGTTACCAGGCCGACCTGGAAAAAGGCTTTATCGCCGTGCAGACCCGCCTCAACGGCGAACCGCTTGAGGAATACCTCAAACCGGTCGGCGGCGGTTACTTCTTCACACTGCCGGGCGTGACGGGCGACCAGGATTTCCTTGGGCGTTCGCTGCTCGCGGCCACACAACCCCATACCAACGCATGACACCTGTCGACACTGGAGCCGCCCCCATGAAAAAAACGCCACTCGCGTTATTGCTGACCCTTGGTTTGCTCAACACCCCGCTGTCAGCGTTTGCCGCACCGGCACCGCTGGATCTGGTCGGGCCGGTGTCGGATTACAAGATCTACGTCAGCGAAAAACTCGATGAGCTGGGCAGCCACACACAGCAATTCACCGACGCAGTCAAAAAAGGTGATCTGGCCACCGCGCAAAAGCTGTATGCGCCCACGCGTGTTTACTACGAATCAATCGAGCCGATTGCCGAGCTGTTCAGTGACCTGGATGCATCCATTGACTCGCGGGTCGACGACCATGAGAAAGGCGTGAAAGCGGAGGATTTCACCGGGTTTCACCGGATCGAATACTCGCTGTTTGCGGAAAAAAGCACGCAGGGCCTGGGTGCGCTGGCGGACAAGCTGAACAGCGATGTCAAAGACTTGCAGACCCGCGTGGCCGGTCTGACCTTCCCGCCGGAAAAGGTCGTGGGCGGCGCTGCGGCGCTGCTTGAAGAAGTCGCCGCAACCAAGATCTCCGGCGAAGAAGACCGCTACAGCCACACTGACCTGTATGACTTCCAGGGCAACATCGACGGTGCGAAGAAAATCGTTGATTTGTTCCGCACGCAAATCGAACAGCAGGACAAGGCTTTCGTCGCCAAAGTCGACAAGAACTTCGCCACGGTCGACAAGATTCTGGCCAGGTACAAGACTGCCGATGGCGGGTTTGAGACATATGACAAGGTCAAGGATAACGACCGCAAGGCGCTGGTCGGGCCGGTGAATACTTTGGCGGAAGACCTGTCGACGATGCGTGGGAAGCTGGGTCTGAACTGAGTTATCGGATACGTCAGTCTAAAAGATCGCAGCCTGCGGCAGCTCCTACACGGTCCGATGTAGGAGCTGCCGCAGGCTGCGATCTTTTGCTGTTAAAGGATTCTGTACAGCAACCGCTCGATCCGCACCCGACTCACACGCTTGAGAAACTTCGCCACCCCCGCCGGGTACTCCGGCAGCGTTTCCAGGCTTTGGAAGCTGTCGATGCGCGTGGTATGACGGAAAATCTCCTCCAGCTCCTGCGACCGCGGCGCCAGCCACTGGCCTTTCGGGTCATCAATCAGCAGCGCGTTTTCCAGGTCCAGACGGAACGCCCGTGGATTGAGGTTGTTGCCGGTCAGCAACGTATAACGCTGATCGATCCACATGCCCTTGAGGTGGTAGGTGTTGTCGCCGTCGCGCCACAAGTGCAGATTCAATTGGCCGCTGTCGATATTGCGCTGATGCCGTTTGGCAAACCGGCGCAGACTGATCTCGTACAGATACGGCAGCGCTGCGATCACCCTGAACGGCTCGCTCGGCGGAATATAGAAGTCGTTGGCGGTTTTGTCGCCGACCACGATATCGATCTTCACGCCACGGGCCAACGCGCGATTGATCTCGCGGATCACGCCCAGCGGCAGGTTGAAGTACGGCGTGCAGATGGTCAGCTGCTGTTGCGCGCTGGCGATCAGTTCAAGAATGGCGCGGTTCAGCGGATTGTTTTTGCCCACGCCCAACAGCGGCGTGACCGACAAACCGTCTTTGGCCGTTGTGCCGGTAGCTGTGTCGTAGGTCGCATATTTCAAGCGGCTGCGCAGGTCGCCGATGTCGTTGCGCAGGCTGCGCGTGGTCGGCAGGTTCGGCAGGTCGAGGCGATGCACCGCTTTCGACTCGATCAGACCGTGCTTGACCAGGTGATGCATCGAGTCCGCCAGCTCATGGCTGCGCAGGACGTGATAACGGTCGAACCGGTACTTGTCGAATTTGTGCAGGTACACATTGTTCAGGCTGGCACCGCTGTAGACCACGCAATCGTCGATCACAAAGCCCTTCAAATGCAAAACGCCGAAGAGTTCTCGGGTCTGCACCGGCACGCCGTAGATCGGCACTTCGCTCTGATGCGTACGGGTCATTTCCTGATACCACGCCGAATTACCCGGCTGCTTGCCGGCACCGATCAAGCCGCGTTGCGCGCGCAACCAATCGACGACTACAGCGATTTCCAACTCGGGACGCTTGAGCTTGGCGGCGTGCAGGGCATCAAGGATTTCCTGACCGGCTTCGTCTTGCTGCAAATACAGCGCGACGATGTAGATGCGCTGGGTCGCTGCGGCGATTTGCTCAAGCAGGCAGCGACGAAACTCGGCGGCACCGGACAGAATCGTCACGGCCTCGGCGGTCAGCGGGAAGCTGCGCAGTTTGGGCAGCAGGGAACGTTTGAAAAGCAACGGCATAGGGCTCGCAATGGTCGAATCCGAAGAGCTTGAGAGCTTACACCATCACATCCTTCGGGTCTTGTTAGTGGCGGTAATAACCTCTTCGCGAGCAGGCTCGCTCCCACATAAGAAATGTTTCCCTCTGTGGGCGAGAGCTTCCTTGCAAAGGCAAATGCACAGTCGACAAAAATACACGCTTGACCAAGGAGAACAACCGTTCTTCTGTTTGCGACATGAACGCAATCGCCAATACCGAAACCCGCGACATCATTCTGGATGTCACTGAAAAACTGATCTACAAAAGTGGCATTGCCGCCACCAGCATGGATCTCCTGGTGAAAACCGCAGGTGTCTCCAGGAAAAGCATTTACCGCTATTTTGCCGACAAGGACGCGCTAACCGTCGAAGCGCTGCAACGCCGCGACATTCGCTGGATGCATTGGTACAGAAGCGCCGTCGATCAGGCCGAGACCCCGGCTGACCGCCTGCTCAATCTGTTTACTGTGCTCAAGGGCTGGTTCGCCTCGGAAGGCTTTCGCGGCTGTGCTTTCATTAACACCAGCGGCGAGACCGGTGACCCGCAGGACCCCGTGCGGCAGGTCGCCAAAGAACACAAACAGAAGCTGCTCGACTACGTGTGCGAGCTGTGTAGCGAACATGGCGCCGAAGATCCGCAACTGCTGGCCAGACAGCTGCTGATCCTGATCGACGGAGCCATTACCGTAGCGCTTGTGATGGGTGATCACAGTGCCGCCGATAATGCGCGATGCATGGCGCGCAAGTTATTGGACCTGTAATGCCTTGATAAGCGGAACTTGTTGTTAAACCGCACATTAACTCGAGAAACTGATATGTCTACCGCAGCTCAGGTACGTCCGCCATTACCGCCCTTCAATCGTGAGTCGGCGATCGAGAAAGTTCGCCTGGCCGAAGATGGCTGGAATTCTCGCGATCCGGAAAAAGTCTCCCTCGCTTACACGCTCGACACAAAATGGCGCAACCGCGCCGAGTTCGCCAACAACCGCGAAGAAGCCAAGGCTTTCCTGACTCGCAAATGGGCGAAAGAGCTGGATTATCGCTTGATCAAGGAATTGTGGGCGTTCTCCGATGCGCGTATCGCGGTGCGTTACGCCTATGAATGGCATGACGATTCCGGCAACTGGTTCCGCTCCTACGGCAATGAAAACTGGGAGTTTGACGAACAGGGCCTGATGTTCCAGCGCTATGCCTGTATCAATGACATGCCGATCAAGGAAAGCGAGCGCAAATTCCATTGGCCACTGGGGCGACGCCCGGATGATCACCCGGGCCTGTCTGACCTCGACCTATAACGCCGTTCCTCGTGTAGGAGCTGCCGCAGGCTGCGATCTTTTGACTTGGATTTTTTAAAAACAAGGTCAAAAGATCGCAGCCTGCGGCAGCTCCTACACGCAATGCATTTCAAGTGATTCTGTGAAAGCGTGCTGTGGGTCGCCGCAACACCTGGAAATGAGTAACATGACCGCCCTCCCCGCAGCTCATGTTCTGCGCCTTGCCGAATAAGCCGATTCCATGCCTTTCGAACTCAGCGTTGACCTCACCACCCTCGCCATCCTGGCGCTCGTCGCTTTCGTTGCCGGATTCATAGACGCCATCGCCGGCGGCGGCGGTCTGTTGACCACCCCGGCGCTGTTGACGGCTGGCCTGCCGCCGCATCTGGTGCTCGGCACCAACAAGCTCAGCTCGACGTTTGGCTCGGCCACCGCGAGCTTCACCTTCTATCGACGCAAGCTGTTTCACCCGCGTCAGTGGGTGCACGCCATCGTCGGTACGCTGGTCGGCGCGTTGACCGGCGCCGTCGTCGCGCATTATTTACCGGCAGAATGGCTGAACAAGATGCTCCCGGTGATCGTCTTCGCCTGTGGCCTTTATTTGTTATTCGGTGGCACGCCAAAAGCACCGCTGGACAGCGATGCTCCGATCAAAAAGAAATGGCAGTCGACCCAAGGCTTCAGCCTCGGTTTCTACGACGGCGTCGCCGGGCCCGGTACCGGCGCGTTCTGGACGGTCAGCAGTCTGTTGCTCTACCCGATCGATCTGGTCAAGGCCAGCGGCGTCGCGCGCAGCATGAACTTCGTCAGCAACATTGCGGCGCTGTCGGTGTTCGTATTTTCCGGGCAAGTGGACTGGATCATCGGCCTGAGCATGGGCCTGTCGGTGATGGTCGGCGCATTCTTCGGCGCGCGCACCGCAATCAGCGGTGGCGCCAAATTCATCCGTCCGGTGTTCATCACCGTAGTGCTGGGTTTGACCGTTCGTCTAGCCTGGCAGCACTGGTTCAGCGTGGCCTAAGCGCCGCGCCACGTAGACGTCGATCAGGTAACGGGCAATCGACTTCGAGGCCGGCAACGGCGGCAAGTCGTGCACGTTGAACCACTGGGCGTCTTCGATCTCGTCTTCCTGGCAGACAATCTCGCCACCCGCGTATTCGGCATGGAAGCCGAGCATCATGGAATGCGGGAACGGCCAGCACTGACTGCCCAGATACTGAATGTTCTTCACCTCGATCTGCACTTCCTCGCGCACTTCGCGGATCAGGCACTCTTCGGCCGATTCCCCCGGTTCGGCAAAACCCGCAAGCGTGCTGTAAACCCCGGTAACAAAACGCGGCGAGCGCGCCAGCAAAATCTCGTCGCCACGGGTGATCAGCACGATCATGCTCGGCGAAATCCGCGGATAATTGCGCAACCCGCAGGGCTCGCAGTACATTGCTCGTTCGCGCGGCACCTGCGTCATCGACTGCCCGCAATTGCCACAAAAACGATGTTCCCGCGCCCACGTGCCGATCTGCGCGGCATAACCGAGCACTTTATAAAGGGTGTGATCGCCTTCGAGCATGAATGCTCGCAGACCTTTCCAGGAGCAACCCGGCACCTCGCTGACACTGCTCAATTCCAAGAGAAAAACCGGTTCGCCATCGAGATGACCGATGCCGTGCTCGGCGAGAATCGACAGATCCTGACGCTTGAGCCATTCGCGCGGGAACAGTGCGCCGTTGTCATCGAACAGAAAGCCTTCCGGGCTGCGCGCCACGGCCCAGCCGCCCGGTTGATCGGTGTCGAGTACTGCAGTGGTCCAGCGAGCTGTCATGGTTTCTCAGTCCAGAAATTCGGGTTTCTGTTTGCTCATGTGGGCGGCCATGGCCACGCGCAAATCGGTGGATTGCAACATGGCGGCGTTCCAGGTGGCAACGTATTCGAGACCGTCGTCAATGCGATGGTCGCGCATGTAGCTGATCATTTCCTTGGTGCCAGTCACCGCTATTGGCGTTTTGGAGGCGATGTCCCGGGCGATCTCGATGACACCCTCCAGCAGTGCCTCCTTGTCGCCATAAACGCGGTTGACCAGGCCGATGCTGCGCGCTTCTTCAGCGCCGAAAGTGCGACCGGTGTAAGCCAGTTCACGCAGCATGCCGTCACCGATGATCCGTGGCAACCGTTGCAAAGTGCCAACATCGGCGGCCATGCCGATATCAATTTCCTTGATCGAGAATTGTGCATCTTCGGCAGCGTAACGCATGTCGCACGCGGCGATCAGATCGATGGCGCCACCCAGGCAGTAACCCTGAATAGCGGCGAGCACCGGTTTGCGGCAGTTGTCGACGGCGTTGAACGAGGCTTGCAGGGTGAGGATTTTGCGCCGCAACAGGCGCGCATTGCGACCGACGTCTTTGCCCAGTTCATTGGCAACCCCGGCGAGCATCATCAGATCAATCCCGGAAGAAAAATGCTTGCCGTTGCCACTGAGCACCACCACACGAACTTCATCGGTGTCGTCGATCCACTGAAAGATCTCGATGATCTCGCTCCAGAACGCCGCGTTCATCGAGTTGATCTTTTCCGGTCGATTGATCTGCACATGAGCGATGTTATCGGCCAGTTCGACGCTGAAGGCGGAGTATTGATTCATGGCAGTGATCCTTTACCGGGCAGAAAATGAGGCCCGAACTATAACAAGGCATCACAGTGGCGGTTCAGCCAAATGCGGGACTGACTTGAAGAGGTTACTGCAACACTCCACCCCGTAGGAGCTGCCGCAGGCTGCGATCTTTTGATGTTGTTTTTAAAAAGACAAGATCAAAAAATCGCAGCCTGCGGCAGCTCCTACAGGAATTTTCGTGTCACGAAGGCCACGGTTTCGTAGGGAACCGTCACCACATCCCTGCCCCGCAACTCAGGCTCGGCCGCGATCAATGCACCAATCTGCTCATCGAGTTTCGCCCGCTGCGCCGCACACAACGCTGCGATGAAACTGGTGGATCTCACCCGATTGAAAGTCACGTCTTCCGGCGGTCCAGTGTGGATCAACGGCAGACGCTGACGAGCATAGCGCCGGAATTTGTGCCTGACTTGAACAGTCACTGACAAATGCAATGAATAAAATTTCACCCTGTGGTGTTCAAAGTGAAACATAACCCCCTGTGGAGCCTTGCCCATGACTATCCGTTCCGTTATGTTCGCCGCCCCGTTGTTACTGGCCGCTGCGATGTCGAGTCATCTGGCCTTCGCCAACGGTGACGAAGAAGATCCGGTGCAGAAGCCCGAATGCCCGAAAGGTCAGGTCTGGGACAGCAAAACGCAAAAATGCGTCTTGCAGACCAGCAGCCTGTTACCGGACGCGGACCGCACCGATTACGCCTATCGTCTGGCCAAGGCCGGCCGCTACGATGAGGCGCTGGCGTTACTCGACACCCTCAAGCAACCGAATACCGCCAAGGCTTTCAATTATCGCGGATATGCGACGCGCAAACTGGGGCGCACCGACGAGGGCATCGGCTATTACCTGCAATCAGTGAAACTCGATCCGCAGTATGCGCAGGTGCGCGAATACCTCGGCGAAGCCTATGTGATCAAAGGACGCGTCGACCTGGCGCAAGAACAGTTGCAGCAGATCCAGTCGATTTGCGGCACGTCTTGTGAGGAATATCAGGATCTGGCTGAAGCCATCAACGATTCAACGAAAATCTGACCTTTATAATAAGTGGAGACGATCATCGTCAGCGATCAGGCTTTCAGAGCCGAACTCGGACAGCATCTGGCGCGCTTGTGGCGCTACGGTTTGCTGCTGTCGCGCAATCGGCATGTCGCCGAGGATCTGGTGCAGGCCACCTGCGTGCGGGCGCTGGAGCGCTGCGGCCAGTACGTGGCCGGCACGCGCATGGATCGCTGGTTGCTGAGCATTCTGCATTCGATCTGGCTGAACGAAGTGCGCGCGCGCCGAGTGCGCCATGGCTCGGGGCAGGTCGATGCCGACACGCAACTGACGTTCGACGGGGAATACGCCGCGCAAACTCATGTGATGGCCACCCAAGTGATTCGCCGCGTTGATGCACTGCCGGAAACCCAGCGTGAAACGGTGTATCTGGCCTATGTCGAGGGTTTGTCCTACCGCGAAGTCGCCGAAATCCTGCAAGTACCGATCGGCACAGTGATGAGCCGACTGGCCACCGCGCGCCTGAAACTCGCCGAATACCCGCCCTTGCAAGCGGTGCCGAAAACCACCGAAGGAACCCGGCCATGAATACACCTTCGGACGAGCAACTGGTCGCCTATCTGGATGACGAACTGGACCCAGGATATCGCAGCCAATTGGACACGGCCATCGCCGACGACCCGCTGCTCAGCCTGCGCGTGCAATGGCTGGAGCGCAGCAATCTGCCGTTCAAAAGCGCCTATGACGAACTGGCGCAACAGGCGCCGCTGGATCGTTTGCAGGCGCGGCTGGATGCTATTCCTTCGCCACCACCTCCCGGGCTGAGTCGCCGCTGGTTTATCGGCGGCGCGGCGGCCGCTCTGGTGGTCGGCGGCGGATTGGCCGACCGGTTGATCCTCGGCTGGCAGGCGCAGCAAACGCATCACTGGCGTGGAATGGTCGGCGACTACATGGCTCTCTACGTGCCGCAAACCCTCGATCACTTGCCCAGCGACGAAGCTACGCAACGAGCGCAACTGCGCAGCGTCGATGCACGTCTGGGCCTGACTCTGTCACCGGCAGCATTGAAACTGCCCGGTGCCGAGTTCAAACGTGCACAGTTGCTTGAGTACGACGGCGTGCCGATTGCGCAGATCGTTTATCTGGATCAGCGGCACGGGCCGTTGGCCTTGTGCATCACCCGCTCGAACAGCGGCAGCCAGCCATTTGCCAACGAGCGTCGGCACGAGATGAACGTCGTGTATTGGACCGAGCGCGAACATGCATGGATGCTGATCGGCCACGTGCCAACAGCGGATCTGCAACAGCGGGCACAGTTGTTGAGAAGACGTTTAACCGCCTAGCCAACGTTGTCACTATTCTGGGCAAGTGATTTGTCCAAGGAGGATTGCACCTATGCCGATTTCGTCTCGCACTGCATTATTGGTTATCGATGTTCAGAACGACTTCATTCCGGGAGGCAGCCTGCCGGTGCCCGGCGGTGAGCAGATCGTGCCGCTGATCAACCACCTGGCGCGTCAGTTCCAGCAAGTGGTCATCGCTCAGGACTGGCACCCTCGCGGCCACACCTCTTTCGCCTCCAGCCATCCCGGCCACCAGCCTTACGATGTCATTGAATTGCCTTACGGTGAACAGACGCTGTGGCCCGAGCATTGTGTGCAAGCTACAGCCGGCGCCGAGTTTCACCCGGAGCTGGACCTGCCCCACGCCCAACTGGTTATCCGCAAAGGCTGCAATCCGGACATCGATAGTTACTCGGCGTTTCTCGAAGCCGACCGTGTAACCACCACGGGCTTGGCCGGCTACTTGAAAGAACGCGGGATCGACACGGTTTACATGGTCGGCTTGGCACTGGATTTCTGCGTGATGTACTCGGCGCTGGATGCACGAGCGGCAGGATTCAATACGTTCGTGGTGCTGGATGCGTGTCGAGCGATTGATATGGATGGCTCGCTCGCGACTGCGATTGAGCGGATGCAAGCGGCAGGCGTTGAGTTGATCCAATCCACCAAGCTGATCTGATCAATACACATCCCCCTGTAGGAGCTGTCGCAGGCTGCGATCTTTTGACCTTGATCTTGAAAAACCAAATCAAAAGATCGCAGCCTGCGGCAGCTCCTACAGGTATTTGTCTGCTTAATCAGTAATCGGTAGCCACAACCTGAACCGTGCCCCACCCAGCGGCGAGCTTTCTGCGGTCAATGTGCCGCCCTGTGCTTCCAAGGCCCGGCGGCTGATTGCCAGGCCCAGGCCAAAGCCACCGGTAGCGCGGTCGCGGCTGCGGTCCAAGCGGTAGAACGGTTCGAAGATCCGCTCACGCTCGTCCTCGGGGATGCCGATGCCGTCGTCGTCCACCCAGATTTCGCAACCGGCACCGTTGACCTGCACGCCAATCTGGATGCGTTTTTCGCAATAGCGCATGGCATTGCGCAGCAGATTCTGGATCGCCCGGGCGGTCAGGCGCGGGTCCAGAGCGAAGCGCTCGAGCTGGCCGTGCAGCAGAACGTCGATGACGATCTCCGGCGATTCGAGCTCCTCGTCGACACTGCCAAGAATGCTGTCGATGAATTCATCCAGCGACACCTGGACCTGCTCGGGTATTTGCGCGGGATTTTGCAAGCGGCTGTACGACAGCAGCTCAAGCACCAACTCGTCCAGTTCGCGGATATGCGCGACCAGACCCTGAAGACGCTCGCGGCTGGCGGTCGGCAAATCGTCGGACAGGGCCAGCGCCAGGCCGAAATCCAGGCGCGTCAGCGGCGTGCGCAATTCGTGGGAAACCGCGTTGAGCAGATCGCGTTGCTGGTTCAGCAGTTTCTCGATATCGCCGGCCATGGTATCGAAGACGTTCGCCAGGCTACCAATGTTCGAACTTGCGGTGATGTTGGTGCGCTCGCCGAGATGGCCTTTACCGAAGCGTTCGGCCGTGGCTTTGAGGCGTTCCAGATCGCGCCAGTGCGGGCGCAACCACAACAGCAGACACGCCAACAGGCTCGCGCCAATCAGCACGTTGATGCTCCAGTACAACAGATTGACGTCCATCGGATCCGGCGGGACGATCATTTTCACGGCGGTGTCGTTGTCCAGCGGTGCCGCCGCCAGCGTTCGCCAACCCCAGTCACCAATGCGCACTATGTTTTCGCCTCGGCGAAGGCGTTGCCGCTCAATGGCCGTGAAATCGGCGCTGTCGATGCGTGCCAGGATTATGCCCAGCGGCTGAAAATCCTTGTTCAACGACACGGCAAGCGCCGGCCACTGTTCCCGCGGCGCGGTGTGGAACTGTCTGGCGATCAGCGTTTGCAGGCCACGCGAATAGTCCAGGTTGTAGGTGACGAAGCGCTCGCGGAAGGCCATGACCACCAGATCCGGCACCAGGTAGATGGCCGCGCTGTAGGAAACGATCGTCACCAGATACAGGCGAAAAAGCAGGCGAAACATCGGCTCAGCATTCCCACTCGGACCGGCTGAACAAGTAACCCTTGCCCCACACGGTTTTGATCTTGCGCGCTTCGCCGGCATGGTCGTCGAATTTGCGCCGAAGCTTGGAAATCGCCACGTCCACCGAGCGGTCGGTGCCGTTGAATTCGATACCGCGCAGACGTTGCAGAATCTGGTCACGACTGAGCACTTCGCCGGCGTGCCGGGCCAGCACCACCAGCAAATTGTATTCCCCACTGGACAGTTCGACCGGCTGATCGCGCCAGCTCACCGTGCGCTCGGACAGGTCGATGCACAGATTACCCATGACGATGCGGTCGTTGACCGTCAGCGGCTCGCCGAGGCTGCTGCGACGCAACAACGTGCGCACACGCGCCAGCAAAACACGGGGCTCGCAGGGCTTGGTGACGTAATCGTCAGCGCCCATTTCCAGGCCCAGCACTTGATCGTGGCTGTCGTCGCGGGCGGTCAGCATCAGAATCGGCAGCGTCGCCGAATCTGCCCTGAGCAAGCGACAGACTTGCAGGCCATCGAGCCCCGGCAGCATCAGGTCGAGAATCACCAGGTCCGGCGGATTGAGCCGCGCCCGCTCACGCACGTGGTCACCCCGGCCGATGACGCTGACCGAATAACCGTTGCGTTCGAGGTAGCTGGAAATCAGTTCGGCGAGGGCGGTGTCGTCTTCGACCAGGAGGATGTTGGGCATGGGGTGTTTCCAGAAAGTGCTGTGGCGAACGATGAGGCAATTTCGCGAGCAAGCTCGTTCCCACAGGAGATCGCGCTTGCGAGCCTGCTCGCGAAAGCTATCTATACAGTCGCAAAAAATTTCAAGGGCTGAAGGATATACGCCCTCACCCGTCCCTGAGTAAAACCCTTACACAATTTCACAGAGCACCTACAAAGCTTCACCGCTAACCTCCGCATCTGGCCGTAGGATGCGGCCATCAATATTGGGGGTTGTACATGTCGAACAAATGGCTGGCCGGGCTCGGCCTGATCGCAATGGCGCTGACGCTGAGCGCCTGCGACTCATCCTCGAACGCCGAAGAGCAGGCGCCGCCGGCCACGGTGCGCATCGAGACCATCGAGACCCACCCTCTGACCATCAGCAGCGAACTCAGTGGCCGGATTGTTGCGCCGCGCATTGCCGAGGTACGCGCACGGGTGGCCGGCGTGGTACTGCAGCGCACTTTCCATGAAGGCAGCGACGTGAAAAAGGGTGACGTGCTGTTCCGTATCGATCCAGCCCCATTCAAGGCTGACCTCGACAGCGCCGAAGCCGCGCTGCGCAAAGCCGAAGCCAATGCGTTCCAGGCAAAACTGCAGGAGCAACGTTACGCGCAGTTGATCGACGACAAAGCCATTAGCGGTCAGGACTACGACAACGCCCGCGCCAGTGCCCGGCAAACCGCCGCCGACGTCGCCGCCAACAAGGCAGCGGTCGAGCGCGCGAAGCTGAACCTCGGTTACGCCACCGTCACCGCGCCGATTTCCGGGCGCGTCGGGCGTGCGCTGGTGACTGAAGGCGCACTGGTCGGACAGAACGAAACCACGCCGTTGGCGTTGATTCAGCAACTGAATCCGATCCACGCCGACCTCACCCAGTCGACCCGTGAACTCAACGAACTGCGCCGCGCGTTCCGCTCCGGACAGTTGCAGGAAGTCGGTCAGGATCAGGTCAAAGCCACCCTGATTCAGGATGACGGCAGCCTTTATCCACTGCCCGGCAAACTGTTGTTCAGCGACATCACTGTTGATCCCGGCACCGGTCAGATCATTCTGCGCAGCGAATTTCCCAACCCGGATCTGGACTTGCTACCCGGCAGTTTCATTCGCGTGCGTCTGGAACAAGCGACGATCCAGAACGGCATCACCGTGCCGCAACGCGCCGTGCAGCGTGACAGCGCCGGGGTTGCTCAGGTGCTGACCGTCGACGAGCAAATGCGTGTGGCGCAGCAACCGGTGCAACTCGGTGCGGTGCAGAACAATCGCTGGATCGTCACCGGCGGCCTCAAGCCGGGTGACCGTATCGTCATCGAAGGCCTGCAACACGCCCGTCCCGGCGAAAAAGTGCAGATCGACGAAACCCCTCTTCCACTTGCCCAGGCCCCTGGTCAGTAAGCAGGACGCTTTTATATGCCGCAGTTCTTTATCGACCGCCCGGTGTTTGCCTGGGTAGTCGCCCTGTTCATCCTCTTGGCCGGTGCGCTGGCCATCCCGCAGTTACCGGTGGCGCAGTACCCCGACGTCGCGCCGCCGCAGATCGAAATCTACGCCGTGTACCCCGGTGCCTCGGCGCAAACCGTCGATGAAAGCGTGGTCAGCCTGATCGAGGAAGAACTCAACGGCGCCGATCACCTGCTCTACTTCGAATCGCAGAGCAGCCTCGGCAGCGCCACGATCAAGGCCACGTTTCAGCCCGGCACCAATCCGGAGCTGGCACAGGTTGACGTGCAAAACCGCTTGAAAGTGGTCGAGTCGCGCCTGCCACAAGCGGTCAATCAGCAAGGTTTGCAGGTCGAGAAAGTTTCTTCCGGATTTCTACTGCTGATCACCCTGACCTCCAGCGACGGCAAACTCGATGACGTAGCGCTCAGTGATTATCTGGCGCGCAACGTGATGAACGAGATCAAGCGTCTGGACGGTGTCGGCAAAGCCCAGCTGTACGGCGCCGAGCGTGCCATGCGTATCTGGATCGACCCGCAGAAGCTGATCGCCTTCAACCTGACCCCATCTGATGTCAACGAAGCCATCGTCGCGCAGAACGCGCAGGTTTCGGCGGGCAGCATCGGTGATTTGCCGTCGCCGTCGTCCCAGGAAATCACCGCGACGATTCTGGTCAAAGGCCAATTGTCGACGCCGCAAGAGTTCGCCGACATCGTGCTTAAGGCCAATCGCGACGGCTCGACCGTGCGCATCGGCGATGTCGCGCGCGTGGAAATCGGCAGTCAGGAATACCAGTTCGGCACGCGCCTCAACGGCAAGCCGTCCACCGCCGTTGGCGTGCAGCTGTCACCGGGCGCCAATGCGCTGAACACCGCGACGCTGGTGCGGGCGAAGATGGATGATCTGTCGCGCTACTTCCCGGCGGGTGTGGAATACAAGATCCCGTACGACACCTCGCCGTTCGTCAAAGTCTCGATCACCAAAGTGATTTACACCCTTGGCGAAGCGATGCTGCTGGTATTTGCGGTGATGTATCTGTTTTTGCAGAACGTGCGCTATACGTTGATCCCGACACTGGTGGTGCCGGTCGCGCTGATGGGCACGTTCGCCACCATGCTCGCGCTGGGTTTCTCGATCAACGTGCTGACCATGTTCGGTATGGTGCTGGCCATCGGCATACTGGTGGATGACGCGATTGTCGTCGTCGAAAACGTCGAGCGCATCATGGCCACCGAGGGTTTGTCGCCCAAGGACGCCACGCGCAAGGCCATGACCCAAATCACCGGGGCGATCATTGGCATTACTTTGGTGTTGGTCGCGGTGTTTATTCCGATGGCCTTCATGCAAGGTTCGGTCGGGGTGATCTACCAACAGTTCTCGCTGTCGATGGCCACCTCGATTCTGTTCTCGGCGTTCCTCGCCCTGACCCTGACCCCAGCGTTGTGCACGACATTGCTCAAGCCAATCGGCAAAGGCGAGCATCACGAAAAAAGCGGCTTCTTCGGCTGGTTCAACCGTCGCTTTGAAAACCTGACGGATCGTTACGAGGACTGGGTCGGCTATGCGCTGAAACGGGCCGGACGTTATCTGTTGATCTACGTCGTGCTGTTGGTGGGCCTGGGGATTTGCTTCGCGCGCCTGCCCTCCTCGTTTTTGCCGACAGAGGATCAGGGCTACACCATCACCGATATTCAGCTGCCGCCCGGCGCAACCAAAAACCGCACCGTGCAAGTGGCCGAACAGCTGGAAGCCCATAACGCCAGCGAGCCGGGGATCAGCGACAGTGTGGTGATTCTGGGTTTCAGCTTTTCCGGCAGCGGGCAGAACGCCGCGTTGGCATTTTCCACCCTGAAGGATTGGTCGCAACGCGGCAGCGATGATTCGGCCAGTTCAATTGCCGACCGCGCCAACGCGGCGCTGAGTGAAATCAAGGACGCCATGGCGTTCTCGGTGTTGCCGCCCCCCATTGATGGCCTCGGTACGTCGAGCGGTTTCGAGTTCCGCTTGCAGGATCGCGGCGGCCTCGGCCACGCGACATTGATGCAAGCACGCACCGAACTGCTCGCCGCCGCCGAGAAAAGTCCGGTGCTGATGAATGTCCGGGAAAGTGCCTTGGCCGAAGCACCGCAGGTGCAATTGATCGTGGATCGCAAACAGGCCAATGCCTTGGGCGTGTCGTTTGCCGACATCGGCAATGCGTTGTCCACCGCCGTGGGATCGAGCTACATCAATGACTTCCCCAATCAGGGGCGCATGCAGCGTGTCGTGGTGCAGGCTGAAGGCGATCAACGCAGCCAGGTCGCCGACCTGTTGAAGATGAACGTGCGTAACAACACTGGGCATATGGTGCCGTTGTCGGCATTCGTGCAAGCCAACTGGATTCAGGGGCCGGCGCAGTTGACCCGGTACAACGGTTATCCGGCGATTGCGATTTCCGGTGAACCGAAGCCGGGGCACAGCACCGGTGAAGCCATGGCGGAAATCGAGCGCCTGGTCGCGCAAGGGCCGACAGGTTTGGGCCAGGAATGGACCGGGCTGTCGTTGCAGGAACGTTTGTCCGGCAATCAAGCGCCGATCCTGCTCGGGTTGTCGCTGCTGGTAGTGTTCCTGTGTCTGGCAGCGCTGTACGAGAGCTGGTCGATTCCGACTTCGGTATTGTTGGTGGTGCCGCTGGGAGTTCTCGGTGCGGTACTGGCGGTGACGATGCGCGGGATGCCTAACGATGTGTTCTTCAAAGTGGGCCTGATCACCATCATTGGTCTGTCGGCGAAAAACGCGATCCTGATCATCGAGTTCGCCAAGAGTCTGTACGACGAAGGTCACGACCTGATCGACGCGACATTGCAGGCGGCGCGCCTGCGTCTGCGGCCGATCGTAATGACGTCGCTGGCGTTCATTCTCGGTGTGGTGCCGCTCGCGATTGCCACTGGCGCAAGCTCGGCGAGTCAGCAAGCGATTGGCACCGGAGTGATTGGCGGGATGATCACCGCGACGTTGGCGGTAATCTTCGTACCCGTCTTCTTCGTCGTGGTCATGAAGCTCGTACAACGATTCAACAAGCAACACTGATTCCAAATGTAGGAGCTGTCGAGTGCAACGAGGCTGCGATCTTTTGATCTTGAAAAGCTAAAGTCAAAAGATCGCAGCCTCGTTGCACTCGACAGCTCCTACAAAAGCCCGATGGCGTGCGCTATGGTGCGCAACAGTCCACCAATGTGAGTCGCCATGCGCTTCCTCGCCCGCACCCACCCTCGCCTGTCCGCCGCCGCCCTGTTCGGCCTCGCCACCGGTCTCCTGGCTCCCGCCGACTCCATCGTCAGCAAAATCCTCATTGGCTGGAACGCCGGCGTATGGACTTACCTGATCCTGATGTTCTGGCTGACCGTCCGCGCCAAGGCCCCGGACGTCAAACGCATCGCCGAAGTCGAGGACGAAAACGCTGGACTGGTGTTGTTCGTGGTGTGCATCGCCGCACTGGCGAGCCTCGCGACCATCACCTTCGAACTGGCCGGCAGCAAGGATCTGGAAACCACTCGCAAGCTGATGCACTACGGCTTCACCGCGCTGACGGTGATTGGCTCTTGGCTGTTGATCGGGGTAATTTTCTGCGTGCACTACGCGAGGATGTTTTACACCTGGGACGGCAAAGAACCGGCGTTGCGTTTTGCCGAGGGGCTGAAAACGCCCAATTACTGGGACTTCCTTTATTTCTCGTTCACCATCGGTGTTGCGGTGCAAACTTCCGATGTAGGTGTCGCGACACGCGATCTCCGTAAGATTGTGCTGGCGCAATCGTTGATCGGGTTTGTATTCAACACGGCGATATTGGGTTTTTCGATCAATATTGCAGCAGGGTTGTTTGGTTGAAAGAAACCCGGCAGCCCAAAATGGCTAAATGACCGGCTAGTTTTCAAAGGAAGCATTAGGTTCACGGATCGCAGACTTTGTAAACTGTCAACAATGACAGTTTACAAGCCGTATACGAAGGGGATTATATGGCTCATCCAGGATTAGGGCCGAGGCCTTTGGATACCTCTTCTTTCGTAACGGAGAACGATTCCATGAAAGCGGTAATCAAGCGCACCAGCTTCGCAGACGGTAACTATGTCAATGCAGCAGCATTTCCTACAAAAACGGAATTTCCAGAGTTCATCGCCACTTCTCGACTGATAGACAACGTGAAATCCGGGCCACAAAAAACCGATGCCGTTCTTATTACAGCAATAGATCGACCCACCGCAAAGACAAAAGCAAAGAGCCTGGCTTCCAGGACACTGTACATTTCAGTACCCGCCAACTTCGCCGTCGGCGATTATGAGTTGAAATCACGCCCTGATGTGGACTTCAGTTTGAAAGATGCTGATGGGACTGTCTATGAAAGCATCTCTGGAAATATCAAACTGGAGCCAGCGCTTGGAGACAACGTCAAAGGCAGTTTCCAGGCAGCTCTGGAATATCCAGGTACAGAGGGCGAGACGTTCACCCTGAAAGGCAATTTTCAGGTTTTGAAGGCCGGATGAAAAAAAGCATTAAAAAAAGGGAGGCTAAGCCTCCCTTTTTTATGACTCAAAATTGATAATGGACACCAACGTTCATACCAAAGTCTTTGCTGACATTTTCACCTTTGCTGGTATCCACCTCTGCGTGCATCTGCCAACGGTCAGTCAATGTCCACGATACTCCGGCACCCACTTCGAACTGGCCACCCGACAGATCGTTATTGAACTTATTATCGTTGACCCGCACTTCGTTGTTTTTTACAAACTCGTTGGCGAGGGCGGCGCGCACATGAGGCTGAACGATACTGCCATCCGCCAAAGTCATACCCCTGCCTAGCGTTACACCCACCTTGCCAAGCAAAGAGCGCGTAGTGTCGGCGTCGGCGCGCAACCCGTTGTCCAGCGTATATTCCTTGCCTTGCACCGACGCACCCTGCCATTGAGTGAACACTTCAGCGTAGTAGCCCCCGCTGATCTCGATGTGTTTACCAAACTCCGCCGACGCACTCGCGCCAAGGTTGTTGTAATCGCCTTTGGTACGAGTGCCATCACTCATGGTCACTTTGGCATCGTTGCGAAAATGATTGAGTTTGGCCACCGTATCCAGGTAATAGCCACTCTCACCCAGCCACGTACCATAAACCCCGATCGAAGTACTGTCGATTTCGCCTGAACTTCCGCGCTTCAAGTCAAGATCGGACTTGCTGTACCCTGCGAAGACGCCGAGCAAAACTGTTTCACCCGCAAGCTGGATTGGTGTGTCCACACCCATGGACAATCCGTACTGATTTTGGCTGTAACCATCGCCATAAGCATTATTGCTGATGGAATATCGATTGCCATAAGAGCGAACCCAACCACCGGTCAGCCCGCTGTTATTGCGAAGATCGCCCATACGGTTGTTCAACGATGCCATCTCACCGTAGATGACCGTGGGTGCCGTGCCAAAAATAGCGAGTACCGAGCGTGTGGGGGTGCTGACAACGTCCCTGTCGGGCTGCAAATACCAGTCGTTTCCTTCCTTGATCAATTTGTAGGTGAATGCACCGGCATCCACTTTATCGTTGACCAGACCATATGCGGCAGTACCGGCGACGCTCTGCACCACTTTTATTGACGCATCGCTGACAGGATCAAGGCCGGTACTGGAAACCAATAACTGATGATTACCCGCGGCACTCCCCGTCACATTCAAAAGATCACTGATTCCCTTATTGAAATCGGTTCCGATCTCAAACGTGCCGCTGCCCGAGAGGTTCGCGACATTGAGCTGAAAGTATTGTTGTCCTTCGCCCATCTTAACCCTGCCGCCATTGGCGAGCGCCAGGTTATTAACAGACTGGCTCGCGGTCATTTGCCACAATGCCTGGTTGCTGATAGCAAAGTTGGAGACATCGCTGACTTGCCCCGTTAGTATCGACGCGTTATCCAACCGCAGTGTCGAAACACTGTTTGCCGCGCCGGAGATGTTGCCAGTCAAGACGCTTTGATTGTCGATCGTGGTATTGGCGACACCTTGCAACTCGCCGGCAAGGGTGGAGGCATTGTCGATCACGACAGCAGATGCTCCAATTATGTTGCCCGTCAGACGCGCTCGATTATTGAGCGTGGCGCTGGCAACGTTTTGCAAGTTGCCGGCCAAAGTCGCGTTGTTTTGCAGTGTGACGTTTGCCGAACTGCCCGAAACGACTTCAACGTTCCCCACCAAATCGCTATTGTCCACGACAAGATTCGCAGAAGCACCAGGGCCGACCTCGAGCAATGTGTTGTTTCCCCCGATCAAGGTGGAGCGATTCAGCACTGTGATATTAGCCACGGTAGGAAAATTCGGTGCATTGATGCCCACCAGGATGGCCGAGCCGCTAACTCCTTCAACTCGTGTACCGTCAAGCGTAATAGTTGACGGAATGACGGTTGCTACCTGGGTATCGGTCCCGACGGCCAGACCGTTATCCCCACCTGTGATAGTACTTGAGCTGGCCGATAGCGTGCCTTCAAGCAGTCGAATGCCAAAACTGGTGGCACCCGTGCCTTGCACCGTGGAATCCTGAATGTCGATTTTGCTGAACCGGTTGCCGGCGATTCCGCCTAGCAAACCTTGAACAACCGACCGGTTCCGCAAGGTTACCGCCGAACCACCGACGCTGGCGACTCCACGCACCGCAGATATAGCAGTACCGCCCGCACTGGTAACGGTAGAGCCACTCAATACGGCAGTAGCGTTGGTCAAGAACATAGCTTGCGAAGTTGCTGACGTAACAGTGGAATCTGTCAGGTTGACTGTGCTGCCCACCGTGGCAGCAATGGCGAGCGTATTGGCGCCAACGCCTATCAGCGAGGCATCGGGTTGAAGTTGCCAGGTTTCAAGGGGAGTGGTGGCGTCGATTGATGTTGTTGCGCCTGCCGGTACGGTCGCAGCGTAAGACAAACCCGAACCTAATAAACCAGGAACACATGACATTAAGAAAAAAGGGAGAGAAACTCTCGAAACAGCTGAATCTGATTTTGAAGACATATTTAAGCCCTAACTCGATAACATTTCCTGACGAACGCGTTTTGCCTGCAACTTCTAGTCGAGACTAATCCGAGACGGCCGCCAGACTACGGTTTACCAAGCCACATATATGTAGGAAAAGTCCTCACTGAGGTAGGACTTGTCTGCTTCTCACGTACGACGTTCTGTATTCGGATTAGGTAAATAATCGCCAGCGCTGATGGAAAAACTCCACTTGGTTCCACCAGCGCCGGCGAATTCACACTCCGATTTATGGGGTTGGCTCAGGCCGTTCAACTTCGCAGTACACCAGGCTTGAGTTCAGCAGCGCTACAGGGACAATTGTTTCGGAGGTGATTCCATTGACCGTGTAGGCAATGCGTGCGTAACGGGTGGCCGGACGAGTTCCCGGCGTGCTGCTCGGTAATTGGATCGTTTTGATCTTCTCATAATCTGTAAGACGGAACTCTAGATCCCCCGTTGCCGGCATCGGGGCTGAATCGGTGATACTGGTGCCGGGAATATCCGTACCAGCAGCCGTGTTGGTCGTGCGTCCAACGAACGCCAACTCGACGGTTGCCCCGCTCGGGATATTGGCATCGCGGCGAACGCGGATGCGCAAATTGCGCGGTTGATACGGCGGGATAGGACCGTTGGCTACAGCAGGATGATTCAGGCTCGGGCAGTTGATGCTGGTAACAATCCGCTCAGGCACAATTGCGCCACTTGCCGCTCGGAACGCCGACACAATGATTTGCGGCGCGGGCACGTTGATCACGATAGCTGTCACGTCGACACTTGTAGGCGTTTGCTGCTTCATCACATTGGCACTGCCCGGGAACTCGATTGTGATGTAGGCCTTGCGAGCGTTTGCCCCTGTGCCGTTGCCTTCCAGCCGAATGGTTTCCCAAGGTAATGGGGTCTGCACCGATGTGTCGCCAACCCGAACCGGAATCGGCTCGCCGACCTGTTTATCCTGGTAATAGAATTTGACGATTTCACGCCCGGTAACCGGACGATTCGGATCACTCCAGATTGGCCAGTTCATCGTCGCCGCAATGCCGGCCTGTGCCGGGCCCAGTGTGTTTGGTGCCGGTGCCGGAGTACCGGCCCCTTGCACCACGACTGGCACGATGTTGATGTTCGGCAGATCAGGCAAGTTGGGTTGCTCAGGCCCGGCATAGGAAAAGTCGACGACTGCAAAAATAGACAACGATGTTGGATTGGGGTTAATTGTTGAACGCTCTAATTCGTACCAGCACTCAAATTCCACCTCATCAGTCCCGTTGGGGTCACCAAAAAGGTCGGCCATGACGTCGAAATCTACTTCGAATCGCAGAGGACCGGCAGTGCCAGCTGCCGGAATCGACTGTTCAGGCAATCCAATCGGTGCCCCGGCCTGATCAGAAGTCAAGTAAGGAATGATTCGATCACCCGGAAGCGAATTCAACGGGAAGTCGATTTCGATGACGACCTTGGTGGGGTCGGCGGCAGTCGACAAGGTAATCGGGATAGTGCCAATAGCTCCTGTTACAGGAATTCTGGGTGCCGCCAAGACCGGTGCAGGTGTCTTGACGCGCCTGAACAGTGTGGTAATCGCTGCGTTATTGCTGATGTTGCCAGGTAAATCGGTAAGGTTGTAAGAATAAAAATACGACCCTTCATCCATTTTCGACAAGTAGTCAAGCGGCACGTTGATGACGCCACTTGTCGGCAATGGAAAATCTTCAACCACTGCACCTTCGCCTTGCATGAGAGAAAACGTGGTTTGCGAAGAAATGTAGAAATTAATCTTATCGTTGTTCGCTTCGAACTTCTGATAACTCGTAGGAATGACCAGATCCAGGCCACCGCTGTTGGCAGGATCCGCGAGCCAGGCGTCATCAATAACAGCGGGAAAGCCCGTACCCAAAGTCAATAATGCCGGGCGACCACCAGTACCGTTGGGACCACCGGGTTGACGTTGGTAAGGCGCGGTCTGATCAAGCAGAATTTCGGCATAGGGAGCGGAAGTATCGGTGTTTTCTGTCCCATCGTAAATGATGAAGCTCAACTCATAGGGCGTGTACTCACCGGTCGCACTAAAGACCTCCCTGACGCGATCAGGAATGACGATTTCAAAATTGACAGGAAAATCCCAATCCCCTTTCGGTTGCTCGGATCTCAACTTTGTAGCAACAACATATGTGGGGTCGTACTCGACAGGTACAATCCCTCTAGGAAAAAGATGAAGTTCAACGATCAATCCCCCTTCTGGGCCTTTGTCCTTAATATCTGCCAGCTGAACGGTTATTTTTTTATTAACAACCAGTTGCTCATGAGTCAGCCGACCATCCGGCAAAGCGTCTACAACCTTCGGAGGCAGTGCCAGTACACCCGTTCCGACTTTCGCTTGCATATTCATGTTCATACACTCCATCGTAATGCCATTTATTGGATGATTAACGTTATCGCCCGATAGAAAACTACGCGACGGCAGACTGCTCACTCCTTGGGCTAACGTCTTGTTGCTTTCAGAAACACTCAACGCACTTGTTACCGGCCCACAAAAATTAGTTTCACCAGAAATTACTCGGTCGAATTTGACCAAGCCTGTTTCTGACTTTCCCAAAGCGATGTTATTTCGATACAAGGTGTAGGTGGCAAGAGCAGAAGCTTTCCTTGCCATCGGTTCGATATATTGAGCGTAATATTGGGAATTCAGCTCAAACACGAATCCGTCAACTGAATTAGCTTCTGCCAGCGTAAGTGTTTTGGAAAAGCGTCCCGCTGTTCCTTCAATTGGGTTAACCCCATTGAGACTTTGAAAACCTTCCCAATCCAGAGAAGCAACGTCATTTTCGGCAAACCGTCCAGGCTGCGCGGGTACTTTTATCAGTACTGTTTCCCATACTTTGGGTACTGACATGCAATTGAGATATCCCCAGATAGTTGCACTTGGAAATTCTGGCTCCAACAAGTTGATGGGAGTTACTCGACTGACGACGTACCATTGCGGTAGGGACGTATCAAGGTTGCCAGTGTCTTCCGGAGTAATGCGATATCTGAGCCGGATATCGCCATCCCGCTGCAAGTATCGAGGTGGAAGGGTAAACAGGTCTGGAACGGTCACGGGTACTGGTAGACGTTCACGGTGAAAAATCTGCTCGTCTGCCTCTGGGGCTCCAGGTTCCAGAACCATTATTTCAAGCAAATCGCCGTTTCCGGGAATGATCGAGGGATTCGGCCACATGGGTATACGGATGATTACGCCGATAACCGGTGCGTTAGGTGGAAGTGCACCGCCGGTGCCGACACCATCGATAGTCAGAGGGACCGCGAACAGGCCGATGTTATTTGTTTCAGTGGAAAAAGAATTCATTGGCTGACGGCCCTGTGAAAATCCGTTCGTAACGCTGATGGAATTAAGCGCTCAGCGATCGGCCTTGCCTACTGTCAGATCTGACAGGTAAAGCGACCGCTCGTCGGAAACAGGGATCTCACACAGGTTGGTTTATGATTAAGACACCTTGACGTACGCACGCTGATTGGTGTTTCCTGAAACCGGTTTCAATGACATTTCAAACATTCCAACAACAAGAAAGTTGCTGCCTCGATGAACGACTTTTCCACCGCCCAGCGCAGCCGCGTCACCATGCTCGACGTCGCCGAACGCGCCGGCGTATCCAAGGCCAGCGTCTCGCGTTTCATCGGTGACGACCGCGCCCTGCTCTCCGATGCCATCGCCCTGCGCATCGAACAGGCGATCGATGAACTCGGCTACCGACCCAACCAGATGGCTCGTGGCCTGAAGCGCGGCCGCACGCGCCTGATCGGCATGTTGGTCGCCGATATCCGTAACCCTTATTCGATTGCCGTGATGCACGGGGTGGAAACTGCCTGCCGCGCGCACGGCTACAGCCTGGTGGTGTGCAACACCGACCGCGATGATGAGCAGGAACGCCAGCACTTGGCGTTGTTGCGCTCGTACAACATCGAAGGGCTGATCGTGAATACTCTCGGCCACCACCGTGACGAATTGCATGAGCTGCGCCGGGAGATGCCGCTGGTGTTGGTGGATCGCAAAGTCGATGGACTCGACAGTGACATGGTCGGTCTGAACAACCCGCAAGCAGTGGAAATGGCCGTCGCGCATCTTGAGCAGCGTGGCTATCGCGATGTGTTGTTGATCACCGAACCCTACGATGGCACCAGTTCACGGATCGAACGGGTGAGCAGTTTTCAGGCGAAGGTTGCGCAGCGCACGGCGTTGAGCGGCTCAGTCGTGGAAACGGGCGCAGGTCTCGGCGCCCATCTTCAAACTTTTTTGAATCAATCCACCGACAGTCCCAAAGCGCTGTTTTGCGCCAACGGTGTCGCGGCGCTGGCAGCGACCACGGCGTTGCGCGAAATCGGCTGCCGGTTGTTCGAAGATGTGGGCCTGATCGCCCTGGATGATCTGGATTGGTATCCGTTGGTGGGCAGCGGAATTACCGCGCTGGCCCAGCCGACACAAGAGATTGGCGCGCGGGCGTTTGAGTGTCTGCTCAGGCGCTTGCGTGGGGATGATGAGGCGGCGCGCAGGCTGGATTTTGCGCCGGTGCTGATTGAGCGCGGCTCTACCCTGGGGATTCGTGGTGTTTGAGCTGACGCTATCGCTGGCAAGCCAGCTCCCACGGATCCGGGTCGTTCACAAGATTGTTGTACACCCCCAATAACTGTGGGAGCTGGCTTGCCAGCGATGAGGC
Source organism: Pseudomonas fluorescens (assembly GCF_900636825.1). Lineage (NCBI taxonomy): Bacteria > Pseudomonadati > Pseudomonadota > Gammaproteobacteria > Pseudomonadales > Pseudomonadaceae > Pseudomonas > Pseudomonas fluorescens. The sequence goes on along the minus strand of NZ_LR134318.1, from coordinate 2,849,806 downwards.
CCGAAAAAACAACTCAGAACCATCTGATATTTTTTTGAACAAAAATGAAACCGGTTTCAGAGGTCAATAACAATGAACATACCCGCCGTTTCCATAAGCCTTTCCAGTTACGGTGCCGAGCTTGTGCGCCTGCGTGGGCAAGGTTCTTTTATCGATGTGCTAGCCGCCGCCGGGGCCAGTCGCATCGAGTGGCGTGAAGAACTGCTGACTTGTGAAGACCCCACTGAACTCGCGCAAGCAACGCAATCACAAGGCTTGCAAAGCATCTACTCGTCGCCGGTAGAACTGTGGCTCGCAGGTCAGTCGCAACCTAATCCCGAATTGATTACCGCCCTGCAACAGGCTGAAGCTTTTGGCTCGAAATGGCTGAAAGTCTCGCTCGGCTATTTTACCGACACTAATGATTTGCAAGCGCTAGGCGAGCGCCTGAAGCACAGCCCGGTGCAATTGCTGGTGGAAAACGATCAGACCTTGCACGGCGGTCGCATTGAACCGTTCCAGCGCTTCTTCGCCGCCGTCGAACAGCACAATCTGCCGGTCAGAATGACCTTCGACATCGGCAACTGGCATTGGCAGGACCAGTCCGCCGCCAGCGCCGCGCGGCTGCTCGGTCGCCACGTCGGCTATGTGCACTGCAAAGCCGTGGCGCGTCGCCCCGACGGCAAACTTGTCGCGGTGCCCCCCGCCGTCAGCGACCTTCACGTGTGGGAACAACTGCTGCGGCACATGGACCAAGGCGTTATGCGCGCCGCCGAATATCCGTTGCAAGGCGATGACCTGGTGCAGCTGACCACCGAGCACGTCGCCGCCCTCGCCCGCCTCGGTCAATCGCGCCTGGAGCCTGCTCATGTCTGAGATCGATATTCTTTCGTTCGGCGAAACCATGGCCATGCTGGTCGCCGAGCAGACCGGCGATCTGGCCACGGTCGAGCAATTTCACAAGCGCATTGCCGGTGCCGACAGCAACGTCGCGATTGGCCTTTCGCGTCTGGGTTTCAATGTCGCCTGGCTCAGTCGCGTCGGCGATGATTCGCTCGGGCGCTTCGTGGTGCAGACGTTAGCCAACGAAGGTCTGGATTGCAGCCACGTCGCCGTCGATCAACATCATCCGACCGGTTTCCAGTTCAAGTCCCGAAGCGACGACGGCAGCGATCCTCAGGTTGAGTACTTCCGGCGCGGCTCGGCGGCCAGTCATCTGGCGCCGCAATCGATCAGCGAATCATTGCTCAACGCTCGGCATCTGCATGCCACGGGCATTCCGCCCGCGCTGTCCGCGACCGCACGAGAAATGTCTTTTGAACTGATGAGCCGCATGCGCAATGCCGGGCGCAGTGTGTCGTTCGACCCGAATCTGCGCCCGAGCCTGTGGGCCAGCGAGCGCGAGATGATCACCGAGATCAATCGCCTCGCCGCCCTCGCCCACTGGGTTTTGCCGGGGTTGAGCGAAGGTCGATTGCTTACCGGGTTTGAGGATCCGGCGGACATCGCCGCGTTCTATCTCGATCAGGGCGCCGAGGCGGTAGCAATCAAACTGGGTCCGGAGGGTGCGTATTACCGAACTCATCTGGCCCAGGGATTTGTCGCCGGAGTACCGGTGGCCAAGGTTGTCGACACGGTGGGTGCCGGTGACGGCTTCGCGGTCGGGATGATCAGCGCATTGCTCGAACACCAGAGTTTCGCCGAGGCGGTGCAGCGGGCGAACTGGATTGGCAGTCGTGCGGTGCAGAGTCGCGGGGATATGGAAGGCCTACCCACCCGCCTAGAATTATCGGTTGAATTTGAAACCGCCTTCGCTGGCAAGCCAGCTCCCACAGGGTTTGGTGGTGCGCACACAACCTTTGACACACCCACGACACCTGTGGGAGCTGGCTTGCCAGCGATGAGGCCCTGACAAGCGCTACAAGAATTTGAACCTGCTGCGACAAAAACAACAAGCTCAGGAGTCACACCGATGAAAACTGCAACCCTCGCCGCCCGCCGCTGGTGGTACATCATGCCAATCGTGTTCATCACCTACAGCCTGGCGTATCTGGATCGCGCCAACTACGGATTTGCCGCGGCATCGGGCATGGCCGAAGACCTGATGATCACACCTGGCCTGTCCTCGCTGCTCGGCGCGCTGTTCTTCCTCGGCTACTTTTTCTTCCAGGTGCCGGGGGCGATCTACGCGCAGAAACACAGCGTGAAAAAGCTGATTTTCGTCAGCCTGATCCTCTGGGGCGGGCTCGCCACGTTGACCGGCGTGGTCTCGAACGCTTATTGGCTGATCGTCATCCGCTTCATGCTCGGCGTGGTTGAAGCGGCCGTGATGCCGGCGATGCTGGTGTATCTGTGCCATTGGTTCACCCGCGCCGAACGTTCGCGGGCCAACACCTTTCTGATCCTTGGCAACCCGGTGACCATGCTCTGGATGTCGGTGGTGTCGGGATACCTGGTGCAGCATTTCAGCTGGCGCTGGATGTTCATCATCGAAGGATTGCCGGCGGTGCTTTGGGCGTTTATCTGGTGGCGTCTGGCCGATGATCGTCCGTCCCAGGCCAAGTGGCTCAACGATCAGGAAAAGCAGGATCTGGAAAGCGCTCTTGCCGCCGAACAGGTCGGCATCAAAGCCGTGAAGAATTACGCCGAAGCGTTCCGGTCGCCGAAGGTGATCATCCTCGCGTTGCAGTTTTTCTGCTGGAGCATCGGCGTTTACGGTTTCGTCTTGTGGCTGCCGTCGATCCTCAAGGCTGGCGCGCAAATGGACATGATCGAGGCGGGTTGGCTGTCGGCGTTGCCATATCTGGCGGCGGTAATCGGCATGCTCGCGGTGTCGTGGGGTTCGGACAAACTGCAGAAACGCAAACGTTTCGTCTGGCCACCGCTGTTGATCGCCTCGATCGCGTTTTACGGTTCGTACGCGCTGGGCGCCGAACACTTCTGGTGGTCGTACACGCTGTTGGTGATTGCCGGCGCCTGCATGTATGCGCCTTATGGCCCGTTTTTCGCCATCGTTCCAGAGATTCTGCCAGCCAACGTCGCGGGCGGCGCCATGGCGTTAATCAACAGCATGGGCGCGCTCGGTTCGTTTGGCGGTTCGTATCTGGTTGGTTATCTGAACAGCTCCACCGGTTCGCCCGGCGCGTCCTACCTGTTGATGAGTGGCGCGTTGCTGCTGTCGGTGGTGCTGACGATTTTCCTCAAGCCCGGCGCCAGTGATCGCGTCGTCGCCAAAGCCGTCGCCACACCCCGTGTGCCGGCGCATTCCTGAAGGGACTTTTTGCCATGAAAAAACAGGTCGTGCTGTACAAGAAACTTTCGCCCGCGCTGATGGCCCGGCTGCAACAACAGTTTGAGGTGACGCTGATCGAAAACCTCGACGCCGACGGCCTCATGCAATTGCGTGACGCCCTGCCCCGGGCTCACGGGCTGCTCGGTGCCAGCCTAAAACTCGACGCGACGTTGCTCGATCTGGCGCCGCAGCTTGAGGCCGTCGCCAGTGTTTCGGTGGGCGTCGACAACTACGACATCGACTACCTGACCCGGCGCAATATTCTCCTGACAAATACGCCAGACGTACTCACCGAAACCACCGCCGACACTGGTTTTGCCTTGATCCTCGCCGCTGCTCGCCGCGTGGTGGAACTGGCGACCATGGTGCGCAGCGGCCAATGGAGCCGCAACCTTGGCCCGGCCCACTTCGGTACCGATGTGCATGGCAAGACGCTAGGCATCATCGGCATGGGCCGCATCGGCGAAGCGCTGGCCCAGCGTGGCCATTTCGGCTTTGGCATGCCGGTGCTTTATCACAGCACCTCGCGCAAACCGGCAGTCGAGGCGCGATTCGATGCGCAATACCGCAGCCTCGAGGATTTGCTCGGACAATCGGATTTCATCTGCCTGACCTTGCCCCTCACACCGCAGACCGAACGGTTGATCGGCGCCGAGCAATTCGCGCTGATGCGACCGGAGAGCATCTTCATCAACATTTCACGGGGCAAAGTCGTGGATGAGGCGGCGATGATCGAGGCATTGCGCAATAACCGCATTCGCGCGGCAGGTCTCGATGTGTTTGAGCGTGAGCCGCTGGGTCATGACTCGCCGTTGTTGCAGCTCAATAATGTGGTGGCGACGCCGCACATGGGTTCGGCAACACATGAAACGCGCGAGGCGATGGCGCGGTGTGCGGTGGAGAATTTGCTGGCGGCGTTGAATGGTGAGAAGCCGGCGAATCTGGTGAATCCGCATTAAGCGCTGGCTGTGATACCGCTTCGCGAGCAGGCTCGCTCCCACATTTGAAATGCATTCCACTGTGGGAGCGAGCCTGCTCGCAAAAAGGCATTTACAGATTCCGCAAAATCATCAGGCCCTGCGCGCTTGCAGCAGCTGCGCCGCGCACAAGGCGATCCGCGAACAGGCATCCGCCAGTTTCACCCGATCCACCACCAGGCCAATCCGAATGTGCCCCGCCGCACTCGGCCCGAACGCTTCGCCAGCCAGCACGGACACCCCGTAACCCTCCAGCAAACGCTCGGCAAACGCCTGAGCGCCGAGGCCGGTTTCGCGCACATCGACCATGACGAACATGCCGCCATCGGGGCGAATCGGATACAAACCCGGACAACCGCTCAAGCGCTCGCATACCAGATCGCGACGCAGGCGATATTCCTCGCGCATCTGCGTCACTTCCGGCAGTTGCGAAGCCAGCGCAACCTCCGCGGCTTTTTGCACGAAATCCGGCAGTCCGAACAGCATGCTCAACGACAGATTGACCAAATGCTCGGCCAGCGATTTTGGACCGATCATCCAGCCGATGCGCCATCCGGTCATGGCATGAGATTTCGACAGGCTGTTGATCGTCGCCGTACGCTCCGCCATTCCCGGCAGACTCGCCGGGCTGATGTGCTGGCCTTCATAGAGCAGGTCGCTGTAAACCTCGTCGCTGATCAGCCACAAGTCATGGCGGATGCACAACGCCGCAAGCTCTTGCCAGATCAATAGCGAAAGGCTCGCGCCTGAGGGATTGTTGGGACTGTTGAACAGCATGGCGCGGGTCTTGGGGGTGATGCGTGCGGCGACATCCGCCGGATCGACGCGGAACCCGTTTTCCGGACGCACCGGCACGGGCACCACCGTCGCGCCGCACGCGCCAAATACGCCTTCGTAGGTGACATACATCGGCTCGGCGACGATCACTTCATCGCCTGGATCGAGCAGGCATTGCACCACCGAATACACCGCGCATTGCGCGCCGGGCATGACAATCACATGGTCGGCATCGACAATCTGACCGCTGCGCCGCCGATGGCGCTCGGCGATCAACTCGCGCAGCGTGGTGCGCCCACGGACTTCGGAATAATGCGTGTCGCCCGCCAACAGGCTGTCGATGGCGCCGTGAATGATCGGCAACGGCGTATCGAAATCCGGGTCGCCGACACTCAACAACAACACATCGACACCCTCGGCGCGCAACTCCAGCGCTCGATCGTGAATCTGCCAGGCAGCGGCTCCTTCCCCGGCAATTCGTTGGGTCAAGGCTGAATAGCGCATGTACGTCTCCTGTTAGCGCGGTTTCCAGCCTTCACCGTATCTCAAATCACGAAACGCGCCACCATCGCATTCAAATCTACCGCCAGCCGTGACAGCTCATGGGTCGCGGCGCTGGTCTGATTGGCCCCTGCGGCCGATTGCGTGGCCAGATCACGAATATTCACCAGATTGCGATCGACTTCCCGCGACACTTGCGCCTGTTCTTCCGAAGCGCTGGCGATCACCAGATTGCGCTCGTTGATCTGGTGGATCGACTGAGTGATCTGCTCCAGTGCAACGCCAGCGGCGCGCGCCATTTCCAGCGTCGACTGGGTGCGCTGGTTGCTCTGCTGCATCGAAGAAACCGCTTCGCCGGTGCCATTTTGAATGCCGGCGACCATTTTTTCGATTTCCTGGGTCGATTGCGCGGTGCGATGCGCCAACGCCCGAACCTCGTCGGCGACCACGGCAAAACCGCGCCCGGCCTCACCGGCACGCGCGGCTTCGATGGCGGCGTTGAGGGCGAGCAAGTTGGTCTGCTCGGCGATGGCGCGGATGACGTCGAGCACTTTGCCGATATCGCGTCCTTGCGCGGCGAGGCCTTCGATCATGTGCGCGGTGTTCTGTACGTCGTGGGTCATGGTCTGGATCGCATCGACGGTTTTCACCACTTGATCGCGGCCTTCGCGCGCGGCGTGGGTCGACTGGTTCGAGGCTTCGGAAGTCGACACGGCGTTACGCGCCACTTCTTCGACGGCGGCGGTCATTTCGTTGACCGCCGTGGCGGCTTGTTCGATCTCGTTGTTTTGCTGCTGCAAACCGCGGGACGCTTCTTCGGTCACGGCACTGAGTTCCTCGGCAGCGGCGCCCAGTTGCGTGGCGGAGCCGGCGATCTGTTCGATAGTCTTGCGCAGATTGGTCTGCATCGCGGCCAAGGCTTCGAGCAGGCGCGCCGGTTCGTCCTTGCCGTCGATTTCGATGGCTTTGCTCAGGTCGCCGCCGGCAATGGTTTGCGCTGCGAGTACCGCACGATTGAGCGGCGTGACGATGCTGCGGGTCAGCAACAAGGCGAGCAACACCGTGGCCAGCGCGGCGATCACGGCGACGATGATGATCCCGATGATGGCGCTGTCGTAATGTTCGCCCGCTTGCCTGGCCGCCGTCTTGGCATCGGCGGCGTTGAACGCGATCAGCTTGTTGAGCTGCTCGCCCATCTGATCGGTGCCTTCCTTGATGCGCGTGTTGATCAGCGTGCGCAGCCCTTCGATGTTGTCCTGACACGACAGCTCGATCATCTGGTTCTGCGCTTGCAGGTAGTTGTCCAGCGTGGTCGAAAAGGTCTGGTAAGTCTCACGCTCCTCCGGTCCCGCTGGCAGCGCGGCATAGCTGGCCTGGGCTTTGCGGACTTTTTCGACCAGCGTGGCGATGCGCGTTTGCGCTTCTTGCAGACTGGCCGGGTCACGGTTGACCAGCACACGGAACGAGAGGATGCGCATGCGCAAGACGTTTTCCGTGACCACGCTGAGGTGGGTCACGCTGGGCAGTTGCGTCGAGTCCATGTCGATGGAAGCCTGACGGATGACGGTCATGCGGCTGACGGCGAACACGCCGAGGATGATCACCAGCAAGGCGATAAAGGCAAAACCGAGGAAAGCACGGGGCGCGATATTCAGGTTACGCAGAGACATGGTCGGACTCTCGAAAGAAAGAAACTACGAGCGTCCATGCCGTGATCACTGGCCCATCGGGCGGGCTTCAGTCCGGCGTCACTGGTTGGAATGTTTTGTGCGCGCCTGAACGTTGTATCGGCCAGGCTTGAGAAAGATTTGGGGGATGCGGTAAATATTTCCTGCCCGCGCGATGAGCGGATTGTGTAGGAGCTGCCGCAGGCTGCGATCTTTTGATCTTGTTTGCAGAGACCAACCTCAAAAGATCGTCCAATCGCGGCCCGAGCCTACGGCAGCTCCTACACGGGTTCGTTTAGCGAGCCAGTTGCCAAAGGCGAGCGATATCCGTGGCGCGCTCGCGTAACAGGCGCGGCGCTTCGGCGCACGCTTGCTCGAGGGTCATCGGGCCGCTGGTCAGCGCAAATGCTGCATCGATACCGTGCTCGTAGAGTTCCTGATACCCGTCGCCCAGAGTCCCCGCAATGACAATGACCGGGACGCGATGTTGCTTGGCAATTCGCGCCACGCCGAAAGGGGTTTTGCCGCGCAAGGTCTGCGCATCGAACCGCCCTTCCCCGGTTATCAGCAGATCCGCGCCCTCGACGGCTTGAGCGAGACCAACGAGTTCGGCGACCACTTCGACTCCCGCCTGAAACTGCGCACCGAGAAATGCCTTGGCCGCGAACCCCAGACCACCCGCCGCACCACTGCCCGGTTCATCGCGCACATCCTTGCCCAGCGCCTGGGCGCACAGGTCAGCGAAATGCCCCAAGGCTTGATCGAGTTGCTGCACCTGCGTCGGCGAAGCGCCTTTTTGCGGGCCGAAAATCGCTGAGGCGCCGTGGGGGCCGCAGAGTGGATTATTGACGTCGGCAGCGATATCGAAACGCACCTGCGCCAGCCTTGGGTCGAGCTGACTGAGATCAAGCCGCGCCAAGTGGGCCAAGGCCAAACCACCCGGCACCAGCGGCTGATCTTGCGCATCCAGCAGTTTGACGCCAAGCGCCTGCATGGCCCCGGCGCCGCCGTCGTTGGTCGCACTGCCGCCAATCGCCAGGATCACCCGCTGCGCCCCCGCATCAAGAGCGGCACGGATCAGTTCGCCGGTGCCGAAAGTGCTGCTGATACATGCATCGCGCTGCCCCGGCGGGACCAACTGCAAACCACTGGCCTCGGCCATTTCGATGATCGCGGTGTAATTGTGTGGCAACCAGCCCCACGCGGCATCGACCGGCGCACCCATCGGACCACGAACGCGGGTACGGCGCAGTTCGCCTTCGCAGGCGGCAAGAATCGACTCGACCGTGCCTTCACCGCCGTCGGCCATTGGGCATTTCACCAGCGTGGCGTCGGGCCAGACCTGCGCCAGACCGAGGGCGATGGCTTCGGCAACGCCTTGCGCACTCAGGCTGTCCTTGAACGAATCGGGGGCGATGACGATCTTCATGCGAATTCTCCGGTGGCATTGGCCCTCATGCTGCCAGTCGGCATGGGCGTTGACGCCGGTCGGCTGCACAAGGGCTGGAGATGATTGTTGTTCATTTTCACAAATGACCGGTGTTGGATGTTCCGGCCTATTCGCGAGCAGGCTCGCTCCCACATTTGAAATGCATTCCCCTGTGGGAGCGAGCCTGCTCGCGAAGGCTTCCTTAAAGGCGCCCAATCAATTCGGATCAGTCTGCGGCAGCAACTGCACTCCAAGATACAGCGCCAACATCCCGTCCAGCTTCAACGGATCAACGCCACTCAACTCGGCAATGCGCTCCATGCGATAGCGCAGGCTGTTGCGGTGAATGCCCAAGGCATCGGCGCAGGCCTGACTTTGCCCGTCGTGTTCGCACCAACTGCGCAGCGTCGCCAGCAACTGGCCGTTGCTGTCCTTGGCGATGACCTTGCGCAACGGCTTAAGCAATTCGTCCAGCGCGTCATCATTGCGGTGACGCCACAGCATCACCGGCAAGCGGTAGCGATTCAGCGTCAGCACGCGTGAATGCGGCAACACATCCCGGCCATAAGCAAGCAAATCACCGACCCGCCGATAACAGCGACGCAACCCGGCCAAGCCTTCCGCCTGCCCACCCACGGCAATGCGCAGAATGTTCCAACCCAGTCCATCCAGTTTTTCCAGCAGGCGATCGTGCTCCACGTTATGGCCCGCCGGACGGCACCACAGCAGCGAGGATTTCGCTGAACTCACGCACCAGCTGTCGGGATACCGCGAGTTCAGCCATGCACTCAACGCATCGACCGTTTGCCCCGGGCCATGCTCGACACCCAGCTCGAACAGATACGGCACCCGCGTCAATTGCGGCTTGAGGCCGAGTTGCTGCGCCTCATCAACCAGGCGCGGCGAATCACCCGCCTCGCTCAACAGCAACGCCAGCAGGTCATCGCAACGCTGGCGTCGCCATTGCTGCTCGGCCTGCTGATTACGTTGACCGACGAGCATCTCGGCCGTCATGCGTACCAGCTCGGCGTAAGTGCGCAGTTGTTCCGGCTCGCCAGTGATGCCCAGCACCCCGATCAAACGTTGATCGAGCAACAGCGGCAGGTTGATCCCCGGTTGCACGCCTTTGAGATGCACCGCGGTTTGCGCGTCGATTTCCACCACGCGACCGTTGGCGAGCACCAGTTGCGCGCCTTCGTGACGGGTGTTGATGCGCTCCGGCTCGCCGCTGCCGAGGATCAGGCCCTGGCTGTCCATGACGTTGACGTTGTACGGCAAAATGGCCATGGCCCGGTCGACGATGTCCTGGGCGAGGTCGTGATCGAGTTCGAACATAGGCGGCAAAATCCTTGAAAACACGCGCGGACGGTTGTTCACCCGCACAGGGTCTGGCGGCAAACCCTGTGCTCAGGCACAAAGACAATCCGGCCAAAGGTGGCCGAGACTCTCGGGGCGATCAACGTTAACCTTTGCATCGCAAAAAATCATAATAAAGAGAGAGCCGCTATGTCGCAGAGCGCCGCAGCTACCCAGACCATCGACGACGATAAAAACGCCGTTTATAAACGCATCACCCTGCGTTTAATCCCCTTCATTTTCATCTGCTACCTGTTCAACTATCTCGACCGGGTCAACGTTGGATTCGCCAAACTGCAGATGCTCGATGCACTGAAATTCAGCGAAACCGTGTACGGCCTCGGTGCCGGTATCTTCTTCATCGGCTACGTACTGTGCGGCGTGCCGAGCAACCTGGCCTTGACCAGATTCGGTCCGCGACGCTGGATCGCGCTGATGATGATCACTTGGGGCACGCTGTCGACCTGCCTGTTGTTCGTCACTACGCCCAGCGGTTTTTACACGCTGCGTTTGTTTACCGGTGCGGCCGAAGCCGGGTTCTTCCCAGGCGTCGTACTGTATCTCTCGCAGTGGTTCCCGACCTTCCGCCGTGGGCGGATCATGGCGTTGTTCATGTCGGCCATCCCGGTTTCCGGTTTGCTCGGCAGTCCGTTTTCCGGCTGGATTCTCAATCATTTTGCCGCAGGTCAGGGTGGCTTGGCCGGTTGGCAGTGGATGTTCCTGCTGCAAGGGATTCCCACGGTGATCCTTGGCGCCCTCGCCTATTTTCTCTTGAGTGACAGCTTCGCCAACGCCAAGTGGCTCACCCCACACGAGCGCGCAGTGCTTGAAGCGGATCACGCCGAAGACCTGGCCAACAAACCGAAAACCGCCACCGACTCGTTGCTGGCGGTGTTCAAGAACCCGGCGATCTGGGCGTTCGGTTTGATCTACTTCTGCATCCAGAGCGGCGTGTACGCGATCAACTTCTGGCTGCCGTCGATCATCAAGAACCTCGGTTTCAGCGATAACCTGGTGATCGGCTGGTTGAGTGCGATTCCTTATCTGTTGGCGGCGGTATTCATGTTGCTGGTCGGGCGTTCGGCGGATCTGCGCAAGGAACGTCGCTGGCACCTGGTAGTGCCGATGCTGATGGGCGCGATCGGTCTGGTCATCGCGGTGAATTTCGCCGCCAACCCGGCGATCGCCATTCTCGGTCTGACCATCGCGACCATGGGCGCGCTGACCGGTTTGCCGATGTTCTGGCCGGTGCCGACCGCCATGTTGAGTGCGGGCGCTGCGGCCAGTGGCCTGGCGTTGATCAACTCGATGGGGCAGATGGCGGGTTTTCTCAGTCCGTATCTGGTGGGCTGGGTCAAGGACAGCACGGGCTCGACGGATGCCGCGTTGTATGTGCTGGCGGCGGTGATTGTTGGCGGTAGTCTGTTGGCGTTGCGGATGACGCGAACGTTGCGGGCTTAAACAGACGCGGGAATTAAAAGATCGCAGCCTGCGGCAGCTCCTACAGGAAACGCAATCCCTTGTAGGAATCGCCGCAGGCTGCGGTCTTTTTGCGTTTACCGGGATAAACAATTCACTTTGCGCTTGGTAAGCCATCTGATATTTGTCTGGGACTTCCCACCGACAAAAGGATTTCGGCATGAGCTATCGCACACTGGGTCACTCAGGGCTGCAGGTGTCCACCCTCACCCTCGGCACGATGATGTTTGGCGAGCAGACCAGCGCAGAGGATTCGCTGCGCATCATCGACAAGGCTTGGGATCAAGGGATCAATTTCATCGATACGGCCGACGTCTACACCAATGGCCGCTCCGAGGAAATCGTTGGCGAGGCGATTGCCCGTCATCGGCATGAGTGGGTACTGGCAACCAAGGTCGGCTTCGGTCCGGTAGACGGTTTGCCGAATCGCAGCGGTCTGAGCCGCAAACATATTTTCAATGGTCTGGAAGCCAGCCTGACCCGCCTGGGCACTGACTATCTCGACATCTATTACCTGCATCGCGAAGACCACAACACGCCGTTGGAAGTCAGCGTTTCGGCAATTGGCGATCTGATTCGTCAGGGCAAGATCCGCTATTGGGGCCTGTCGAACTACCGCGGTTGGCGGATTGCCGAGGTGATTCGCATCGCCGACCAACTCGGGGTCGACCGGCCGGTGATCAGCCAGCCGCTGTACAACATCGTCAACCGTCAGGCCGAAACCGAACAAATCACCGCCGCACAAACCTACGGCCTCGGCGTGGTGCCCTACAGCCCGCTCGCCCGTGGCGTGCTCAGCGGCAAGTACGCGCCGGACGTCACACCGGACGCCAACAGCCGCGCGGGGCGTCAGGACAAGCGCATTCTGGAAACCGAGTGGCGCGTTGAATCGTTGCGCATCGCCCAGCCGATCCATCAGTACACCGAACAACGCGGCGTCGGCATGGTTGAGTTCGCGATTGCCTGGGTGTTGAACAACAGCGCGGTGACGTCGGCGATTGTCGGGCCGCGGACGGAAGGACAATGGGATGCTTACACCAAGGCGCAAACGGTGAACATCACGGCGCAGGATGAGGCATTTATCGACTCACTGGTCACGCCCGGACATTCTTCGACGCCGGGGTTCAACGATGTGAGTCATTTCGTGTCAGGCCGTAAACCGCGTCAGGTTTAAGGTTTCCCCTCCCTCATCAACAGCCGATACAATCGGCTGTTTTTCATGGAATTGATCGCGATCAAACGGAATCTGCTTGATCGTACTGACACGGCCCGGAATATATCAATGTTCAACCGCCCCATCGAATTAGCGTGGAAACCTCTGCGCGCGTCGCTGTTCAACCTGTTCAGCACCAAAAACAGCCTGGGCATACAGGCGGTGCCAGGGTCGACCGTAACGCCTGGTGTGGGCAAAGCCTCAATTGAATACCGCGCTGATATCGACGGTCTTCGTGCCGTCGCGGTGCTGCTGGTGTTGATTTTTCACGGGGGGCTGACGCTGCTTCCTGCCGGGTTCATCGGGGTCGATATATTTTTCGTCATCTCCGGATACCTGACCACCTCGATCATTCTCAAGTCACTGGATAACGGTAGCTTCAGTTTCTCCGGCTTTTACACGCGGCGGATCTGGCGCTTGCAACCAGCGATCATCGCCTTGCTAGTCGTCACCCTGGTGGTCACCACGCTGCTGTACTTGCCGAACGATTACGTCGATTTTCTCAAAAGCGAGAAGTACACCTCGCTGCTCATCTCCAACCAGTACTTCGCCAAAGCGACCACAGGTTACGCCACGCCGGATGCGGCAAATCTGCCACTGCTGCACACCTGGTCGCTGGCGATCGAGTGGCAGTGGTATCTGCTCTTGCCCCTGGGGCTCTGGCTGCTCCACCGCTATGTTGCGAAAAAAATCTTCAAGGCGACCGTCCTCGCTCTGACTATCGCGGCGATGGCCTTGGCGCTGTATTTGTCGTACACGCACCCCGAGCAAAACTACTATTTTTTCACTGCACGCATTTTTGAATTGATGATCGGCTCCTGCGCCGTGATCTTCAGCACCGAGACATTGCGCCTCAATCGCCTCAGCGCTTCGCTGATCGGCGCACTGTCGCTGGCCACGATCGCCTACTGCGCGACCCGCGACGACATCCTCTCGGGCTTTCCCAGCTATCACGCCATCGCGGTGTGCCTTGCGACTGCCGCCTTGCTGTTTCGCGGGATCGGCGATGTCAGCTTCACGGCGAAATTACTGGCGTTCAAACCTCTGGTCTTCATAGGCACGCTCTCGTATTCCATTTACTTGTGGCACTGGCCGATCCTCGCGGTAATGAACGACCTGGGCATCGAGTTGACTCCGCCAGTGACGGTCTTTTATTTCGTTGCCAGCTTCGTGACTGGTTACTTGTCCTTTGTCCTGATCGAAAACAGATTCCGAAAAGCTCGGGCCAGCTTTGCCAAAACGCTTGTAGTGTTGGTGATCGTGCCCGCTATCGCCCTGTCGTTCCTCCACGCGGCAGGCCAAAAGCACGAGGGCTGGCCGGGTCGCTTTGGCACTGAAACCCGTCAGCTGTTCGACCGCTTGAACGCGGCGGTTCCAGCCGCCAGGGAAAAGTGCCTGGGGGTCAGCGACGGCGCCGATCCGGACTGTCTGTTCGGCGCCGTAAAAGCCGCGCCGCAGGTGTTTCTTATGGGTGACTCCTATTCGAATCAGTACTGGGGGTTCGTCGATACGCTGGCCAAAGATGCCGACCTTTCCGTCCTCGCGCAGGCGTACCCGGCGTGTCTGGCGTTGCCTGACCTCTATTTATACGACTGGTATAAATACAAAAAGGCGCTGTATCAAAAGTGCCACGATGCTGCTCAGCGCTACTATGAGATCATCAGGAATAACGCCTTCCAGTACGTGATCATCGGACATTTCTGGGAGGGTTACATGTCCGATGCCATCGTCACCCGCCTGGATGACCCGCGCAGCATCGAACTGTCACGCCAACGCATGGCCGTGGCGATTCGCCAAGCGTTGGACACCATCGTGACTACCGGCGCAACCCCCATTCTTCTGAAGAGCACCCTGCCCATGCCAGCGGGCATCAATGAATGCCTGTTTAAACAGATCAAATTGCGCGGGCTGTTCGGCAGCGCGGAGCAAAGTCGTCAATGCGCCTTGACGCCGTGGTCAGGCGCGCAAGACCCGGGACTGGAAAAGCTTTTCATTGAACTGCAGGCGGAGTATCCAAGCCTGATCATCGTCGACCCGAAAAGCGTGCAATGCGAAGGGCAAACTTGCATGACCACCGTCGATGATTTGCCGGTTTATCGCGACATCGGCCATATCACCGATGATGCGTCGTACCAGTTCGGCGAGATGTACATTCAGCGCTTTGGCAACCCACTGATCAAACCTCACTGACTACACTCCTCCAGGCGCTGCCGAAACCTCGGTTCACTGCAGCGCCTTCATTGGTGAGAACGGGTTGTTGTAAATATTGAGCAACCGGCCAATATTCAGCACAAAAACCACGTATCCTTCGCCCCCGTTTGACCCACCCGCCCGCGAGGACAGCTTGTCTAAAGGTATCGCTCTATCGGTTTCAGCCTCGGTGCTGTTTGCCGTCATGTATTACTACACCTCGCTGCTCACCCCACTGAGCGGCGTGGAAATTTTCGGTTGGCGAATGCTGCTGACCGTGCCCTGCATGACCGTATTCATGCTGGTTTCCAGCGAATGGCGACGGGTGCTGGAGCTGGTCCGACTGATGACGGCGAAGCCGAAACTGATCGCCGGGCTGATGGTCTCTTCCGCCTTGCTTGGCGTGCAGTTGTGGCTGTTCATGTGGGCACCGCTCAACGGCTACAGCCTGGATGTGTCGCTGGGCTATTTCCTGCTGCCTTTGGCGATGGTGCTGACCGGGCGTATTGCCTATGGCGAGAGCCTGTCGTATCTACAGAAAATCGCGGTGTTCTTTGCCAGTCTCGGTGTGTTGAACGAGCTGTATCAGGTCGGCGGATTTTCCTGGGCAACGCTGGTCGTGGTCGTTGGCTACCCGCTGTATTTCGTGCTGCGCAAATACCTGAAAACCGACCACCTCGGCGGCCTGTGGGTCGACATGACGCTGATGCTGCCGGTGGCGTATTGGTTCGTTCAGGGCGGCGACCAGGGCTTGGCTGTGTTTGATCAATATCCGGGGCTGATGTGGCTGATTCCACTGCTCGGGCTGATCAGTGCCTCGGCGCTGGTGGTTTACATCATCGCCAGCCGCTTGTTGCCGTTCAGTCTGTTTGGTTTGTTGAGTTACGTTGAGCCGGTGCTGTTGCTCGCGGTGGCGCTGTTGCTGGGCGAGAGCATCGAGGCAGGTGAGTGGCTGACCTACATTCCGATCTGGGCCGCGGTGGTGGTGCTGATATTCGAAGGCTTCAAACACTTGATGCGGCAGCGTCGGCTCTAAAAACAAAAGATCGCAGCCTTCGGCAGCTCCTACAGGAAAAACGCATTCCAAATGTAGGAGCTGCCGAAGGCTGCGATCTTTTGATGTTGAAAAAAATCCCGGCACTGCATCTCTGCAGGCCGGGATTTTTTCATTTCAGCTACGGATTATTCCGTGGTCAGCACACCACGACGCACCTGGTCACGCTCGATTGATTCGAACAAAGCCTTGAAGTTGCCCTCACCGAATCCGTCATCGCCCTTGCGCTGAATGAATTCGAAGAACACCGGGCCCATCAGGGTTTCCGAGAAGATCTGCAGCAGCAGACGCTTGTCGCCCTGCTCCGATGCACCATCAAGCAGGATGCCACGCGATTGCAGCTGATCGACCGGCTCGCCGTGGTTCGGCAGGCGCCCCTCAAGCATTTCGTAGTAAGTGTCCGGCGGCGCCGTCATGAAGCGCATGCCGATTTTCTTCAACTGGTCCCAGGTCTTGATCAGGTCATCAGTGAGAAACGCGACGTGCTGAATGCCTTCACCGTTGAACTGCATCAGGAATTCTTCGATCTGCCCGGCGCCCTTCGACGACTCTTCGTTCAACGGGATGCGGATCATGCCATCCGGCGCTGTCATCGCCTTCGAGGTCAGGCCGGTGTATTCGCCCTTGATGTCGAAGTAGCGGATCTCGCGGAAGTTGAACAGCTTCTCGTAGAAGTTCGCCCAGTAGGCCATGCGACCGCGATACACGTTATGCGTCAGGTGATCGATGATCTTCAGGCCTGCACCGACCGGGTTGCGGTCAACGCCTTCGATAAAGACGAAGTCGATGTCGTAGATCGAGCTGCCTTCGCCGAAACGGTCGATCAGGTACAGCGGCGCGCCGCCAATGCCTTTGATCGCCGGCAGGTTCAGCTCCATCGGGCCGGTTTCGATGTGAATCGGCTGAGCGCCGAGTTCCAGCGCGCGGTTGTAAGCCTTTTGCGAATCCTTGACGCGGAACGCCATGCCGCAGACGGACGGGCCGTGTTCGGCGGCGAAGTACGAAGCAACGCTGTTGGGTTCGTTATTGAGGATCAGGTTGATCGCGCCCTGACGGTACAGGTGCACGTTCTTGGAACGGTGGCTGGCGACTTTGGTGAAGCCCATGATCTCGAAGATCGGCTCCAGAGTGCCCGGCGTCGGCGACGCGAACTCGATGAACTCAAAGCCCATCAGGCCCATTGGGTTTTCGTATAAATCTGCCATGGTGGCGCCTCATCATTTCTTATCAATTAACCAGAGTTATTTGTCAGTCATGCGAGGTTGCGGGGTGGCGCGCAGGAAATGCCGCGCACACTGCGGGCAAGGAAGTCACCATAGATCAGTTGAAACCCGAATATCTTCATTGTCGACCCAAGGCTCTTGCGGGCGAGGCTTCTGCTGCCAGAAGACGATTATTATTGTATGCGTAAACCGATTCTACACAGCGTAAATAGGCTTGTCTGCCCTCTCTATAAAATCCGCTTTTTCCTGACCGGCGCAAGGGGTTTGTGCGTACGAAGATCAGCCCATGCGCGGCGCAAGCGGCATCCGCCATCTATCCTTCCTCTGGCTCGATATTTTCAGCGGCGCGCCGTTGCCCGGCCAGTGCTCAAAAGCCTCACTCATCGCGACAGGATGCGCCCATGCCGTTGACCGTCAGACCTCGCAGCAAACGCAGCACCCGTATCGCCGTCACGCTGTTGAGCGGCTTGCTGCCAGTGGTGCTGGGCAGCGTGATTCTCTACGTGCAGGCCGAACGCACACTCGAGCAGAGCGCCCGACACACAGCCGAAGAGGCACGGCGTCAGTTCGACCTGATGCTCGACAACACCGAGCAAGCGGCGCGGGATTTGTTGCCGCTGGCCGGTCAGACCTGCGAAGAGGTCAAACTGGCCTTGCGCGAGCAGGTCACACGCCGCCCTTTCGTGCGCTCGACCAATCTGGTGTGGGACAACAACCTCTATTGCAGTTCGCTGTTCGGCGACTTTAACGAGGCAGTGAATACCGGAGATTATCATCAGGGCAAATTGTGGCTCATGAACGGCAACCCGGTGACGCCCAACACGGCATTGCTGGTGTATCGTCTCAGCGATGGTCGCGGCGGTGCTCTGACGACGTTGGACGGTTACCATCTGACCAACATCTTGCGCTTGATCGGCCGGCAGACCTTGCTGGTGCTGCAAGTCGGCGACAATTGGCTCTCGGTCGATGGCCAAGTGCACGATGGCGCTCTGCCCGTGATCCCCGTTGCACTCAGCCAGTCAGTGTCCCAGCGTCACGCGTTCAGCGTGTCGGCGGGCTTCCCGCAAGGCGAAGTCTGGCGCTACATGGCGGAGGAATACCCACCGCTGTTCAGCCTGCTGATATTTTTTGGCGCGGTCTCGGCTGCCATTGGCCATGTGTTGCAAAAACGCTCGACCTCGCCGAGCCATGAAATGCAGCGTGCGCTGGATGCCGGCGAGTTCATTCCGTATTTTCAGCCAGTGGTGCATGGTGACAGCAGACAATGGTCGGGCGCCGAGGTGTTGATGCGCTGGAACCATCCCAAGGAAGGACTGGTGCGCCCCGATCTGTTCATCCCGTTTGCCGAACATTCGGGTCTGATCGTGCCTATGACCCGCGCGCTGATGCAGCAGACCGCCGCCCTGCTCGGCCCGCAATCGGCGATGCTGCCGCAGCCTTTTCATATCAGCATCAACATCACGGCAAGCCATTGTCGGGATCTGGAGCTGGTGGAAGACTGCCGCGAATTCCTCGCAGCTTTCGCGCCGGACAGCATCAGGCTGATTTTGGAGCTGACCGAACGGCAATTGATTGAGCCAACTGACATCACCCACCAGCTGTTCGAGCAGTTGCATGGCCTGGGCGTGAAGATTGCCCTCGACGACTTCGGCACCGGTCATTCAAGCCTGGGCTACCTGCGCAAATTCAATGTCGACTTTCTCAAGATCGATCAGAGCTTCGTTGCGATGATCGGCATCGACGCGCTTTCTCGACATATTCTCGACACGATCATCGAACTTTCGGCGAAGCTTGATCTAGGTATTGTTGCCGAAGGTGTCGAAACTCAAGAGCAGGCGGAATATCTGACCGCTCATCACGTCAACTTTCTGCAGGGCTATCTGTTCGGAAAACCCATGCCGGCAGGGGAATTTCTTCGCGCATTAAGTCACGATTAACTAAGCCAGGTTTTAGCTGAACACACCGACGAAACGCACCAAATTGATTCAAAAAACAACTGCCGTTACATGCAGGCAACATCAGGATTTACTCTTGAGGCATTAACTACTACAATTTTTTCAACCTGAGCAAGATTGGCAGGTGAGCCATTATCACCGAGTCGCTTCAAGGCTCTTGGCTTACAGCTTTGTTGGCGGTTGGTATCAGCCAAATACACTATTGGAGTAAAGATATTGTCCAGACTCGCTGAATTTCGTGCAGCTGAAAAAGCCCTTCAGGAGCAGCTCAAGCAGCTGGAGTCGCTGAAGAACGATGCCGGCCTCAAGAAAGAAATTGAATTTGAAGAAAAGCTTCTGGGGCTGATGAAAAACTATGGCAAGGGCCTGAAGGAAATCATCGCCATTCTCGATCCGAACCCGTCAAAGTCGGCTCTGCAAGCGTCCGCCGCGCCGAAAACCCGCCGCGCTCGCGTGGTCAAGGTTTATCACAACCCGCACACCGGCGAGCTGATCGAGACCAAGGGCGGCAACCACCGAGGGCTGAAAGCCTGGAAAGAACAATACGGTGCTGCCACTGTCGATTCCTGGTTGCGCGATTAAAGGTCACGCCAACAAACAAAGCCCTGCATGATGCAGGGCTTTTTTCTTGACATTATCTAACAAATGAAATGAATTTCATCTCGCAAGTTTCGAGATCCCTGTAACGTTCTTGAATCATATTCAAATAATTTGCTGCTCAATGTTGCAGATGACGGCGGGTTTTAAACTTTGTACTTAATCCCTTCGGGTATTCTCTGCGCCTTGGCCAGATCGATCGACTAAAGTTTCAGGCTGTTTCTGACTGCGACTATCTCGTCTGCACTCGCCTTATAAGCCTCTGCCTGCCCAGCGTAGGAAAGAACATAAGCCTTATCTGCCTCGACCGCTGCGACCAAGGTTTGCGATAACACATGCCGGCCGTTTTCAGTGATCGTGCAAGTGGATTCCAGTGCTGGCAAATCACCCAGCGTCGCCGGGTGAACTTTGTTGCAGACGCTTTGGTAACCGCTCTGGAAAAAGTCCTTCTGGATTGATTTGCGCATTTCCAGCAAAACGCCCTGCAAGTTGACCTGATGCCCGGTTTCAACCTGCGTCATGGTCAATTCCATGACCATCACCTGATTGCCATCGGCGTCAGTCTTCGCTGCGCGCTGACGGGAAACCTGCAGCGACGCTTCGGGAAGCGATTCCACCTGCCAACCGGCAGGCCAAGTGACGCTGGGTTCACCCGCGATTACGGGAACCGCAGTCAAAGACAAGCCAAAAAAAACAAACAGCGATTTGAACAGTCGGATCATTGCCGGACGCACTCGAAGGTAGAAAGCAAAGTCTGAGCCCCGGCCAGCCGCACGGCAAGCCCGCCCTGCATTTGGCGATGCCGGCCGGCATGCGTATGATTGCGCCCATTCACTCGACCATAGTTATTGGAGGGCCCATGAGCCTCAACGAACTGAACACTTTCCCCGGCGTCACTGCCACGCCAGACAGCGCAACCCGTAACTTCGTTTTCAACCACACCATGCTGCGCGTCAAAGACATCACCAAGTCGCTGGATTTCTACACCCGCGTGCTGGGTTTCTCGCTGGTCGAGAAGCGTGACTTCCCGGAAGCCGAGTTCAGCCTGTACTTTCTCGCGCTGGTCGACAAAGCACAGATTCCAGCCGACGCCGCAGCGCGCACCGAATGGATGAAGTCGATCCCGGGCATTCTGGAACTGACCCACAACCACGGCACCGAAAACGATGCTGATTTCGCCTATCACAACGGCAACACCGATCCACGTGGTTTCGGCCACATTTGCATCTCGGTGCCGGACATCGTCGCCGCGTGTGCACGTTTTGAAGAATTGGGTTGCGACTTCCAGAAGCGCCTGAGCGATGGCCGCATGAAAAGCCTGGCGTTCATCAAGGATCCGGACGGTTACTGGGTCGAAATCATCCAGCCAGCCCCGCTGTAAAAAGATCGCAGGCTCCTACACAGTCTCTGTAGGAGCTGCCGCAGGCTGCGATCTTTTGCTTCAGGCATAAAAAAACCCGTGATCGCTCACGGGTTTTTTCATTCTGCCAGGGCGGTTAAGCCGGAGCGGAAGTGCGAATCAAGTGATCGAAAGCACTGAGCGAAGCCTTGGCACCCTCGCCCACTGCAATCACGATCTGCTTGTACGGCACAGTGGTCACGTCACCCGCTGCGAAGATCCCCGGGATCGAAGTCTCGCCACGGTTATCAACGATGATCTCACCGCGCGGCGACAACTCGATGGTGCCTTTGAGCCAGTCGGTGTTCGGCAGCAGTCCGATCTGCACGAAGATCCCTTCCAGCTCGACCGTACGCAACTCATCGCTGGTGCGATCCTTGTAACGCAGACCGTTGACCTTCTCGCCATTACCGGTCACTTCAGTGGTTTGCGCACTGGTGATCACGGTGACATTCGGCAGGCTGTGCAGCTTGCGCTGCAGGACGGCGTCGGCACGCAGTTGTACGTCGAATTCCAGCAGCGTGACGTGCGAGACGATACCGGCCAGGTCGATGGCCGCTTCGACGCCTGAGTTACCGCCGCCAATCACTGCCACTCGCTTGCCTTTGAACAGCGGACCGTCGCAGTGCGGGCAGTACGCCACGCCCTTGTTACGGTATTCCTGCTCGCCCGGCACGTTCATTTCACGCCACCGCGCACCAGTCGCCAAAATCACGCTTTTGGCTTTCAGCGTTGCGCCGCTGGCGAAATGGACTTCATGCAGCTCGCCATTTTTGCCGGGGATCAGCTTGTCGGCGCGTTGCAGGTTCATGATGTCGACGTCGTATTGCTTGACGTGTTCTTCCAGCGCCGTAGCCAGTTTCGGCCCTTCGGTTTCCTGCACGGAAATGAAGTTTTCGATGGCCATAGTGTCCAGCACCTGACCGCCGAAACGCTCAGCGGCAACACCGGTGCGGATACCCTTACGCGCTGCATAAATGGCCGCCGACGCGCCGGCCGGGCCACCGCCGACGACCAATACGTCAAAGGCTTCTTTGGCGCTGATCTTCTCGGCCTGACGCACGATGGCGCCGGTGTCGAGCTTGGCGAGGATTTCTTCCAGGCCCATTCGGCCCTGGCCGAAGTTTTCGCCGTTCAAGTAGATGCTCGGCACGGCCATGATCTTGCGATCGTTGACTTCGTCCTGGAACAACGCGCCGTCGATGGCAACGTGGCGGATGTTCGGATTGAGCACCGCCATCAGGTTCAGCGCCTGCACAACGTCCGGGCAGTTTTGGCAAGACAGCGAGAAGTAGGTTTCAAAGACAAACTCACCTTTGAGCGAGCGAATCTGCTCGATCACTTCAGCGCTGGCCTTCGATGGGTGGCCACCGACTTGCAGCAACGCCAGTACCAGCGAGGTGAACTCGTGGCCCATCGGAATGCCGGCGAAGCGCAGGCTGATGTCGGCGCCGGGGCGGTTGATCGAGAACGATGGCTTGCGGGCATCGTCACCGCTGTCGATCAAGGTAATTTGGCTCGAAAGACTGGCAACGTCTTTCAGCAGGTCAAGCATTTCACGGGATTTCGCACCGTCGTCGAGGGATGCAACGATCTCGATCGGCTGGGTGACCCGTTCCAGGTACGATTTCAACTGGGCTTTAAGATTGGCGTCCAACATACGGGCGATTTCCTTTATTTGAGGCGAAAAAAAGCCCGAGCGAATCTCGCCCGGGCATTTTTATTGGGCGGTGCAGCTAACTTAAGAAGGTGCGGCGTGCCGCCCTGCGTTGCATGTCACAGACTTAGATCTTGCCGACCAGGTCCAGCGACGGAGCCAGAGTGGCCTCGCCTTCTTTCCACTTGGCCGGGCAAACTTCGCCTGGGTGTGCAGCGACGTACTGAGCAGCCTTGATTTTGCGCAGCAGCTCGGAAGCGTCACGGCCAACGCCGCCATCGTTCAGTTCAACGATTTTGATCTGGCCTTCAGGGTTGATCACGAAGGTGCCACGGTCAGCCAGACCAGCTTCTTCGATCAGCACGTCGAAGTTGCGGGAGATGACGTGGGTCGGGTCGCCGATCATGGTGTATTGGATTTTGCCGATGGCTGGCGAAGTGTTGTGCCAGGCAGCGTGAGCAAAGTGGGTGTCGGTCGAAACGCTGTAGATTTCCACGCCCAGCTTCTTGAACTCAGCGTAGTTGTCGGCCAGGTCTTCCAGCTCGGTTGGGCAAACGAAGGTGAAGTCGGCTGGGTAGAAGAACACCACGGACCACTTGCCTTTCAAGTCAGCGTCCGAGACTTGAACGAAGTCGCCGTTTTTGAATGCGGTAGCTTTGAACGGTTTTACTTGGCTGTTGATGATAGGCATCGATGACTCTCCGTCAGGGGTTATGAAGTTGATGGGTGAATCCTACCCACTCACTCGACGGAAGGCTCATTGGCAAACCTGATACTGCTGATTTGTTTTCGCTATTAGCTGGCTGTATTAATAGAAGAAAACGATCTCTACGGTTGATCCGGTTTATCCATAATCCGAGCCATTCCCTGGAATGGGCTGACCTCAACATAGCGCATGGCGGATTTCATGTCCTTCCAGCCCACGTAACTCATCAGTGATTTCAGATCCCAGCCGCTTTGATGCGCCCATGTGGCGAAGCCGCGCCGCAGGGAATGGCTTGTGTAGTTCTCGGCGGCAATCCCGGCACGCTGCAAGGCCTGGCGCAGTAACGGAATGATGCTGTTGGCGTGCAAGCCCTCTTCGTTCAGATTGCCCCAGCGGTCGATGCTGCGAAAAACCGGACCGCGCACCAGCGCCGCTTCCGTTATCCAGTCGATGTAGGCCTGCACCGGGCAGAGCTTCAGCAGTGCCGGCGCTTGATAAGTCTGCCCCAGGTTTTCCCGGTCGCCCTTGCTGCGCGGCAGATAAAGGGTGATGCCTTTACCGGCGTGCGCTTGCACATGCTCGATCTGCAAACGGCACAGTTCATCGCTACGGAAACCGCGCCAGAATCCCAGAAGAATCAATGCGCGATCGCGATAAGCCTTGAGCAGCGCGGGACGATCCTGTTGCGCTCTCGCTGTCTGCGCCTCTTGCTCGAGCCAGCCAACGACGCGTTGCAGATCCTGCAACTGCAACGGCTCGGCCTGTTTCTCTTGTGCTGGATGCAAAGCACGAATGCCTTTGAATACCTTGCGCACCACAGGCGACTTGGTCGGATCGGCAAAGCCCTGACTGTTGTGCCACTGCGCCAGCGCCGACAGACGCAGCTTCAGCGTATTGATCGACAGCTCGCCAGCGTGCGCGACCAGATAGCGCGCAACGCTGTCAGCGGTGGCTGGCAGGAACCCTCCCCACTTCACTTCGAAATGTTCGATGGCCGCGCGATAGCTGCGGCGCGTGTTGTCACGGGTGGCGGCTTGCAAATAGCGATCGATGTCGCTCATGCCTGTTTTCTCGCTGGCGTACTGATGCAAGGGTGCAAAAGCACATTTTGCCGTCTGACAATGGGTAATACCAGTATATCCCGCGTCTTAAACCTCAATTATTCAACTTTGTTTTTGACGTGGTACACTAGCCTTCATAGTGGCATGTACCACAGTATGAAACCGTAGGAGTTGATATGGCCCGTGGCGGCATAACCAAAGCCCTCGTGCAAATCGCGCGCACCGCGATTCTGGCGCGCGGCGAACACCCAAGCATCGATGCGGTACGCATTGAAATGGGTAACACCGGCTCGAAAACCACGATCCATCGTTATCTGAAAGAGCTGGACGATGGCGCTCAACCGGTCGAAGCGTCGGCAGAACCGATCGACGACGAACTCGCCGCCCTCGTCTCGCGCCTCGCCCAACGCCTTAAAGAGCAGGCGCAAGAGCCCATCGAACAAGCGCGCGAGCAGTTCGAGGCGCAACGTGAAGCGCTGGAAAGCGAGTTGAAAGAAACCCGCCAGGCTCTGGAAAAACTCGAGCACGAGCACGACATTCAAGGCGCCGCACTGGCGCGCGAATC
Organism: Pseudomonas fluorescens; assembly: GCF_900636825.1. Lineage (NCBI taxonomy): Bacteria > Pseudomonadati > Pseudomonadota > Gammaproteobacteria > Pseudomonadales > Pseudomonadaceae > Pseudomonas > Pseudomonas fluorescens. The sequence goes on along the minus strand of NZ_LR134318.1, from coordinate 2,824,729 downwards.
CGAAGCGCTGAACAACACGCGCTCGATGTTGCAGACCGAGCAGACGCGCAATGCCGGGCTGAATCAGGCACTGGCCGACTTCGAGTTGCGCTTGCAGGACAAGGACGAGCAGATTCGCTCGCTGGAAGAAAAGCATCTGCACGCCCGCGATGCGCTGGAGCATTACCGCAACGCCAGCCGAGAGCAGCGCGAGCAGGATCAGAGCCGTCACGAAAGCCAGGTGCAGCAGATTCAGGCCGAACTGCGTCAAGCCCAGCAAAGTGCGTTGGTGCGTCAGGACGAGATCACGCAACTGCACCGCGACAACGAACGCCTGCTCACAGAAAACCGCGGCACTCAGCGCGAGCTGAACTTGCTGCAGGATCAGCTCAAGCAGAGCAACCAGCGCCAGGATCAGTTACTGGAACAAAGCACGCGAATGGATAGCGAGCGCACCCTCCTCCAGGAACGCTTGCGCGTGGCCACGCTGGAAAGCCAGGCGCTCAAACAGAGCGTCGACGAGCAGACGATGGTCAATCAGACTCTGGAAAAAGAGTTGCTCAAAGCTCAAGCAACTCTGGAAGACAGCAAGCGCCTGGCGGCCACCGTCGCGGCAACGCCAGACACAGGCAAACCGAACGACGCTTAAGCGCCGACCGGTGTACGCATGGTGACAAACTCTTCGGCGGCCGTCGGGTGAACCCCGATCGTGTCGTCGAAGTCACGCTTGGTTGCGCCAGCCTTCAGCGCGATGGCCAGACCTTGCACGATTTCACCAGCATCCGGACCGACCATGTGGCAGCCGAGGACCTTGTCGGTCTTGCCGTCGACCACCAGTTTCATCAGGGTTTTTTCCTGAGACTGTGTCAGGGTCAGCTTCATCGGCCGGAAACGACTTTCATAAATCACCACATCGTGACCCGCCTCGCGGGCCTCTTCTTCGCTCAGGCCCACTGTGCCGATATTCGGCAGACTGAATACGGCCGTCGGGATCATCTTGTAATCCACCGGGCGGTATTGCTCCGGCTTGAACAAGCGCCGCGCCACGGCCATGCCTTCAGCCAATGCGACCGGCGTGAGTTGCACCCGGCCAATGACGTCGCCGAGGGCAAGAATGGACGGCTCGGTGGTTTGGTACAGATCATCGACTTTGATGAAGCCTTTGTCAGTGAACTGCACACCGGTGTTTTCCAGGCCGAGATTGTCCAGCATCGGACGACGGCCAGTGGCGTAAAACACGCAGTCTGCTTCGAGCACGCGTCCATCTTTGAGTGTGGCTTTCAGGCTGCCATCGGCCTGCTTATCGATGCGCGCGATGTCGGCGTTGAATTGCAGATCCAGACCGTGCTTGGTGAGCTCTTCCTGCAGATGCCTGCGCACGGCGCCATCGAAGCCACGCAAGAACAGATCGCCGCGATACAGCAGCGTAGTCTCGGCACCAAGACCGTGAAAAATTCCGGCAAACTCCACGGCGATATAGCCGCCGCCCACCACCAATACGCGCTTGGGCAGTTCTTTGAGGAAAAAGGCCTCGTTGGAGCCGATCGCATGTTCGTGCCCCGGAATGTCCGGAATCTGCGGCCAGCCACCGGTGGCGATCAGAATGTGCTTCGCGCTGTAGCGCTGGCCGTTCACTTCAACTTCGTTCGAGCCGACGATTTTCGCGTGGGCTTCGTGCAGCGTCACGCCGCTGTTGACCAGCAGATTGCGATAGATGCTGTTGAGGCGATTGATCTCGCGATCCTTGTTGGCAATCAGCGTCGCCCAATCGAAAGTCGCCTCACCCAGGCTCCAGCCAAAACCGGAAGACTGCTCGAATTCTTCGGGGAAATGCGCGCCGTATACCAACAGCTTCTTTGGCACACAACCGACGTTGACGCAGGTCCCGCCGAGATAACGGCTTTCCGCTACTGCCACTTTTGCGCCGAAACCCGCGGCAAACCGCGCAGCGCGCACACCGCCGGAACCGGCACCAATCACATAAAGGTCAAAATCGTAGGCCATTTCTATCTCCTCGGCAGGCGATCAGCATACCTGCCGCCGTCCATTGGGCAAGCACTGCAATCCATATAAGGGCGGAAAATGAAAAAGCCACCCGAAGGTGGCTTTTTCTTGCAGAGCGGGCAGACGCTATCAGTAAGCTTTGCCAGTCTTGTAGAAGTTTTCGAAGCAGAAGTTGGTCGCGTCGATGTAGCCTTCAGCGCCACCGCAGTCGAAACGCTTGCCTTTGAACTTGTAGGCCATGACGCAGCCGTTCTGGGCTTGTTTCATCAGGGCATCGGTAATCTGGATTTCGCCGCCCTTGCCTGGCTCGGTCTGCTCGATCAGATCGAAGATGTCCGGGGTGAGGATGTAACGGCCGATAATCGCCAGGTTCGACGGCGCATCTTCCGGTTTTGGTTTCTCGACCATGCTGTGCACGCGATAGATGTCGTCACGGATCATCTCGCCAGCGATAACGCCGTACTTGTTGGTTTCCTGCGGATCGACTTCCTGGATGGCGACGATCGAGCAGCGGAACTGCTTGTACAGCTTGACCATCTGGGTCAGTACGCCGTCGCCTTCGAGGTTGACGCACAGGTCGTCCGCCAGTACCACGGCGAACGGCTCGTCACCGATCAGCGGACGGCCGGTGAGGATCGCGTGACCCAGGCCTTTCATTTCAGTCTGACGGGTGTACGAGAACGAGCACTCGTCGAGCAATTTACGGATGCCGACCAGGTATTTTTCCTTGTCGGTGCCCTTGATCTGGTTTTCCAGCTCGTAGCTGATGTCGAAGTGGTCTTCCAAAGCGCGCTTGCCACGACCGGTAACGATGGAGATTTCCGTCAGACCAGCATCCAGAGCTTCTTCAACGCCGTACTGGATCAGTGGCTTGTTTACCACCGGCAGCATTTCTTTAGGCATGGCTTTAGTCGCTGGCAGGAAGCGAGTACCGTAACCGGCTGCTGGGAACAAGCATTTCTTGATCATATAAGTCCTTGAAAAGGCTGTGTGTACGAGTTTCGGCGCAGTCTAATCAGGCGGCGTGCACCTTACAATGCCCCGCACTGGCTAACCGATGCCATCATAGAGAAATATTCTCGTCGATAGTTCCATCCGACTTTTCGTGCGGCCAGATCAGCGTAGCTCAAAGCTGCCGGCAAACTCGATCACCATACGCTCATCGCCCCCCGATGCGTGCATTTGCCGGTATCATGGCGACTTTGAACCAGCGAACGAGACAGAGAGATGGCCGCGGTAAAAATCATCAATGGGTATGTTATCGACAAGAAAGACGGCAAGTGGACGCTGACCACCACTAACGGCGAACACATCGCCGGGCCTTTCGACAGCGAGCAGATGGCGACTGATGTGGCATCGGTGTTCACTGACACGCCTGCATCGGCCAAGCGTCGTGGCAAAGATCAGGACTGACCCGCGTTGATTCGCCCGGAGCCCTGCCGTTGTGCAGGGCTTTTTTATGCTTGCGTGCAAACAAGTGGCCAATCGCTATAACCTTTTCATCGTGGCGCTGTCAGAGCGTCTAGTCCCCCTAGCTGAAGACGACACAGACCATGAACATGAACAAATTGCTGCCCCTGATCGCGATACTGGCACTGAGCGGCTGCGCCACTTCCCAGCCCACCTACCTGAACAACGGCGAGCAGGGCCTGAGCATCGATTGCTCCGGTGAAGCCAATTCCTGGGCCACCTGCTACGAAAAAGCCGATGCATCCTGCGCCGGCACCGGTTATCGCATCGTTGGCACCGACGGCACGCCGCATCCCAAGGAAGACGACAAAACCTTGGGCGTCGACGTCGGCAACTTCAAAAACCGCAGCGTCGTGGTGGTCTGCAAATAGCCGCTACATGTGGATTTCGGCAAACTTGATGCCCAGACCGCGCACCACTTCGATCAGATCGTCGAGGCGATTGAACGACTCGACCTCGTCGTTATCGTCCACCAGAAAATAGCTGCGCCCGGCGCTCTTCTTGAAAAACACGATCCATTCGCCCGGATTGGCCGGGTTCTGAATCACATGGGTGGCTGAAATCAGGCCCTCGACGTGGCGCTCCCGTACTTGCTCTCGCTTCATCGCGACTCCAGAAATGAAAATGCCGCCACAGCATCACTGTGACGGCATCGGTGCTGATAGCGAACAGTCTATCAGCCGGAAATACACGCGGTGGCGGCCTTCTGCACATCGCGGGGGCGAACCGGCACATTGGACATACGCTCGTGCAGCTTGATGCTGCTACCGCCGGAACGATCTTCGATATCAAATACGGCGGCCGGGCCTGAGGACAATTTGCCCGGGACGATTACGCGAACCCCGTCCTTCTGCGGCTGCACTTGCAGCGCACCGCGGCTACTGGCGAGCTGATCGGTCAGGCACTGCGCATATTCATGGGGCTTCTTGCCGGAGATCACACTCATGGTCGGCAGTGTCTCGTTGATTTCCGAAACGTTCGCACAACCACCCAACATCAGAACCAACGGCAGACAAACCACGCCCCACTTCATACAAAACCTCCGTTAAAGACCGTCCGACAGCACAAATGCTGTTTTTCTCCGGGGCCGCCTGTATTTAACCCGCATCCAATCGCGAATATCTGTTCGAAAAGTGTCAAACCATCGCCCGACGGCCAGATAATAACCCGTGCGGGCTGATAAACTGCGCCAATCGACAAGCTATCGTTCTGATTTTTGTAGAAAAAGCCCTTCTGGAGGCGCCCATGAAATTTATTCACCAGCGCGAGCACCTCAACGAAGACGACATCGTCGTCATCCAATGCTCGCAAATGTGCAACATTCGTCTGATGAACGACGCCAACTTCCGCAGCTTCAAAAATGGCGGCCGTCACACCTATCACGGCGGCGCATTCGACACCTTCCCGGCGCGCATTACCGCGCCGAGCACCGGTTTCTGGAATATCACCATCGATACCGTGAACCGCCGTGCGATCAGCGTGACGCGCAAGCCGACGCTGACCCACTCGATCAAGATCATCCGTCGCTCCAGTACCAAGCTCAGCTGAAGCGCGCCGACTATCTGAAAGGAAAACATGACCGTGGACCAAAAGACCAAATACGTCATCAAATACAAGCTGGACGGTGAGCAGCGTTTCGACTTCGCCGAGCTCGAGACCGGTACTGCCGAGGAAGCGAAAGCGGCGCTGCAAAAGCTGCACACCGAGGAAGAAGTCACTGACATCAAGGTCAGCAAAGCGCTGTAACCGACACCATGCAACCGACCACATTCGACTTGTTCGCCGATAACGAACCCGTACAGCAAGCCCGGGCCGAGCAGATTGGCGAGCAATCGTGGGTGCTGCGGGGCTTCGCTTTGCCGTGCGTCGATCAATTGCTGACGGAGCTTGAGGCCATTCTCGTCGCCGCCCCGCTTCGTCACATGGTCACGCCCGGCGGCTTCAGCATGTCGGTCGGCACCAGCAGTTGCGGGAATCTGGGCTGGATTACCGATCGCAGCGGTTATCGCTATTCAAGCGTCGATCCACGCAGCGGTTTGCCGTGGCCGACGATGCCGGCGGTGTTTGCCGATCTGGCTCAGTCGGCCGCGGAGCGTGCAGGATTCAGCGCTTTCCAGGCCGATTCCTGCCTGATCAATCAATATGTCCCCGGCGCCAAGATGTCGTTGCATCAGGATAAGGACGAAAAGGGCTACGCGGCGCCGATCGTTTCGCTGTCGCTGGGGCTGCCAGCAATGTTTCTGTTTGGCGGTTTCGAACGCAGCGACAAAAGCCAACGAATCCCGCTGCTGCATGGCGATATGGTGGTCTGGGGCGGCGTCGACCGCTTGCGCTTTCACGGCGTGCTGCCGATCAAACCCGGCCATCATCCGCGCCTGGGCGAACGACGTATCAACCTGACCTTTCGTGTCGCCGGAGCGCTGGCAAAAGTTTGACCGCAAGGTGCGGAGTGTCGTCAGCTACGATGCTGGTTAACCTGAATCAAACAGGTCAACGGATTATTCCCCATGGACACGCTTTCGAACTCGATCAGCATTGAAGACGATCCGCGCTGGGCGGCTGTGGTCGCGCGCGACCCGCGGGCAGACGGGCACTTTGTCTATGCGGTAAAAACCACCGGAATCTACTGCCGGCCCAGCAGCCTTGCGCGCCTGCCCAAACCAGAAAATGTCGAATTTTTCGCCAGCGCCGAATTGGCCGAAGCGGCGGGATACCGGCCGAGCAAACGCGCCAGCAAGGATCAGAACGATGCGCATCAGGCGGCGATTATCGCTGCAGCGTGCCGCCATATAGAAGCTGCGCAAACCTCACCGACACTGAACAGCCTCGCGGCGAGCGCCGGCCTCAGTCCGTTTCATTTCCACCGCGTATTCAAAGCCGCGACGGGCCTTACACCCAAGGCCTACGCCAGCGCGCATCGCTCGCGCAAAGTGCGCGCCCGCCTCGCTGAAGGCGGTTCCGTGACCGAGGCGCTGTACGACGCAGGCTTCGGTTCCAACGGGCGTTTTTACCATTGCGCCGATCAACTGCTGGGCATGAAGCCGACCGACTACCGCGCCGCCGGGCAGCACAACGACATCCGCTTTGCCGTCGGGCAATGCTCGCTCGGGGCGATTCTGGTGGCGCAAAGCGCGCGCGGTATCTGCGCAATTCTGCTGGGTGACGATCCGCACCAACTGGTCTGCGATCTGCAGGATCAGTTTCGCAACGCCAACCTGATCGGCGCTGATCACCCGTTTGAACAACTGGTCGCCAGCGTGGTTGGCTTCATCGAGTCACCGGCAATCGGCCTTGACCTGCCGCTGGACATTCGCGGCACAGCCTTCCAAGAGCGTGTCTGGCAGGCACTGCGCGAAATTCCGGTGGGCAGCACCGCCAGTTACGCCGAGATTGCGCAGCGCATCGGCGCACCGACCTCGATGCGCGCGGTGGCCCAGGCGTGCGGCGCCAACCGCCTGGCGGTCGCGATCCCCTGCCACCGCGTGGTGCGCAGCGACGGCAATCTTTCCGGCTACCGCTGGGGTGTCGAGCGCAAACGCCAATTGCTCGAGCGTGAACTCAACGATTGACGTCGACCACCACCCGCCCCCGCAGTTGCCCGGCGAGCAGCTTCGGCGCGGCTTCAATCGCTTCGCTCAGACTGATTTCGTGACTGATCAGCGCCAGCAGCGCAACGTCCAAATCCGTCGCCAGTCGATCCCAGGCTTCAATTCGACGCGCCTTGGGCTGGGTCACACTGTTGATCCCGGCCAGCGTCACCCCGCGCAAAATGAACGGCGCCACCGATGCCGGAAAGTCCATGCCCTGCGCCAGTCCGCACGCGGCGACCACGCCTTCGGAACGGGTGCTGGCGCAGGCGTTGGCCAACGTGTGGCTGCCGACCGAGTCAACAACCGCCGCCCAACGTTCTTTGGCCAACGGTTTGCCCGGCTCCGAGAGGGTCGATCGGTCGATGATTTCAACGGCGCCCAAGCGCTTGAGGTATTCATGCTCGGACACCCGGCCAGTGGACGCGACCACCTGATAGCCAAGCTTGCTGAGCAGCGCAATGGCAAAACCGCCGACGCCGCCATTCGCGCCGGTGACCAGCACTTCGCCCTGATCCGGGGTCACGCCGTGACGCTCCAGCGCCAGAATGCACAACATCGCCGTATAACCCGCCGTGCCGATGGCCATGGCCTGCGCCGCTGTGAAAGCCTTGGGCAGCGGGATCAGCCAATCGCCATTCAGCCGGGCCTTTTGTGCCAATCCACCCCAGTGGTTTTCGCCGACACCCCAGCCGTTGAGCACGACCTGATCGCCCGCCTGATAGTCCGGATGCGAACTGGATTCGACGGTCCCCGCCAGATCAATCCCCGGCACCATCGGGAACTTGCGCACGACCGGGCTGCTGCCGGTAATCGCCAGACCGTCCTTGAAATTCAAAGTGCTGTACGCCACGTTCACGGTGACGTTGCCTTCGGGCAATTGCTCCTCCGCGACTTGCTGGAGATTGGCGCGATAACCGCTGTCGTCTTTGTCGATCAAAATGGCGTTGAACATGACGGCCTCTCGTAAATGTTGAAATGAAAGCATGCATTGAAATAGCACATCGCAACACATTGCCACACTCGACTTTGCGCCAATCGCTGGCGGCGGCTGCCTTCGGCGCTGCAAAAACTGCAAAAGATCTTCTCAATTTCAAACTGGCTGCGGATCCTGTTTACCTGTAAAAAACCCGCTTTGCCGTCCCTGCCCGCTTCGTCGTTCGGAGAACCGTTTTCATGAGCCAATGGCCAGATACCCGCATTCTCGATCTGTTTGGCATTGAGTTGCCGATCATCCAAGGCCCGATGGCCGGTGCCACCAATTCGTCGATGGTGATTGCGGTGTGCAATGCCGGCGGCCTCGGTTCGATGCCGGCGGCAATGCTCAGCATCGAGCAATTGCGCGCAGAACTGACGACGATTCGGCAGCACACCGACAAGCCGTTCAATGTGAATTTCTTCTGCCATCAACCGCCCGCCGCCGATGAGCAACGCGCCATCGAATGGAAAAGCCTGCTGGAGCCTTACTACCGCGAACTGGGTGCCGATTTCGATGCGCCGACACCGGTCTCCAACCGTGCCCCGTTTGATGCGGCGGCTTGTGCCGTGCTCGAGGAATTTCGTCCTGAAGTGGTGAGTTTCCATTTCGGCCTGCCGGAAAAGACCTTGCTGGATCGGGTCAAGGCAACGGGGGCGAAAATCATTTCTTCGGCGACCACGGTCGATGAGGCCCGCTGGCTCGAACAGAACGGCTGTGATGCGATTATTGCCATGGGCTATGAAGCGGGCGGCCATCGCGGGATGTTTCTCAGTGATGATCTGAGCAGCCAGGTCGGGACATTTGCGCTGGTGCCGCAGGTGGTCGATGCGGTGAGCGTTCCGGTGATTGCTGCGGGGGCAATCGCCGACGCACGGGGTGTGGCGGCGGCGTTCATGCTTGGGGCATCGGCGGTCCAGGTCGGCACCGCGTACCTGTTCACCCCGCAAGCAAAAGTCAGCGCTGCGCATCACCAGGCGCTGCGATCGGCGAAGGAAAGTGAGACTGCGATCACCAACATTTTCACCGGGCGACCTGCGCGGGGCATTCTCAATCGGGTCATGCGCGAACTGGGGCCGATGTCGGCGCACGCCCCGGCTTTCCCTCTTGCCGGCGGTGCCTTGATGCCGCTGCGGGCGAAAGATGATGCGCAGTTCGCCAACCTCTGGGCCGGTCAGGCGCTGACGCTGGGCAAGGACATTGGCAGCGCCGAACTGACTCGACTGTTGGCCGAAGGCGCCCTGGAAAAACTGGCTCGCCGCTGACCCTCCGCAGCGCATATTCAGGCGCATCCCAGCCAAGCCTTCCCGTTTGCCGGGGTTTCGCTATATATTTGCCTATATAGCGAATTCACCCCCGGCATCGGCGCATTCCATGGCAGAGAACTTTGCTTGCGCCCCCGCCACCAACGGAGCTGTTACATGAAGATCGGTTTTCCACGTTTTGCGTCTACCGGCATGACCACATTACTCGCCGTCTTCGCCGTTGGCGCGGCTCAGGCTGATGAAGTGCAGGTGGCTGTTGCGGCGAATTTCACCGCTCCGATCCAAGCCATCGCCGCTGATTTCGAAAAAGACACCGGGCACAAACTGGTCGCCGCCTACGGTGCCACGGGCCAGTTCTACACCCAGATCAAGAATGGCGCGCCGTTCGAAGTGTTTCTCGCGGCGGATGATACGACGCCTGAAAAACTCGAAAAGGAAGGCGAGACCGTCAAGGGTTCGCGCTTTACCTACGCCATTGGCACGCTGGCGCTGTGGTCGGCAAAAGAAGGTTACATCGACGCCAACGGCGACGTATTGAAGAACAACCAATTCCAACACTTGGCAATCGCCAACCCAAAAGCCGCGCCTTATGGGCTGGCTGCCACGCAAGTGCTGGAAAAACTCAAACTTAGCGAAGCGACCAAAACCAGGATCGTTGAAGGTCAGAACATTACCCAGGCCTATCAATTCGTTTCCACCGGCAACGCCGAATTGGGTTTCGTCGCCCTTTCGCAGATTTTCAAGGATGGCAAAGTCAGCAGCGGTTCGGCGTGGATCGTCCCGGCCAATCTGCACGATCCGATCAAACAGGACGCGGTGATTCTGAACAAGGGCAAGGACAACGCCGCCGCCAAAGCTCTGGTTGAATACCTCAAAGGTCCGAAAGCCGCGGCGGTGATCAAGTCCTACGGCTATCAACTCTAAATGTCGCTGACGAGTGCCGATTTCGCGGCGATCTGGCTGACGCTGAAACTGGCGTCACTGACGACTGTGATCCTGCTGGTCATCGGCACGCCAATTGCCCTGTGGTTGTCGCGCAGCCGTTCGTGGCTGCGCGGTCCGATCGGCGCCATCGTCGCCCTGCCCCTTGTGCTGCCGCCCACCGTCATTGGCTTTTATCTGCTGCTGATGATGGGGCCGCACGGTTTTCTCGGTCAGTTCACGCAGTGGCTGGGCCTCGGTACGCTGACGTTCAGCTTCACCGGTCTGGTGATTGGCTCGGTGATCTACTCGATGCCGTTCGTGGTGCAACCGCTGCAAAACGCATTCTCGGCGATTGGCACGCGCCCGCTGGAGGTGGCCGCGACCTTGCGCGCCAACCCGTGGGACACGTTTTTCAGCGTGATCCTGCCGCTGGCCCGCCCGGGATTTATCACCGCCGCGATCCTTGGATTCGCCCACACCGTCGGCGAATTCGGTGTGGTGCTGATGATCGGCGGCAATATTCCCGACAAGACCCGCGTGGTTTCGGTACAGATTTACGATCACGTCGAAGCCATGGAATACGCTCAAGCGCATTGGCTGGCCGGGGCGATGCTGGTGTTCTCGTTTTTGGTGTTGCTGGCGTTGTATTCCAGCCGCAAGACTCGCGCTGGCTGGAGCTGATCGATGATTGATGCACGCCTGAACCTGACGTATCCCGACTTCACGCTGGACGTTGATCTGTGTTTACCGGGGCGTGGCGTTTCTGCGCTGTTCGGCGACTCCGGCTCGGGCAAAACCACTTGCTTGCGCTGCATTGCCGGTCTGGAGCGTGCCGAATACGGCTTCGTACAGATCAATGATGAAGTCTGGCAAGACAGCGAAAAAGGCATTTTCCTGCCGCCGCACAAACGTGCACTGGGTTACGTGTTTCAAGAGGCCAGCCTGTTCCCGCACCTGTCGGTGCTGGCCAATCTGCAATTTGGCCTCAAGCGCATCGCCCGATCGCAGCGGCGAGTCGACCTGAACCAAGCCACCGAATTGCTCGGCATCGGTCATTTGCTTGAGCGTCATCCGCAACATTTGTCCGGCGGGGAACGCCAGCGCATCGGCATTGCCCGCGCATTGTTGACCAGCCCGAAACTGTTGTTGATGGATGAGCCGCTGGCGGCGCTGGACAGTCGGCGCAAAAGCGAAATCCTGCCGTACCTGCAACGCCTGCACGATGAACTGGATATTCCGGTGCTCTACGTCAGCCACGCGCAGGATGAAGTTGCCCGGCTGGCCGATCATCTGGTGCTGCTGCGCGACGGCAAAACGCTGGCCAGCGGCCCCATCGCGGAAACCCTCGCGCGGCTGGATCTGCCCTTGGCGATGGGCGATGACGCGGGCGTAATCATTGAAGGCCAGGTCAGCGCTTACGATGCGGACTATCAATTGCTGAGCCTGCAACTTCCGGCGACCGAGATGAACATTCGCGTGACCCACGCGCCGATGGCGCTGGGCCAGGCGCTGCGCTGCAAAGTCCACGCGCGGGACATCAGTCTGGCGCTGCACAACAGCGAATCGAGCAGCATCCTCAATCGCCTGCCGGTGACCGTCGTCAGCGAACAGGCGGCAGATAACTCTGCCCATGTGTTGATCCGTCTCGACGCCGGGGGCACGCCGCTGCTGGCGCGGATTACCCGGTTTTCCCGCGATCAATTGGCTGTGCGCCCTGGCCAGCGGCTCTGGGCGCAGATCAAGGCGGTGGCAGTGCTCGCGTAAATCATTCGGCACGACGGCAGCGGCGCGCGGTCAATCGTTTTACAGACCGTTACGCAAACCCTGGAAGATGCCATGCCTGATACCGTGTTAACTGATGCGCTGCCACCCGACCTGCATTACGTCGATGACACCCAGCCCGGTATTACCCGCAAAAAACTGCGTGGCAAGTTCTGTTACTTCGACCCGTCTGGCCAACGCATCACCGACCCGGACGAGATCAAGCGCATCAACTCGCTTGCCGTGCCGCCGGCTTACACCGACGTCTGGATCTGCACTGATCGGTGCGGCCACCTGCAAGCCACCGGCATCGACGCCCGTGGCCGCAAGCAGTATCGCTATCACCCGCGCTGGCGCGAAGTACGCGATGCGGACAAGTATTCACGTCTGCGCGAATTTGGTCAGACGCTGCCGAAATTGCGTAAACAACTCGAAACCTTGCTCGACGCACCGGGGTTCAGCCGCGACAAAGTCATGGCCACGGTGATTACCTTGCTGGACGCCACGCTGATCCGGGTCGGCAATACGCAATATGCGCGGGACAATAAATCCTATGGGCTGACCACCCTGCGCAGCCGCCACGTTGAAGTGAACGGCAGCGCCATCCTCTTCCAGTTTCGCGGCAAGAGCGGTATCGAGCACCAGATCACCGTCAAAGACCGACGCCTGGCGCGGATCATCAAGCGTTGCCTGGAAATTCCCGGTCAGAATCTGTTCCAGTATCTGGATGAAAATGGCGAGCGCCACACCGTCACTTCGTCCGACGTCAATGCCTACCTGCGAACCCTGACGGGCGCAGAATTCACCGCCAAGGATTACCGCACCTGGGCCGGCAGCGCTTTGGCCTTGGCGACGCTACGCGAGCTGACCCACGAAACGGAGACCGAAGCAAAACGGCACGTGGTGGAGATGGTCAAAGGCGTTGCCAAGCAGTTGGGCAACACGCCGGCCGTGTGCCGCAAGTGCTATATCCATCCCGCGGTGGTGGAAAAATTCATGCTCGGCGCCCTCGCCGAATTGCCACGACCACGCGCGCGCAAAGGCCTGCGCCCCGAAGAGGTGGCGCTGGCGATGTTTCTTGAGCGCATGAGTGAAGTGACCGACGTGCTTGAACCTCCCAGCGCCGCGTCCTAGGCCGAGCACCTTTCCCCCGCACGATTGGCACCGGCAACCGACGAGCTGAGCTGGGTATTTTTGGCACGATTGCCGAGGGCTTCTATAGTTGATCTGACACGAATCAGCTACGGTGATCCCATGGAAGACCTGTTCGTCGTGAAGCAGTGCAACAAGATCATCATCCACGGTCGACGCGCCGGGGACGCCCAGTCCGAACCGGCCGAAGCGACAGCCTGGTTTCGCATCTGCGACACACGCACCCACGGGTTCATCGGCGATGGCTACGACGTGGAGCTGGACGCACACGTCGAATGTCAGCGGCTCAACGCAGCCAGCTCATTATCACCGGCCCGCCAGTCTTCCGGCTGATGCCGCGCTAAAGCGGGTCTATACTGAAACCAGCTGAGGGAGCAGCATTCCCATGGCATAAGGCTCGCGAGTTGCGGGCTTTTTGCTGCAGCTCAAGGTTTCATAGAACGGAGGTGTTCCATGTCCGAAAAAGAGTCCATCACCACCCTTCTCACCCTGCTCGACGCCCGTCAGGCGCGCCTGGCTGCCGCTTGCAAAGAAATCGCCGACTGGGTTGATCACCAAGGCGGACACCCGACCGCCCTGCGCATCCGTGATCGTCTGAACGACATTGAAAAAGACACGCCGCTGATCCGCAATACGCTGTCGTCGCTCAAGCCTCTGGATCGGCCACTGCCGCGATTCAGATAAACGCTTGCGCCGCGCTCGCGGATTACAGCTGTCGCTTTAGCGTTTGCTTCCACGAACGCCGGCATACGCGTGGGTACTCGCCGCGGCGGGCTGAAGAATTTCCGTCAAGAAATCTATAAACACGTTGATCCGACTCGAGCCGCGATGATTGGGCAGATACAGCGCGTTGATGCAGGTGCTGGCACTGCCGGGATTGACCTCGTAATGCTCGAGCAACCGAGTCAGCCGTCCAGCCGCCACGTCGTCGCGCACCAGCCAATCGGCCAGCAGCGTCACCCCGCCATCAGCGATGGCGGCTTCGCGCAAGATGTCGGCGTTGTTGCTTTGGAGTCGCCCCTGGACGTTGAGCTGAATCGGCTCTTGTTCATTCTGAAAGGTCCAGTGCGCGTGCGTGCCGCCATAGTCGAAACGCAGGCATTGATGCTCGAGCAAATCCCGAGGATGACAAAGCGCCGCGCTGCGAGCCAGATAGGCCGGACTCGCCACCACCCAGCGCTCGAAATGTCCTACGCGTTTGCTGACGATGTCATCACTGACCACGGTCGAGCCCAAGCGCACCGACACATCGATCTGCTCGCTCAGCAAGTCACTGACCTGGTCGCTCAGCGACAAACTGATCTCAAGCCCCGGATGCCGCTCGAGCAAGCGGCTCAGGTGCGGCGCGATCAGCCGTCGGCCGAACTCCACCGGCACGCTGATGCGCAACCGGCCCTGTGCGTCGATGCCACGGTCAGCAACGACGGCGTCGGCTTCATCGACGGCGTCGAGAATCGCTACGGCTTTTTCGAAATAGGTCTGACCGGCGACGGTCACGCTGGTGTTGCGCGTGGTGCGATTGAGCAGGCTTGCGCCCAGTTCGTGTTCGAGCCCCGCCACCTGCCGCGTCACTGATGACGTCGAAATCCCCAATTTGCGCGCCGCCGAGGAATAGCCCCCGCAACGCACGGTTTCAACGAACATCTTCAGTGCCAGCAACTTGTCCATAAGCGGGGTCCGGTCGAAAGGGAACGCGGACGATTGTGCATCACTGTTCGCCATACGTCTTGTACCGCCGTGCTCGGGGCGATGCATGTTGTCCTCCTGTCGAAACAGCGTCTTGTAAAATTCCGCGAAACCCTGTGGGAGCGAGCCTGCTCGCGAAGCCGATCCATCCGTCAGTATTTGGCCCGGCTGGTCCACCGCCATCGTGCGCGGGCACACTCCCAAAGGGATATTTCGCAGATTCAGCTCCGCTCGGCCTTGCGACCAAGGAACAACGCCAGAGCCAGCGCCGGGAGCACCGCCACTGCTACCGCCGACAGGTTCCAGCCAAAATGCTCGTACAGCGGGCTGGCGATCAGTGAACCCAGAGCACCGCCCACAAAAATGCTGGTCATGTACACCGCATTAAGTCGCGCACGGCTGTGTTGATCGAGGGCGTAAACCTCACGCTGGCCGAGCACCATGTTCAACTGCACGGCGAAATCCAGCAGCACCGCACACACCACCAGCCAGACATAACCGCTACCCGGCAGCGCAGCGATCAACAGCGACGCTGGGGCCAGCAACAACGCGATCAGCGTGCCGCGACGGCCATGCCCCGCATCCGCCAGACGCCCGGCGATCGGCGCCGCAATCGCACCCACCGCACCGACCAGCGCGAAAATCGCCACTTGCGCCTGAGTGAAGCCGTGACGCCGCATCAGCTCAATCGGCGCCAGCGTCCAGAACAGACTGAAACTGGCGAACAGCAAACCTTGATACAGCGAACGCTGACGCAGCACCGGATAGCGCCGGGCCAGAGCAAACACCGAACCGATCAACGCGACATAAGTGGCTTTGTGCGTCGGCATCCGGCGTGGCAGCGCCACGGCGGTGATCAGCGCGATGACCGCCATCAGCGCCGCCGCGCTGTAAAACACTCCGCGCCAGCCGAACACCTCGACCAACACGCTCGACAGCGGCCGCGACAGCAGAATCCCGAGCAGCAAGCCGCTCATGATGTTGCCGACGACGCGGCCACGGCTGGCTTCCGGCGCCAGATGCGCGGCCAGCGGCACGAGAATCTGCACCGCCACCGAGGTCAGGCCGATCAGTAACGACAACAGCAGAAACAGCGACGGCGAATGGGTCAGGCCGGCGCACAACAGCGTGGCACTCGCCGCGAGGGTGAAACCGACCACCAGACGGCGGTTTTCCATGAGGTCGGCCAGCGGCACCAGCAGCAACAAACCCAGCGCGTAACCGAACTGCGTCAGCGACACGATCAAACTGGCATTGGCGCTGGACAGGCCGATCTGCGGCGCGATCAGCTCGACGATGGGCTGCGCGTAATAAAGGTTTGCGACAACTGCGCCGCAGCAGAAGGCCAGGAACGCGACCATCGGTCCGGAGAGTGAAGCAGGCTGTTCGGCCTTGGCCGCAACGGCGGGATTGCCCGTAAGCATGGTGACACCTCATTGAGTTCGGGAAAGTTGTGCCAAGGCTACGGTCACCCGTGGGAAGCGAGAATCCGTACAGCGGGCAACGCAGTGATGCGTCGAGCGCAACGTTGCTGTTGGCGCAACGCGCTGTTGCGCGGGCCGGTGATTCTCCGTCGCTGGCGTCTTCTCTACGCTTTGGCCTTGGCGCAGACCTCCGCATCGGCGCCCTTCCCCGGCTGCTACAAGGAGCGTTTCCATGACCCCGACCCGATTTGTCCCGCCGTTTACCGACGCGTTTTTCTGCCGACCATGAACAGTCAATTCCTCAAATCGAAAACATTTTGGAGCTGCGTGGCCGTGCTTGCGGCAGTCGGCCTGGTCGGCGCCTTTGTGCTGATGTGGCGCCCGTCGATCGCACCGATCGAACGCCCCACGGTGTTTGATGCCGGGCAATTGCAACGCGGCGCGCGGGTAGTCGAGGCCGGCGATTGCGCGGTGTGCCACACCCGTCCCGGTGGCGAATACCTGGCTGGCGGGTTACCGCTGGTGACGCCGTTCGGCACGCTGTACAGCACCAACATCACTCCGGATCCACAGACCGGTATCGGCGAGTGGTCGCTGCCGGCCTTCGACCGGGCGATGCGCCAAGGCATTGCCCGCGATGGTCACTTTCTCTATCCAGCGTTTCCCTACGTGCACTACCGGCGCATGAGTGCAGCGGACATCGCCGACGCCTACGCCTATCTGATGAGCGGGCCCGCCGTGCACGCACCGGCCGAGCAGAACCAGATGAACTTTCCGATGAACATTCGTCCACTGGTGTCGTTCTGGAATCTGCTGTTCCTGCATGGCGAGCCGTTGACGCCGATGGCCGAACGCAGTGAAGCGTGGAATCGCGGGCGCTATCTGGTCGACGGCCCAGGCCACTGCGCCGGCTGTCATTCGCCGCTGAACCTGATCGGCGCGGAAAAATCCTCGGAATATTTGCAGGGCGGCAGCGTCGACGGCTGGAACGCACCGGCATTGATCGGAATGGGCCAACGCGCCAATCCGTGGAGCCGCGAGCAATTGGTCGGCTATCTGCGCGCCGAAGTCGTCGACGGCCACGGCACACCCGCCGGGCCGATGCGCCCGGTCAGTCTGAGCCTGGCACGCTTGCCGGCCGGTGAAGCCGAGGCGATTGCCGAATACTTGCTGAGCCTGGAAAACCAACACTCGGTAACAGAAACAACGGCCACCACGCAACCCGCCAACCCGGCGGACCATACCTCCGGCGCCCTGCTCTTCAGCAGCGCCTGCGCCGGATGCCACGCCCCGGCCGCACCGATGCGTGAAATCGACGGGCGGCCCGGACTGCAGAACACTTCAGCGCTGCAAGCGGCCAGCTCGCGCAATTTCCTCAAGACCGTACTCGAAGGCGTGCCCGCCATTCCCGGATCGCCCGGCCCGGTGATGCCGCCGTTCGCCGCCAGCCTCGACAACGCCCAGCTCGGCGCGCTCGCCGCCTACCTGCGTCAGCAAGCCAGACCCGACCAGCCTTGGGCCGACCTCTCTTCCACTATCGAAGCGTTACGTCAGGAGACGAAATGAGCCAGATCACTCTCAACGTCAATGGAGCCGCGCAAGCGCTCGAGCTGGAACCGGACATGCCGCTGCTGTACGCGCTGCGCAACCACTTGAACCTCAACGGCGCCAAATACGGCTGCGGCCTGGGCCAATGCGGCGCCTGCACGGTGATCGTCAATGATCAACCGGTGTTCGCCTGCCTGACGCCCTGCGCCGGTCTCGAAGGCAAAAAAATCCGCACCGTCGAAAGCCTGGGCAGCGCTGAAAAACCGGGGCCGTTGCAAGCCGCTTTCATCGAAAAGCAGGCTGCGCAATGCGGGTACTGCATCGCCGGCATGCTGATGCGCGCGCAGTCATTGCTCGAACAGGATCCGCATCCCGACGAGCAAACCATCCGCGAACACATGGCCGGCAATCTGTGCCGCTGCGGTACGCACTTGCGCATCATCGAGGCAATCAAACAAGTCGCCGGGCACAACGGGAGCCTGACATGAGTGAAGCAAACGGCTTGAACCCCAGCCGCCGGGCCTTTCTGCGCGGCGGCGCGCTGTTGATGGCGTTCACCCTGCTACCAGTGGCGCGGCGTGCTTTGGCCGACACCGAAGTCGATACCCTCGGCACCGTGGTGCTCGCGCCCGATCTGCCCGGCAGTCTGCGCACCAACCCTTATCTGGATGCCTGGATCCGCATTGGCGCCGACGGCATCACCGTGTACACCGGCAAAGTGGAGTTGGGCACGGGGGTGAAAACCGCGTTACTGCAAATCGCCGCCGAACGTTTGCAGGTGCCGGCCAGTGCGATCAACCTGCTCACCGCCGACACCGCGCTGACGCCCAACGAAGGCTACACCGCTGGCAGTCACAGTATTTTCGACAGTGGCACCGCGCTGTATAACGCCGCCGCGCAGGTTCGCGAGATGCTCGTCGAAGCCGCCGCACGCCATTGGCAATCAGACGCGGCGTTGCTGAGCACCCGTGACGGCGTGATCGAAGGCCCGGCCGGTCAGCGCATGGCGTACGCCGAGGCGGTCAAGCATGTCGATGTGCACCAATACGCCAAGGCTGAATCCCCGGCGATGGCCGCGGCCGACTTCAAACTGATCGGGCATGACTTGCCGCGTCTGGACATCCCGGCAAAAGTCAGCGGCGGTGCGGCATTCGTCCAGGACATGCGTCTGCCGGGCATGTTGCATGCGCGAGTGATTCGCCCGCCGCGTCCGGGTTGCACGCTGCAAGCGTTTGACGCAGCGTCCGTGGAAGCGCTGAGCGGCGTGGTCAAAGTGATCCGCGACGGCAACTATCTGGCCGTGGTTGCCCGGGATGAATGGCAAGCGATCAAAGCCATGCGCAGTGGAATGGAAAGTGCGCAATGGGCTGGCGGCGAGGCGATTCCCGACGCTGCCGGGATTCACGACTTGCTCAAGCGCTTGCCCTCCAAGCGTTATCCCATCAGCAACGCCGGCGCGGCGAGTGGCTCAACCGACACGCGGTTCAAGGCGCGGGTGACCAAGCAATATCTGATGCACGGCTCGATCGGCCCGTCATGTGCGGTGGCCTGGTTCAATGACGGCGTCCTCACAGTCTGGACGCACACTCAGGGCGTGTATCCGTTGCGCGCCGGCATCGCCGAAATGCTCCGTCTGCCACCGGAAAGGGTACGCTGCATTCATACTGAAGGCTCCGGCTGTTACGGCCACAACGGCGCGGACGATGCCGCCGCCGATGCGGCATTGATCGCCATGCGCCTGCCCGGCACGCCGGTTCGTGTGCAATGGATGCGCGAACAGGAAAATTTTTGGGAACCCTACAGTTCGGCGATGGTGGTCGAAGTCGACGCGGGTCTTTCGCAACATCGCCTGCAAGACTGGAGCTACGAGCTATGGACGACACCGCACAACGAACGCATCGTCAATGCCGGGCGGCTGTTGCCGGCGCGCTTGCTGGCGCGGCCCTTTACCTCGGCGCCATCGGTGCCGATCGCCCAGCCCGAGGGTGACGGCGATCGCAACGCGGTGCCGCTGTACGACGTCGGTGCGACGCGGATCAACATGAACTTCGTCACCGAAATGCCCTTTCGCACTTCGGCCATGCGTTCGCTGGGCGCGCACATCAACATCTTCGCCATCGAAGCGAGCATCGATGAGTTGGCGATCCAGGCCGGTATCGATCCGGTAGCATTGCGCATGGCACATTTGGACGACCCGCGCGCCCGTGCAGTGATCGAGCGTGTTCGCGATTCGATCGGCTGGCCGCACAAAAGCAACGAGCCGGGCGCGGGCATCGGTTTCGCTTTCGCCCGCTACAAAAACATCATGGGTTACTGTGCGATCGCGGTGAAACTGCGGGTGCATCCGCAGACCGGAGAAATCCGCGTCGACCATGTAGTGACCGCAGTGGACGTCGGCCAGATCGTCAGCCCGGATGGCCTGCGCAATCAGGTCGAGGGCGGCATCGTCCAGTCGGCGAGCTGGACGCTCTACGAAAAAGTTGCCTATGACGCCGGGGGCATCCGCAGTTACGACTGGAGCGGCTACCCCATTTTGCGTTTCACGCAACTGCCGAAAAAAGTCGATGTGCATTTGCTTGATCAACCGGGGAAGCCGTTCCTCGGCGCTGCGGAAATCGTCCAGGGCCCGATGGCCGCCGCCCTCGGCAACGCGCTGGCCAACGCGACCGGCCGCCGCTGGCTGAACCTGCCGCTGACCCGCTCTACGCAACCGGCCTGAACCGCGCCCGCGTTCATCCTCAATGAACGCGGGCGTGTTGCGTTGCGCGCAATACAGCGTGGCGCCCGCCACGGATTATCACCCTCGCTACGCCCGGTTAACTTAGCTCCAACGCGTGTGGCACCTGGCAGCCGCGCTTGCATTTCACTCATCGAAATCCGGAGCTACCCATGACTCGTCGCCTGTTCCAACCCATCGCCCTCGGCCCCTACACCCTTGCTCATCGCGTGGCGATGGCGCCGCTGACTCGCTCACGCGCCGGCCAGCCCGGCGACGTGCCAACAACAATGAACGCCGAGTATTACCGCCAACGTGCCAGCGCCGCGCTGATCATCACCGAGGCCACGCAGATTTCCCAGCAAGGCCAAGGCTACGCGTGGACGCCTGGCATCTACACCAACGCTCAGGTTAAGGCGTGGCGCGAAGTCAGCACGGCGGTGCATGAGGCTCGCGGCTTGATCTTCATGCAACTGTGGCATGTTGGCCGGGTGTCTCATCCCAGCTTCCAGCCCGAAGGCGGTTTGCCCGTTGCGCCGAGTGCGCTTCCAGTGCCGGGCAAAACGTTTATCGTCGATGAAAACGGCAGCGGCGTCTGGGGCGATGTACCGGTGCCGCGCGCACTGGCAACAGCGGAAATCGTCGACATCGTCGAAGACTATCGCCGTGCGGCGCGCAACGCGCTGAACGCGGGAATGGACGGCGTCGAAATTCACGCTGGCAACGGCTACCTGCTCGACCAGTTCCTGAACAGCAACAGCAATCAGCGTGACGACGCCTATGGCGGCAGCGTGGAAAATCGCACGCGGTTTCTGCTGGAGGTGGTGGCGGCAGTCGCAGACGAAGTCGGTGCCGAGCGGGTCGGCGTGCGCCTGACGCCGATGGGCCGGTTCATGGGCATGGGCGATGACACCCCCGAAGCGACGTTCGGCCACCTCGTTGAAGCGCTCAATCAGTGGAATCTGGCCTATCTGCACCTGGTAGAGCCGGCCATGGTCGGCACGGTCAAGGATGAAAACTTCGACCCGCGCTGGGACGCAATCATTGCCCAGCTGCGCCATCTCTGGAACGGCGTGTTGATCCTGGCGGGCGGTTACGACGCGGAATCCGCCGAAGCAGCGCTTGCTTCAGGCCGCGCGGACATCATTGCTTTCGGCCGACCGTTTCTCGCCAATCCCGATTTGCCGCGTCGGCTGCACGATGGTCTGCCCCTCAACACACCCGAGCCGAACAGCTTTTTCGGCGGTGACCAGCGTGGCTACATTGACTATCCATTTCACGCCTGAGGGGTGAAATGCCTGCAGGGCAATGGAGGCTTCCCAAGAAAGTGCCCATTGCCCTTTTCCATTAGTCGTACGATGTCGAAATCCAACGCATGCGTTAATCGAATCGCCATACCCCGCGAATGGTCGCGCTCAATCCTACCAAGGTCGCTTGCCCGCCCTTAGCGAATACGGTACAAACTCAATAGTTGTACGACGACATAATAAAAACCATGCCGCACGCTCGGCTATCACTATTGAGATTCGCCATGCCTCGCTCTACCGTTGCGCCAACCGTCCCGCCACCTTTCCCCCGCTACCTCGCCGTGATCATTCTGTTGTGCATGGGCTGTGCGTTCGCCGGCAATCATGTTGCAGCGCGAGTGGCTTTTGATGATGGTGCCGGTGTGCTGCTGGCGATTTTGATGCGCTCCGGCGCGACTCTGCTGGTGCTGGCGATCCTGGTGTTGTGGCAACGACAGAGTCTGCGCTTGCCGGCGGGTGCCTGGCGTTGGCAATTGTTGCTGGGCCTTTTGATCACCGCGCAGAGCTTGTGTCTGTATTCTGCCGTCGCGCGGATTCCGGTAGCACTGGCCCTGCTCGTGGCCAACGTGTTCCCCATTTTGCTGGCATTGCTTACGTGGGCGCTGGGTGGTCAGCGACCGACCGCACGCACCGCGACTCTGATGGGTCTGATCCTGCTTGGCTTGGTATTTGTGCTGGATGTGCCCGCGCGGCTCTCAACCACGACAGCCGTCAGCTCGCACTGGCTAGTGGGCGTCGCGCTCGCATTCTGCGCGGCCAGCGTGTTCGCCTGCGCGCTGTGGATCACCGATCACAAGTTGTCCAAAGTCCGTGGCTCGGTGCGCAGCCTGCTGACCATTTTCATCGTATTCAGCAGCGTCAATCTCGCAGGGCTGACGGGCGCCCTGCCCGGCGGATTGAATCTGCCAGCGACATCAACCGGATGGTTGGCCTTGGCCACGCTGGTCGTGCTGTACGGAACGGGGTTCATCGTATTGTTCATTTCGGTACCGCGATTGAACATGCCAAGCAACGCGCCGGTCATGAACATCGAACCGTTGGCCACGTTGCTGATGGGCTGGATCGTGCTGGATCAAATGCTCAGCAGAGGGCAGATTCTGGGCGGGGTCATTGTAGTGACGGGGATTGTTTTGCTGACGTATCGCAAATCAACGGTCAAGGCTGAAGCCTGAGCGAATAAAAACACCGGAAACAAAAAAGGGCTTGCATGAGTTATGTCATGCAAGCCCTTCATATTCATGGTGCCCGAAGCCGGAATCGAACCGGCACGCGCTTTCGAAAAGTATCACACACCGGCGCGAGATGTGGGGGCCGATTGAACATCAGCCGGCGTTCTCATTAACCCATGGCTTCAGCTTTGCGCACTAAGGAAAAGGGAGAACAGCTCAGACTGAGACTTAATGCCAAGTTTGCTATACATGTGCTTGCGGTGGACCTTCACAGTCTCGGTGGAAATTCCCAGCTTGCGGGCGATCTCCTTGTTCGAGCAGCCGCTGAGCATCAGCCGGCCGACTTCCAGTTCGCGGGCGGAGAGTGGCGTGTCCAGCTGCTGGTCGGTGGCATCCAGCCAGCTCTGCCAGCTTGGTGCTGGCGAAGCAGTTTGCTCCAACACCTCCCGCTCGAACACCATGCGCTGGCGCATCAGCGCGGCGACCCAAGACTGGATGAGCGTGAGCAGAGCAATCTGCTCTGGATTGAAGCGACCTTCGCTTCCCAGCGAAAGACTGAGGGTGCGTTCCGCGTCTAGCTGCACGTTGATATGCACTTCGTCAGCAACGATATTGAGGCGGAAGTAGCGTTGGTAGTAGTCGGTCTGTTCGAAGCACTCCGGCGCCACGTCGGCTAGCCAAAACAAACCGTTCTGCGGTGCTTCTCGATTGGCCAGGTAGAACGGGTCGAGCAGGTATAGGCCTTTGAGGTAATCCTCAAAGAGCGGATCCGGGCCGCCATCCTTGCCTGGGCATTCTGCGAGCACCTGCGGGCGGCCATTGCTGAAAATCAGCACGACCCAACTGTCCACCGAGATGTAGCGGTCCAGCAGGCGCACGAGCGCTAGCCAGAAATTGGGACGATCCAGGCCCTCGATCAGCTTTCCTACCGCCTGGTGCCAAGCGATGTCCTGCAGTGTAATGCTCACGTTTCTACCCATTCGGGGTTACCCCATCGATGTAATTACTTTCCGCATGACGGCTCTCCATACTTTATCCAGCCCTGGCGGGTGCTGTTTGGTTTGGCAATTGTGAGCCCACATAGACGTGAAAGGATCACCGATGAAGATTGAACTCGTACAACTTACCGGCCGCGATGGTGACACCGCTTATAACCTGGAGCGTACCTTGCAGGCTATCGCTACCTGCGCAGCGGATACCGACCTGCTGATCTTTCCAGAAGCCCAATTGATGGGGTTCGCCAACGCGCAGCAGATTGCCCAAGTCGCCGAGCCAGTGAGCGGGCCAAGTGTCCAAGCTGTCCAGCGCGCCTGCCGCGAACGTGATGTCTGCGTGGTTGTGGGAATGGTGGAGAGTGACGCAGGCAACTTCTACAACACGTCTTTGTTGGTTACTCCACAGGGAATCGCCCTTACCTATCGCAAGACACATCTCTGGCCATCGGAACGCGGCCTGTTCCAGCCGGGAGATCGTTATGCGACCGCGATCTGGAATGGAGTGCGCGTCGGCATCCTGATCTGCTACGACATCGAGTTGCCGGAAAGCGCTCGCGCCCTCGGCCAACTCGGCGCTGAGCTGATCTTGGTGACTAACGGCAATATGGATCCCTACGACGCTGTCCACCGCACCGCGATCATGGCTCGTGCCCAGGAAAACCAGGCATTCGCGGTGATGGTGAATCGAGTCGGACCGGGCGATGGAGGCCTCGTTTTTGCCGGTGGCAGCGCGGCGATAGATCCCTTTGGGCGCACGCTGTGTGAGGCGGGGCGCGCAGAGTGTCGTCAGGTGGTAGAACTGAATCTCGATTTGCTTCGCACTGCCCGCCATGACTACGACTACCTCAAAGACCGACGCCTGCACCTGATCGGCGAGCAGGTGGAATGCGCTGATGGTCGACGCGAACTGCTCATACCTGACCGCGCGCGAGCGTTGTAACCACGTCAGACGTCGTTGCGTTTTGCTTCACCTTTCCACCCTGCCACTACAACAATCACAAACCAGCAGGAGCGGTGCTCGTGTCTCTTGACCCGGCGCTTGTGCTCTGGAGCAACCCGATGAAATCCACTTTCTACATGCAGTGCGTCCTGGCCGCGGTTTTCGGTTTCGGCCTGGTCTGCGCCAAGGCCGAAGAGCCTGAAAAATCAAGCGTGCACATCTACAACTGGTATGACTACATTGCCCCGAACATCGTAAAGGACTTTCAACAAGAAGCGGGCATCAGCGCTGTGTACGATGTGTTCGACAACAGCGACGTCATGCAAAGCAAACTGATGGCTGGCCGCAGCGGCTATGACGTAGTGGTTGCCAGCGCTGACCTACTGCCGAACCTGATTAAAGCAGGTGTGCTTAAAAAGCTGGATCGCTCAAAGTTACCGAATTGGTCCCACCTCGACCCTGACATCCTTGCGAAGTTGCAGAGCAATGATCCCGCAAACAGCTATGCAGCCCCTTATCTGTGGGGCACCACTGGCATCGGCTATGACGCGGACAAGGTCAAATCGATACTTGGCACTGATGCGCCAGTTGATTCCTGGGACCTGATTTTCAAACCGGAAAATCTGGCCAAACTGAGTCAGTGCGGTGTGGCCATGCTGGACGCGCCTAACGAGGTCATTCCCATTGCCTTGCACTACCTCGGACTGCCTTACAACAGCCTGAACCCGGAGGACTACAAAAAAGCCCAGGCGCTGCTGCTCTCGCTACGCCCACATATCGTCTACTTCGATTCTTCCAGGTTCATCTCTGATCTGGCCAATGGCAATGTCTGCGTCGTGCTTGGCTGGGGCGGAGGTGTCGCCGATGCGCAAAAGGCTTCCAGACTGGCTGGCAACCATCGCAACCTCGTGTACAGCATTCCCCGCGAAGGTGCACCGGTGTGGGTGGAGAATCTGGTGCAACTCAACGACGCCCCCCACCCGGAGCAAGGGTTGGCCTTCATTAACTACATGCTGCGCCCCGAAGTCATTGCGCAGGCATCCAACTATTTGAGCTATCCGAACGCCAACAAGGATGCTACGCCGCTTGTCGAGCAGAAAATCCGCGACAACCCCGGGGTGTATCCGTCCAGGAAAGTGTTGGACACGTTATTTCCTCTAGAACCTCTCCCGCTGAAGATGGAGCGCGTTCGTACCCGCACCTGGAACACCGTCAAGACCGGCACTTGATTCGCAGGATCGCTGTTCCCACGCCACTCAAAGCCATTTTATAAAGCCTATCAAAAGTGAAAATCATGAAAGACATGACGAAACCACGTGCCCGCGATCTAAACATTCAATTCGGTCAATTGCCGCCCGGGCCACTCAATGCCATCACCGATGTGCCAGGCGTACGGGTTGGCCACAGCAATGTGCGCGGAAAGTCCGCCAACGGCCGCGACATTCTCACCGGCGTAACCATTATTGAACCTCGAGCCGGTTCCACCAGCCACCAGCCGTGCTTTGCGGGTGTCCATGTGCTCAATGGCAATGGTGACGCCACGGGACTGGAGTGGATTCGTGAAGCGGGATTGTTGACCAGCCCGATCGCGTTCACCAACACGCACAGCCTGGGCGTGGTGCGCGATGCATTGATTGTGCTGGATCGTGAACAGCAGCCGGATGACGGACGGCTTTACTGGAACATGCCAGTCGTACTGGAAACCTTCGACGGTTTGCTGAACGACATCAACGGCTTTCATGTGCAGCACGAACATGTTGCCGCAGCCCTGCACGCTGCGGTTGATGGGCCGGTCACCGAGGGCAGCGTCGGTGGCGGCAGCGGCATGATCTGTCATGAATTCAAGGGTGGAATCGGCACAGCTTCTCGGCGGCTGAGCGGTGTCCAGGGCGGTTGGACCGTCGGCGCTATCGTCCAAGCCAACCATGGCATACGCAATGAGTTGCGTGTCGATGGTTACCCCGTCGGACGTTATATGGAAAAGGCGGATTCACCGTTTCTCAAAGCCTCGCTGCCGCATCCGGGCATGGGTTCGATCGTGGTCTGTCTCGCCACCGACGCGCCGTTGCTGCCGCACCAGTGCACACGCCTGGCCCAGCGCGCTAGCCTCGGCTTGGCGCGCACGGGCGGTGGCAACGAAGATCACAGCGGCGACATCTTCATCGCTTTCGCTACCGGCAATGACATACCGCCTGCCGCTTATGAAAGCAAGAAAGCGCCGATCTGCGACAACCTGAGCATGGTGAATAACGATCACATCAGCGAACTGTTTCTGGCCGCGACTGAAGCGGTCGAGGAAGCGATCATCAACGCCTTGATGGCCGGCGAGACGGCTGAAGGAAACGGACATGCCGTGCCGGGCCTGGATTCTCATACGCTGCTCAAAGCCTTGCACCAAGCCGGCTGGCCGGGAGCGGCAAATGGCTGACTGATTTAGCGGTGTTGAGGTAGGTGTGCTTTGTTCAATTTGGGCGGCTATACGCCCAGCCGCCTTGAGACGCTGCATCTTAAGGCGGCTGGGCGCAGTGGAGCGTCTGGCTGGTTTCGACTCGGGAGTGAGCCCAGGCACATATTGCAGTTTTTTAGACGCCTGAAGCCCTCCCCTCATTTCCTCTGGTCTACATTCTCGATTCAGCATCAAGCGCTTGCTCCAGCTCACGCGCATCATGACTGCAAAATATATCCACCGCCGCGCCACCATCGGCCGCCAATTGGCGCAACCTCTGCTGGTTATGCAGTCGCGCCTGGCGGTCAGTGTCCATCAGGGTCTGGTAGAAACGCATGCCAGGTGGACATCGGCGTTTGGGGAGGTGGACTTCGTCATGATGAAAGTAAGCATCGCCAGCATGCAGCTTCCAGCCCTCGGCGGTGCGGATAGCGATGCCTGCGTGGCCGGCGGTGTGACCTCCGAGAGGTACCAGCAGGATGTCTTCTTCCTCGGCGCCGAACAAGGCTCGCACCGAGTCGAAACCAAACCAAGTGTCGCCGTCAGGGGCGTATAGTTGCCAGTCCGAGACGTCACGCCATTGCGCAGGCAGGAAGCGGCGCCGTTCGATCCAGCCATTCGCCAGGGTGGCGTGGTTAAGTTCCTGGTGCATCACGTGTACGCGCGCATTCGGGAAGTCTTGCAGGCCACCGGCGTGGTCGAAATCCAAATGCGTGAGCAGGATGTGGCGGACGTCGTTGGGGTGAAAGCCCATGAGGCGCAGTTGCTCGAGGGCGGTGAAACGGTGCTCGAGCTGGATATTATTGAACGTCCTGAAGAAACGGCTGAGGCGTTCGGGATGGTCGACGTCCCGCTGGCCGAAACCGGTGTCTACCAGGATCAGGCCATTGGTGGCGGTCTCGATCAGCAGGCAATGGCACACCACCGAGGCAGTGAGCCCGCGGCTGTAGCCATCGAACAGGGCGCCGCCCAACGGGCACATGCAACCACAATTGAGATGATGCACACGCAGGCCCTGGGTCATGGCTGCAGATCCGGGTCGGTGTCCACATTCGGCTGTTTGATCGGATCGACAGGGGGTTTGGCGGGCTTGGTTTCGGCGGCGTACCCGTGCGAGATGCCCAGCGACAGGGCCAGGGCCAGGGCGGTCAGTGCGCCTTTGAGGGTCGGGTTGTTCATGTTGCCTCCAAGACACGACGGTCGGTTTATTTCGTGGGGGACGTCAACTGCGCCGCATCGATGCACAGGTCGATAGCCACGGTGTCGAGTCGATCGCGTTGCTGGGCTGCAAGGCTTTGCAGCGTTTTGCCGTAGACCACGTCTGCGGCGTCCTTGAGCCGCTGCCATTCCTCCAGGCTGATGATTTCTCGCTGCACCAGTTCATCGGCGCGGCTGACGAGCGTTCGATAGAAGTCGTCCGGGTGATCCAGGCGGTAGCTGTCGTCCTCAAGCAACAGGTGCCACGCCCGAATCTCCATCGCTTTTTCGCTTTTTTCCATGCTCGCGCTCCCGCTGAGTAAAAAACCCTTGCGCGTCAGTAACGCAATACAGCCGCCGCGCGGGTGTCGGTGGGCATCGAACGCTCGGCAGGCACGACCACCACTTCGCCGCCTGGCGGATAACGGCAAGGATCAATTCGTCCAGCGCAGCGTCTTCCTCGGCGACCTGGGCGCCTGCCTCGCTGCCGTCAGCCTCCACCAGCAACAACGCCACCCGGCCTTCCAGCGTTGCGTGTTCAATGTCCACCAGCCGCGAGGCATAAAGCCGCTGCCCTACGGCCACGCCAAATCGATCAAACGATCTGGCAACGTTTGTCTTGCGGACCGGATTTCTGCGCATTCACGTCGCCCACATGGATTTCCACACGAGTCAACAACGAGCTGTAATGCTCCAGTTCATCCACCACTGTACTGCCCACCCACGCCTGAAGATCGGCACTGCCTTCGATATGGTTACTGTCTACTTGAACCAGCATGGTCAACTCCTCTTCTGTCTCGAAAAGTAGGTTCGCCCCAAGGGCGTCAACGGCTATGTAAGGTTCGAACCGAGGCTATGCTCACGCGTTCGTTCGGCAAACGGCGCAGGCCGATCAACGGCGCACTGCGACCCTCAGGCCTCAGTAGTCCCGGGTCATCGCCTGCATCCGCCAGAGCGTGCGGAAACGTCCCTGGCGGCGACGCAGTTCATCGGGTGAGCCGTCCTGAACCACTTTCCCCTCCTCCAGCACCAGCACCCGGTCGAAGCTGGCGATGGTCGAGAGGCGGTGAGCCACAGCGATCACGGTTCTGCCGCGCATAAGGTCCATCAGCGCGTACTGGATGATGGCCTCGGAATCGGAATCCAGAGCAGAGGTCGCCTCGTCGAGGATCAAGATCGGCGCGTTCTTCAGGAACGCCCGCGCCAGTCCGAGGCGTTGGCGTTGCCCCCCAGAAAGCGTCACGCCACGTTCCCCCACCAGTGTGTGATAGCCACCGGGCAGCGCCTGCACGAACTCATCGCAGTAGGCTCGCCGAGCGGCATCAATAATCTGTTGCTCGGTCGCGCGCGGCTGGCCGTAGCCGATGTTTTCCAGGATGCTGCGATTGAACAGGGCCGGCTCCTGGGGTACCACAGCGATTTGCCGGCGCAGGCTGTCCTGGCTGACCGAGCGGATGTCTCGGTCGTCGATCAGGATCACCCCGCTGTGCACGTCATCCAGGCGTTGCAGCAAGCTGAGCAGTGTGGATTTGCCGGACCCTGAGGTACCGGCAATCCCGACGCTCTGGCCCGCCGGAATGTCCAGATATAAATGGTTGAACACTTGGCGCCCGCCGGGATAGGCATAGCTGACGTCCACCAATTTGATACCGCCTCGGGTCGGCGCCAGTTCTTCCGGCGCATCGCTGAGCTCGTGCGGCTGCGCGATTATGGCGAGCGTTTCGGTGATGACGCCCATCTGCTGGCTGGCTTCCACCAGCGCCAGCGCCAATTCGCGCGAGCCATGGAGGATACGAAACGTCAACGCGCTGACCATGACCACATCGCCCGCCGTAACCTGGCCTTGGCGCCACAGCAGGATCGCCCAGCCCAGCATTGATCCGGCCATGATGGACAGGCAGATATCGTGGAGCACGCGAGCCTTTTCCAGGTAGATCCAACTGCGCCGATGCGCGCCCGCCTCGACGCCTATCTCCCGCTCCAGCCTGACGCGCTCGCGCTCGCGCCCGGAGAACGCCTTGATCGTCCAGACATTGGACACCAGGTCGACAATCTCGCCCCCGACCCGCGCGGACTGTGAGGCGAAGGCGATATGCCGGTTCCTGCCACGCACGCCGACCACGGTGATCAACGCGGCTACGAGCACCACACACCCGATCAGAGCCAATGCCATTGAGCCGCGCACGGCGAACAACACCACTACGGCACCGATAAAATCCACGCACGGCGGTACGATGCGCCAGGCCAGGCCGCCGTATATCTTGTCGGCGGCCGCGCCGGCCGACGAAACCCGATTGGCCAGCGCACCGGCGAAATGCCGGTTGAAATAGCGGATCGGATGACCGGTCAGGTGATGAAAAAGGTCTACGCGCAGGTCGGCGCAACTGCCCACCACGGTATGACAGCCGACCCAACCGCCCAACCGCCATAGCACGTTTTCCAACACGATCAGCCCGATGAACAGACTGAACGCCTGCCACACCTGGTCGGCCTGCGATTCTCCGGCCATGGCGTCCACCAGCAACTTCATGCCGTACTGCACCGCCACCGCGCAGCAAGCCGCGCCGATCACCAGTGACAACATCGCGCTGAAATGCAGCGGGCGCACTCTCACGTAGCGCCATAAAAACGCGCTGGCTGTCGCCGGCAAAGGCTCATCGCGCAAGCGCTGGAAGATCATGTTCGAAGCCTCTGCGCGCGCCTTTCATCAAGCTCGTGCAAGCATGCCTCGACACGCTCGGGCAGGGCTTTGAGCTGCAAGTGCAACGGGTGGAAAGCCGCGCGTTCGCCCTCCCCGTCGGCGTAGCCGAAGACGCCGGTTGGGCAGTAACGGCCATCATCCCAGCCGGGGTAATCGAGAAAGGGGTACCAACAAATGCCTTGCACCGGCACGCCACGCTCCAGCGTCATCAGCACCTGGTCCACGACATAGCTCAACCAGGGCAAACGTTGCTGGTCCTCCGCCCCGGTCTCGGAGATCAGCAGCGGCCGCTGGTAGCGCTGGTGCAACTCTTTGAGCATACCGGCGAGCGGGCGATAATTTGGCTCACCCGGCGCAATGCGCCCGCCTTGGAAATACCACTGGTTATGCGGGTAGAAATTCGCGCCGATGATATCCAGGTAATCTTCCTGCCCGCCCAGGCTTGGCCACTGGCGTCCGATCAGCATGTCCCAGGCCTCGAATTGGGCGACCCGGTACTGTTCGGCACTTTCAATGTCCTCGCTACGCTGAGACTGCGAAACCACGTTGATCAGCGGGTCGCACTGCACGAAACGCGCAGCCGGCGTCCGTTCGCGAATGGCCTCGATCGCAGCGATGCTGGCGCGCACCAACTGATGCTTGAGCTCCTGCCCGCGCCCGTGGGCATTGGGGTTGAAATAGCCGACGTCGCCCCCCGCCCAGCTCCAGAACGATATCTCGTTGACCGGCGAATAGAACGGAACGCTGATGCCTTCATCCGCCATCAGCCCTGCCACAGCGCCGGCAAAACGTGCGAACCGGTCGACAAACGACGGGCGCCAGACGTCCAGGTCATCCGGATACCCGTAGTGGCAAAGGTCCCAGATCACTTGCACCTGGTGATCGCGCGCAGCCCTGAGCATCGGCAGGAAACTGCTCCAGTCGTAGCGACCGGGGCTGCGCTCGATCAAGTGCCAACGCAAGCCGTCACGGGCGCAACGCACATTCAGGCCCGCCAGTTGCGCGTAATCCTTGTGCGCCCAGCGCGCGTGCCCGGTGTCGGCCAGCAAGTCCAGGCGCCGGCCATCCCGGCGGCGCTGGCTGGAGCACTCGTAGCCCGCCATCACGAAGCTGTTGAAAAGCGCGTGATGACCGCCCTCGCGGGGCTCCGTTGGGCCCTGCTCCGGCAGCGCGCTCATACCGCATCGAGCCCGACTGCAACGGTGGCTTCGCTGTTCGCAGCCTCAATGTCGCGGTACAACGCAAGCGCCTGACCCACCACCTGGTCCATGTTGTAGTACTTGTAAGTACCCAGACGCCCAAGGAACGTCACATTCGGCGTCTGCTCCGCGTGGGCCTTGTAACGCTTGTACAGCTCGACGTTTTCGGCGCGTGGAACCGGGTAATAAGGGTCGCCCTCATCGCAGGGAAACTCGCGAGTGATGCTGGTGCAGGGATGGACCTGACCGGTCAGGTGCTTGTACTCGGTGATGCGCGTGTAGGGCACCTCCGGGTCCGGGAAGTTGACCACCGCCACCGGCTGATAGCGCTCTTGCTCGAGCGTCTGGTGCTCGAACCGCAACGAACGGTAGGGCAAGCGGCCCAACTGAAAGTCAAAGTACTCGTCGATCGGGCCGCAATAGATCACGTGGCTGAATTTCACCTCGTCGCGCACGGCCTTGAAGTCGGTGTTCAGCAGCAGGTCGATCCGGGGATGATCGAGCATCCGCTCGAACATGCGCGTGTAGCCATCGCGGGGCATCATCTGGAAGGTGTCGGTGAAATAGCGGTCGTCTTCATTGGTGCGCGTCGGGATCCGCGAGGTCACCGACTTGTCCAGCGCGGAAGGGTCCAGGCCCCATTGCTTGCGGGTGTAGCCTCGGAAGAATTTCTCGTAGAGCGTGCGCCCGATCTGATTGACCACCACGTCTTCCGAGGTGCGAATCGTCGCCACCGGTTCTGCGCGCTCGGCCAGGAACACTTCGGCTTGCTCGGACGTCATCGACAAACCGTACAATTTGTTAAGCGTGGTGAGATTGATGGGGATCGGCACCAGTTGCCCATCGACCTGCGCCAGCACACGGTGCTCGTAAGGCCGCCACTCGGTAAAGCGCGACAGGTAGTCGACGATCCGCTGCGCGTTGGTGTGGAAGATGTGCGGACCGTAGCGGTGCACCAGCACGCCTGCCGCATCCGGGTGATCGTATGCATTGCCGGCGATGTGTGCGCGTCGGTCGATCAACAGCACGTTGCGTTCCAGCCCCTGGGCCAGCCGTTCGGCGATGACGCTGCCGGCAAACCCGGCACCGACGACCAGGTAGTCATAGACGCCGCGCCCGGGTTCGCAGGACGGTCCGGATCTGGCGGTTTCAATATTTATCTGAGGCATTCGATCTGCTCCTTCATAAAGCGGCACGTGTTATCCCAGGACATCCCCTCAAGCGCCGCATCGGCGCGTTTCAGGAAATCGGGCGTACCTTTGAGGCGCAGCGCGCCTTCGATGGCGCTGACAAACGCGTCGGCAGTGTCGGCGATAAATACGGCACCGCTTTGGCCGTAACCATTGACCACGTCGCGTATCGGCGTCGAGACCACGGGACAGCCGCCGGCCAGGTACTCGGGGGTCTTGGTGGGGCTGATGAAACGGGTGGAAGCATTGAGCGCGAACGGCATCAGGGCCACATCCCAGCCGCTCAGGTAAGCCGGCAGCTCGGCGTATTGCCGCCCGCCCAGATAATGAATATTGGGGCGTCGCGGCAGGGTCTGCGGATCGATCTTGACCACTGGCCCAACCAGTACGATCTGCCAGTCGGGACGCAACGCCGCCACGTCGTCAACAAGCTCGATGTCGAAGCGCTCATCGATCACACCGAAAAAGCCCAGGCGTGGCCGCGCGATCGTCGCCTGGTCGGCAGGGTCCGCCAATGCGTTTCGCGCCTGCGCAAAATGCCCAATGTCGACGCTGCTGGGCACCGGGTGCGCATTGCCGTGCTGGTGCTGCTTGACCTCCCAGAGGCTGAAACCGCCGGTGAACACCACGTCGGCCCTGTCCATGAGCAGCCGCTCCATGTTCACCAGCTGGGCCGGCGCGCCCTTGAACGCAGACAGCTCATCCATGCAGTCGAACACCGTGACCCGCGCCTGCAGATGGTCGGTAAATGCCAGGCTCATGGGCGTGAGATACCAGAGCAGGAGATCACCCTGCGGGGCCTCGGCGAGACGCTCATCCAGCAACCGTCGCTGCGCCTCGATCATCGCCTCCTCACCCAGGCCTTCAGGCAGGCGCGGGACAACCACCTGAATGCCTGCCGCCGGGCTCGACACTTCAAGCCGGGGCGGCTCGCCGCCGCCCACTAGCGGTTCTTCGAAGAAGATCACGTCGTAGTCTTTCGCCAGGTGCGACATCACATGCTGCGGACGCTGGTAGACGAACCCCCAGCGCAAATGGGACAGACACACCAGCGTAGGACGGGCCTGGCTGGGGGATTCAACAGGGCTTAGCCCGCTCACCTGGGCTAATTGCTCGGGCTGTTCTGCAAGGTTCATATCAAAGTCCTCAAGCGCAAAGATGAAGGCTCATGCATCAAGCCCCTTGGCCATACCGTGTCGATACGGCAAGTGCACGACAGCCCTTATCAAGACCATTCGGCTCTTGAAGGTTGGAAGCACGGTCTTCGCGGGGCGTTCAGCGCAAGAGTGAGCAAAGCCGATGAACTGCACATACCGGTCAGCCACCCGGTTTGAACTCCTCGTAAAAAGCGCCCCCTACCTTGAACAGTCAGTCGCGCAAACAGCGTTGACAGGACAGAAAAAACAGTCATCGGCAGATGCGAGGGCGAGCGCATGATCTTGATTACGGGCGGTGCGGGATTTATCGGTGCGCACGTTGCATTGGAATGGATGGTCCGAGGCGAAGACGTGTTGATACTGGACAACTTGTGCAATAGCCATCGCTCAGCGATTGACCGGATAAGCACCTTGGCGGGCAAGCGGCCGGCGTTCGTTAATGGCGACGTGCGGAATCGACGCTTGCTCGACAGGCTGCTGCGTGACTACCCGATCGACGCCGTGGTGCATTGCGCGGGGTTGAAAGCCGTCGGCGAGAGCGTGCGCGAGCCGTTGCGCTACTACGACACCAATGTCGGCGGCAGCGTAATGCTTTGCCAGGCCATGGCACAGGCCGGCGTATTCCGGTTGGTGTTCAGCTCATCCGCAACGGTGTACGGGGATTGCACCCGCATGCCGATCAATGAATCGTGCGCCACCCGGCAACCGACCAACCCGTACGGGATGTCGAAGCTGATGTGTGAAAACGTCATGAAAAGCGTGGCCAGCTCCGACCCGCGCTGGTCGATAGGCCTGCTGCGCTACTTTAACCCGATCGGTGCCCATGCCTCCGGCCTGCTGGGCGAAGCGCCGACCAGCACACCGAACAATCTATTGCCCTATCTGCTTCAGGTTGCCAGTGGCGAGCGCCCAGCGTTATCAGTCTACGGCAAGGACTACCCCACCCCGGACGGCACCGGCGTTCGCGATTACATCCATGTCGTCGATCTGGCCCTGGGACATATCCGCGCGCTGGAAGCGTTGCGCGAACGCTGTGGCGTCAGTATCTGGAACCTGGGAACGGGGCGCGGGTATTCGGTGCTGGACGTGATCAACGCCTTTGAAAAGGTGAGCGGCGTCCAGATCCCGCTGAACTTCGAAGCGCGTCGCCCAGGCGACATAGCCTGCTGCTGGGCCGACCCCCAAAAGTCCCTCGACGAGCTGGGCTGGCAAGCGCGCTTTTCACTGGAGCAAATGCTCTCCGATGCGTGGCGCTGGCAACTCAACCAGCGCGAGCATGAGGCGGTTCGGCAGGCAAAGTGAAGCGCACACATTGGCAGGGAACATTGATTCAGATCACACCGGAGTCAGTGCTGGAATGGGAGAGATGTCTCAAGACGCTATTCCGCCTGTGTACTCAAGCGGTCGCGAGCGGGTCTTTCGTCCCGTGTCCGATCCCAAAAATGCGGAGCGAGGCTGTTATGCACTGCGGTCGCGCAGACTGCCGCTTGGCCCGTAGCAACGCTGATTTGTTTGAGAGAGCCCACGACATCCCCAACCGCGTATAGCCCGCTGATCGATGTGCGCTGGTGGTTGTCCACGTGCAAAGCGCCCTCCTCGTCTACCTGTGCGCCCAGTTGCACCGCGAGCTCCGAGCGATATCGCGAACCCAGCGACGGATAGACGATATCGAAGCAAAACTCTTCGCCACTGCCCACCTTCACCAAGACTTTGCCATCGCTCACTTCGATGTACTCGACCCGATCACTGATCAGACGTATGCCCGCACGCTGCGCTGTCGTGATCTCCTCCCCGCTCACATCGCTATCACCCTCGGCGAGCACGGTGACGCGGTCAGTAAAGTTGCGCAAAAACAGCCCGTGATTAATCGCACAGTGTGCCTCGCCAAACACCGCTACGTTGTCACCGTTGACTTCGTAACCATCGCATATCGCGCACAGCCGAATGACCGACTGTGCAATGGCATCGTATGGTCGATCCATCTGCGGCAAGGTATCGACGATTCCGGTTGCCAGCACCACACGGGATGCGCTCAGCGCTCGTCCATTGAGTTGCGCAACGAAACCGGTGCGATTCTTGAGAAGACCCTCCACACGTCCGGCTTCGATCATCGCCCCGTACGAAAGAGCTTGCTCGCGTAATCGATCGAGCAAGTCGTTGCCCGATATGCCTGGTGCAAAGCCGGGGTAGTTGTGTGAAAGCGGGATCAGACTTGCGCGACTCTGCCCGCCGTCGGCGACCACGACCCGTCGGTGGAAACGGCTTAAATAAACCGCCGTGGTGAGCCCTGCAGGGCCGGCGCCGATAATCAGGCAATCGATGTGGTTATCATCGGTTGAGGCGGATTCGGAACCTTCTGAAACGTCCCGGTATGCTTCTGGCTTATGTGACATGCACTGTCCTACCCAATGACGTTGCCGATTGACAGAGGACAAAAAGATTTATCAATCACCTCACCTTGCAAACGGCGGCAGCGGATGAACGGTCACGCAAGTCGATGAAATGCCTCTTTTTTTCCGTTCGTC
Source organism: Pseudomonas fluorescens (assembly GCF_900636825.1). Classification (NCBI taxonomy): domain Bacteria; kingdom Pseudomonadati; phylum Pseudomonadota; class Gammaproteobacteria; order Pseudomonadales; family Pseudomonadaceae; genus Pseudomonas; species Pseudomonas fluorescens. The sequence goes on along the minus strand of NZ_LR134318.1, from coordinate 2,787,411 downwards.
TGTTCAGTCAAAGGAGTTTAGAACCGCGCAGCACCGCCCTGGCTCACATTTACATGACCCGTCACATTCATTCCTAAAAACAGATCAGACGCGACGCGGCGGGTCCTTTGAAGTGTCACTGCCAGGAGTTACCGCGATGTGTGAGTACATTGTTCAACACGATGTAAACGAGGGTTTTGAAGCGTTGTTTACCGCAGCGCAGAACCAGAATATGAGCGGTGCACTTGGTCTGGCGGACGGCAGTCTGCACCGAACCTGCGAACCGTAGCACAGCCGAAACGTGATCAAGCCGAACATGTGCGTGAATGCCATACGCAGCCGCAACGGGTCATTGGAATGCCTCAAGGTTCGCTGGGGATGGAAACCGTTCTGGTCGATGGGAACCATGCCGCCGATGACTCATCTGCCTCTACATCTGGTGATGCGATCACGAGTCTTCGACCGGCTCAAGCGCGACGGGCGCATGCTCATCGCGGTCGACGGCTGGTATGAAGCCTGCGAACCCGAGCAATCAACAAACAGCGTCCGCCTCAGCTACACCACGTCGCGCCAGAATGGGCCGATTTTCCTCGCAGCACTGGCACAGGCCAGTGACCAGTTCAATGGCTGTGACGGCCTCGCACTGCTCACGCACGATGACAGCTCCACCAGACAGCAACGCCTGCTAGCGTTCACTGCCGAGGATGCGCATGTTTGGCTACGCCCCGATTTGCAGTGGGAGCAGGCGCAGGACTTGGCGATGCACATGGCTCTCGCAGAGCCGCAGCTGGAGCATGTCCTGTCTTCCCCGCGCAGCTTGCGCGGCCGATGAGTACCGACGGAAGAGGATCACGCGTAAATGATCGCTGCAGAATCCTAGTCGGCAACAGAGCTTATACCGTCTGTAGCTCGCCCATCCAGCATAGGCATCGGGTCGATCCGAACGCCTGGCAGGATAGAGATCCACGCGGCATAGGCTCGTTGCTGTCGAGCGACCGCGTCTTCCCAGCGAGTGCCACTCACTTCGTGTGAAACGACCAGCATCATAAGGTGATTGGTAGTTGCATCGAGGTCGAGCAACAGGTGATGGGCGTTGAATCTAAAATCAGCGGTCGAGTGCATGAGGTCACAATGCGTGGATGGTGGGAAGCGCGCTTCAGTGCTTTCCATATGACATCATTATGACACCAGTCGAAATGTATGACTGGTCGGGCAGACGACCGGTTGTCAGCGCGACTGAATGGAAACCCAGCATTCAGCGGCCGCCATCGCCTCAGCCGATGCAATGGGATGAAGGTTACCCCTACGATGTGACTGACGGTCACCATTGCGCAGAATTTTTTGATTGCGGAAATAGAACGAAGGGCCTGCATGAGTTATGTCATGCAAGCCCTTGATATATGGTGCCCGAAGCCGGAATCGAACCGGCACGCCCTTACGAGCGGGGGATTTTAAGTCATCTTACCCCTCGCCAGCATACAAAAGCAGTTGAGCGCTGAGGCCGGCTTTTGCCCGTGCTTACAGGCTTAAAAACTTGTTAGATCAATAGGTTACGGACATTCTTGGTCGCATTGGAGAGCAGGTGAGAGCTGAGCTCGGCAGGCCAGGAATGGCGAAAGCTGCCAGCCAAGCTCCCAAGTCAGCTCCCAAATAGCACCCAAGCCGGCTACCAAATTTAAGGCACTGGATACCAATCGCAGACAACAAAAAACACCAGGGTCTCGGTAGACGCTAGTGACAGATAGGGGCGTTTTTTGATGGAACGAGATGAAGCGAGATGGTGCCCCGAGCCGGAATCGAACCGGCACGCCCTGCGGCGGCAGATTTTAAGTCTGATGTGTCTACCAATTTCACCATCGGGGCATGGGAAATGCAAAAGCAGGCGCTGATTTAACCCTAAAACAAATCCAGAATCAATCACTTAGGAAATAAGACCCCCTTATGGCAAAGAAAATCAATTTTACCAAGTCCGCACTGGACGACCTTACGTGCCCGGACGGCAAAGCCGACATCCTGGTGTACGACACGGAAATCAAAGGCCTGGCCATCCGGGTCACCAAAGCAGGCGGTAAAACCTTTTTTGTGATGAGGAAATTTAAGGGCAGAGACCATCGAATCAAGCTCGACGCTTACGACAAACGCACCACAAAAATTCCTCTGATAAGGGAAAAAGCGTTGTCGGTGTACACCAATCTGGAGGCGACGCTGAAGGAAAAAATCGTCAAATCCATGCAAGATGAGGTAACCGTCGAGAGCGCATTCGAGGACATGCTGATCGCAAAAGCTAAGCTCACTAAGTGCACCATCGACGACTATCGCAAGACTTTTAAAAATCACATCGCTCCTAATTTGCCCGGTAGGTCATTGCGCACAATCACCGCCAAAGATGTGACCGCACTGCACGAGAAGGTAACCCAAGCAGTGCCGAAAAAGGATGAGACACTTGGCACACAGCGGAAGCGCACAGCTAATAAAACGCTATCCCTCCTCGGTTCCATTTTTTCATTTGCCATGGCATTTTACAATAACGGCCCTAAAAGGCTGATTGAATACAACCCAGTAGAAATCATGACTACGCTCAAACTTTGGCACGAAAATAAGCGAGCAAAAATACGTATAAATCCTAATGAGCTTGGTGGGTTTATTGCGGAGTGCTTGGCTATTGCTGACCAGCAACCATTACGAGATGTGCCAACGTCTTTTAAGACCGTGTCAGCCGCCGTACTATTTATGCTCTTTAGCGGAGTGAGGCCAGGAGAAATTGCCAAAATTCGCAAGACGGACATACACCACGCCACGAGATCAGTCATCTTTTCGGCGCGGACGAAGCTAAATGAACGTGACTCATTAAAAAACGGAGAGGAGTTTCACCTAGTTCTAAGTGACAGTGCTTACTGCCAACTCCTTTATGCCACGAAGCATTCGATCAGCGACTATGTTTTTTCCGGAGTTTCGCAAGAAAAAATCAGTGAATCCAGTGTGAGAGATTTTTTAATTAGAGTTCAGGAAAAGATTGGAACAAATCTACCACGAAAAATTATGCGAGCCAGCTTTATCTCGACAGCTCAAAAAGCTCGCATTGGTCAATATTATACTAAGGTTCTTTCTAACCATGATGGCAAAGGACGATCCGTGGATGTGACAGATGGCTATAAAACTGACTATCTCTCGGAAGTCAGGAACGCAATTACACTTGTGGAACATGATATTTACAAAATGTCAGGAATTGAAAAAGATATCGTTTGCAGAGGACTACTAAAAACTTTGGCGCCCCTTGATAGCAAAGCAATGGGTGAACTCGTAGCACGTACCTAATCAAAAAATTTTCCATCCCGCTTTCGACCGCTAAGATCCCACATCACAAAGTACAGAGATCTTAAGCGGCTTGGATCAATTAGTGCTTGGACGGATTTTCTAAAATATCTAGAATGCATGCATCAGACATAATCGCCTTAAATTAGACCCTGCAATTTGCTGCCACCATAAGTTGCCTTGTGAAAAAGCACAGCATATCGACTGCCTTCTTCAGAATACGAATTATGAGGCACGTACCCTATCGGCTTTTCTAAGACAGAATCAATGGAGATAGTTTTTTCCGACATCATTTCAAAATATCGCTCATGTACTGGAACGTAGACAGCGGTCTCGCGCCTGATGCTGCAGTCATGCCATGTCCAACACTGATTGTTACTTCCAGCCCATTTATTACATTTACTGTGCTCCAAATTAAATCAAAGTTTTTTACATTCATTGTTTGGCAGGTGTTTTTGGATAACCGTAGATTCGACGAGGGCAGAAAGTTGGCGACCCTCATATTGATCGTATTCTATATAGCCCTTAACTCTGGGGTTGCCAGGCTTTGCCGTGTACCTCACGGCAACACCAAAAAGCGCGGCTAGGATCTGCAGGATCGCTTTGACCAGTGCCGTCGCCTCTTCGTGAGCAATCTCCTGTCTAACTTGAGCGCCGGTTTTTTTCACTTTGAGCCTGATGAAGGGGGCATGGGCAGTGTGGGACGGGATGAAGTACATATAGACCCAGCCACGGTTGACCCAGTAGCGTTGCTCGGTTGGGTTAGGCTTGCCTTTATTCGCTGGATTTCGCTTAGAAAGCTCTGCTTGTAACTGCGGAAGCATGCTCGGCTCATATCTAATGCCTTCCTGAGTCGTCAGTTTTTGAAAGGTGAAACGCGCTTTCTTCAGCGTCTTACCTGAGGTGACACGATCCTCAAATTCAAAGCTAATCCCTTTCGGTTGGCCCTCGGTGTCGTATCGTAAATGGACGTAGACGCGTTGCCTCCTTAAAGCCCGGACAAAATTGATAATGTCTCCATTACGCTCCCTAGTACTCTCGACACAAGCTCCGACCTTTGCAGCGAGACGGGATCTGTAAGGTATTGCGCGGGCCCTTGCGGCACCGTCGACCTCTCTACCGCTGACAGCGATGTTCCAAGTCTCCTCTGGTCTTGGGGCCCTTTTGAGGCCGAACATGCCCTCAATCTCGCTGATCGATTGCAAGTTTTTTTCAAAATTATTTTGATCACTAACCATCGGAAAGCCCGACTCGTAGCTAATTCGATTAGCAACGATATGAACGTGCTCGTTATCTGTATCAGCATGGAGGACAGATGTGTACTTTGTGCTGCTCTTAAAGCCCATCGATTTCAGGTAATGTCGTACGGCTATCTTCCACTGTGCGAGGGTGAGTGACTCACCAGTATCTAGCGAAAGAATCGCATGAAAAACCGGCTTCAGTCTTCTCTTTGGCTGTCCTTGCTCGCCCATTTTCAATTTTGTAGCGATATCCATGTCGAGGATCATACAACCCAGACTCTCCGCGCAGCCTTTCTGTATTCCGATCTCTGGGCAGAAAGCCAGGCAGTTGGTATCGATTGTCTTAATATTGATGATGTCATGGTCATGTTTTTTTCCTCCATAGACATATTTGATGCGATTAGCGCAGGAGCCAGTGGAAGATTTCAGGAGCTTACCAATCATAGTCTTCTCCTTCCTCGCCCTTACCACCAAGCCTAACTTTTTCCAGTTCGCCGAAAACATTCATCGCCACGTACACGATTTTTTTCACTAGCACTTCTTTTTCTTCGTCATCCATAATCATCTGGGCAAGTTCAACGAGATGCTCACTGGCTTTCTGGGCTTGAGGAATGATCACGTATCTGCGCTTGGGCTTAGAATTGATTACGTAGTCTCTGACGAAAGCTCCAGCTGCTTTGTAGCCAGACTCCCTGAGACGCTCATCAAAGATAGAACGCTCATCAACGCTCATGCGTATCAGCAGGCTTTTGTCCTTCTTAGGAGCTTTTACTGGCTTCGTAAAAAATACTTGGTCACTCATACTGCATTCTCTCTTCCCCGAGACTTTTTATTCAATATAATGACTCTTGGAGAAGCACCCAGCGCAACCCCCACAAATGGGGTGAGCATCAGATGATTTCGCACGAAATTGACCGTCGGGTATATCACCGACATAACTTGTTTCTGGTATAGCTTTAGAACAATGCTTATTTTTAACCCCCCTAAAGTAGCGTGTATATCATTGAAATACCTGGCCCAATACGGGCCCGCAGCGTACCAACACAAGTCCGCGCAGGCCAAACAAAGGCCGGCATTGGCTCATTGATGGTCAAAATCGGCCGCTATGCGGCCCATCAAAGAAGCAAACGCTCCTATGGAGTGCGAGAGTTTATGAATGGCAGGCCTATTCGCGGCCAACACCCAAAAGTTAATCTCTAGTCAATGACATTAGCATCTGGGCCATCTTGTGAGCTATGCAGCTTCCAGTGTCATAGGATGGAGTAGATTCACCTCTTTCTCCACAGGCAAACTATAAGCAACAAGACCACTTACTCATGGAGCTGACGCAATGCCGCAAGATTCAATAAAGGGACGAAGCTTTGACCCTGCGAACGTTACCGTCCACAAAGTGGACAACTGGATCCAAGCACGCCTGCAAACCTTAGAGTCCAGACACGACGATCACGGTTTTATCGAAGTCGACTCTAGTGAATACCAGCAGCTAGAAATTTTCAGGACTCTGCTCAAGAAAATTGCATTGGCCACTCATCTCAACTCACCGACGATTCTCGATAGCTTGGAGCGTCGTCGTATGGTTTCGATTCAGCTACACACAACAAACACTTTGGAACCCGTTTAAGTGTCGCAAAAGGCTCTAAGGCCTAGACGGCTGCTCTTCTCACGGCCTCATGCCCGCAGAGACTGATAGCTGGCAGCTAACGCTTTTCAATAAATGTGACACCCTGGATTTTACTGCAGGTCGCCCGACGGTCGAGTCGGAACACTTGAACTCTGGCAGCGCCAAGGAGCTGATCCCGTCGAGTTATTGAGTGCCACGGAGCGTGAGCAGGTCGAGCGTTTACTCGCTGCGCTCTGAGCCTGCACGCAAAAGCACGTTACCATTGCTGACTTAAAGCAACGGAGACCACACGTGAGAAAGCCACCGATGAAAATCATCATCGAAGAATAGGAGGGTGACGGTGCGATTCGAATCCCGGTGAGGCATTGCAGGAGCTGGAACTTGATGTCGGCGACTCGCTGTATTTGATAGAGGAATTTTTCGGCAACACGCGATGCCTTGTCCTATCACCATGCTCTCTAATGAAGGAACCATCATGGACGAACACTTTACCTACGCCCGGTTCTGGCGCTGCGCCCTGCAGGTCAACCCGTTTTCATACCATGGTGCATACCGAGGTGCCGATCACCAGTTGGACGAAGCCGCCTACAACCAAGCGCTGCTTCAGAAATGCTTGGAACTCGATATTAGGGTACTCGGGGTCGCCGACCATGGAAGCGTCGCGGCGGTAGATGCTTTGCGCCAGGCCCTGACCCCTCATGGGATAGTGGTGTTTCCGGGATTTGAGATTGCGGCGAGTGACAAGACCCATTTCGTCTGTCTGTTCCCCGAAGACACCTCGGTGCAGTCCCTTGAGCGTTACCTGGGAAACCTTGAGCTGCTGGATCCTCAAGAGCGCATTCTTCCCTCTCAGCTGAGCTCCATCAAGCTGATAGACAAGATCGAGCAACTGGGTGGTTTTATCTATGCCGCCCACTGCACGCACGACAGCGGGCTGCTGAAAAATCGCCTGAGCCACGTATGGAAGCACGCTAAGCTCAGGGCAGCCCAGATCCCCTACTCCATCGAGGATCTAGCTGGTGAAGAAAGCGATTTCTACCGTCGCGCGCTCTTGGGCAGGGACGAAGCGTATCGGCGGGAAAAACCCATCGCGGTCATCAACGCAAAGGATGTCGCGAAGCCTGAAGACCTTGAGAAGCCCAATGCAACGTCCCTGATCAAGATGACCCGCCCGACCTTTGCGGCTTTCAAAGTAGCATTTCTCGATCCCGAGTCACGCATACGCCTTAACTCAACGGAGACCAAAAGCCCAATTGGTCGACTGATCAACATGAGTGTGGCAGGTGGTTACCTTGACGGAGTGCATGTCAATTTTTCTGATCATCTGAACACCGTCATTGGAGGCCGGGGCACTGGCAAGTCGACTCTCCTCGAATGTGTGCGCTTTGCTCTCGATTGCAAGCCAAAGGGAAAACAGGCGCAAAAGCTACACACCGAGATCATCAAGGAAAACATTGGGCTCGAAGGCGGGCGTGTAGAGTTGACCTTAGTTTCGTCGTCACAAAACGGTCGGCGGTACACCATCAGTCGCCGCTTTGGTGAACCGCCAATGGTTCGAGACGAAAACGGCGCGGTTTCCACCATGACGCCTGGCGACGTAATGCCTGGGATCGATATCTATGGTCAAAACGAGATTTATGAGCTCGCTCAGGACGAATCCAGTCGCATACAACTACTCAAACGATTTCTGCCCGAAGAAAGTGATTACAACCACAAGCGAGCTGACGCGCAACGACGACTGAAAGCAAACCAGCAAAGCATTTCTGAATCGTTGGGAGACATCGATGATCTAGCGACACAGGTCAATCGCCTCCCCAACCTGGAAGAACAGTTGCGTGGATTCGACGATTTGGGCGTAAAAGAAAAGCTGGCCAAGACCTCTTTGCTTGCCCGCGAGCGTGAGATAGCCAGGAGCTCCAAAGAAGCGATAAGCAACATCGAGACCGCAGTACCGACTTTCGGCGAGCACTTTTCAGACCTCTCATTCATCAGTGACGAAGCGCTTAAGGGCGTTCCCAACATTAATGCTCTTGTCGCCATGCGGGGTACGTTGGAAAAACTCACAGCTGATTGTGCCGTCCATCTCCAGGCGGTGCAGACGCTCGTGGACGCGGCAGTGCAGACGTTCAATGCCCAGCATGACGCCTGGGAGCAACAGGTAAAACAGCACGACGCCGAACTTGAGAAAGATCTTCGTGCCCTCCCCGACGCCGCTGGCAAAACAGGCCAGGCGATCGGTGCGGCGTACCAGCGAGTTCAGGAAGAGATTGAGCGCATCAAGCCACTGAATAACAAGCTTCCTACCCACCACGCGAAACTTGAAGAGCTAGAACAGGAGCGCCGAAACGTCTTAGCTGAGCTATCGGATCTGCGGGCCGAGCGTATTGGCGCACTGGTTAGAGCTGCGAAGAAAATGAGCAAGCGGCTCCAAGGCAAGCTCAAGATTGAGATCATTCCGGATGCAGACAGATCCCCTATCGTCCAATTCCTTCTGGCGTGCAAGCTCGACAATATCGGTGAAAAGCGCCTGGGCTGGATTGGCTCCGCTGAATCAATCACGCCCATGGCATTGGTCAAATCCATAAGACAAGGCTCTGCCGTTATCTACCTCGACTGGGCCACACCCCAGATGGTGGCCGATGCGCTTTCCAAACTGCAGCCTTCTCAAATCATGGAGCTTGAGGCACTGGAGCTGGCACACAGAGTCGACATTTCTTTGAACGTCGCTCATGGTGATGCCGAGCCGGTTTTCAGACCGTTGAGCAAGCTCTCAACGGGCCAGCAATGCACTGCGATCCTTCACATGCTGCTGCTCGACAACCCCGACCCACTTCTTATGGATCAACCTGAAGACAACCTGGATAACGCGTTCATTGCTGAAAGGATCGTGGCCGAACTGAGGGATGCGAAGACCTCTAGGCAGTTCTTATTCGCCACCCATAACGCAAACATCCCGGTTTTCGGTGACGCCGAATGGATTGGGGTCTTCACTGCAGAGGATAAGCGCGGATCGCTGACCTTGGAGGCGCAAGGGTCAATTGATGTGCCAGCGATCCGAGACCAGGTGGCGAAGATCTTGGAAGGTGGCCGGGCCGCCTTCATTCAGCGCAAAGAAAAATACGAGTTCTAGGTAAGGTATAGAAACTAGGAGAATCTGTACGTCGGAGCTTGCCAGTGAATACGCCGATGAGGATGTCGTGAGGGATCTGATTGGGCATCGATTGGTTGACCACAGACCTTGATAAGGCTCAATGAAGGTTTTCTTGGCTCTGTCGGCAGGCCAATTCCTGCGGACACACTGAGGCCACTCATTGTTAGGCTTTTTTCGTTTTCTGGTGCTGCCTGTGGAGCGGATAGCGTGGCTACCCTCGCGGGCATCGCACGATGTCCGTTTTCGGCGCTATGCGCAGCAAAAGGCTGGTGACCACTGAGCATCCCGAATATGCTCAGCAGCAGATGACCTCCACCTAACGAAGCTCAAGGTTAATAGAATGCTGCTCACGCAAGACGCACTTGAATTTGCCCGCCGGCACATCGGGGCATACTACGATACCGACTTCTTCCCTAAGCCATTTGAATTTCTTGCAGTTTGGCATTGTTGGGACGAGATCAAAGCTTACCTACTGGCAACGCCACTCAAAGACGTTCTGAGCAGCCGCGCGTACTGCCCTGGCACAAAGCACGAGGCGGATGTCGGGTTGTGCATCAGCTCGAACCACTCGATGCGCTGATCTATACCGGACTCGTCTACCTGGTGGCCGAGAAGGTCGAGCAGGCGCGTATGGGGCCAGAAGTGTCCTGTGCCTACCGGATCGAGGTCAGTCACAACAGCTTCTTCTCACGAGGATCAGGCTTTGACACGTATCGCGAAAACTGTGAGCGGCTGGCAAGCCAACACAGCTACGTGCTGTCCACAGACATCAGCGATTTCTACAATCAGGTTTACCTGCACCGCATCCGTAATGGCCTGGAGGAAATCGGCACCGGCGCCGCCCTCGCCAAGGAAATCGAATCGTTCCTGATGCGGCTAAATGTCAAGTCATCCCAAGGTTTGCCTGTGGGCCCTGCGGCCTCAATCTTCCTAGCGGAAGCAGCGCTGATAGACGTCGATCAGTTCATCGCACAAAGGGGACTTGAGCATGTTCGTTACGTAGATGATTACCGAATCTTCAGTGACGACGAAGCAGACCTGAAGACCATCCTGGAAGACCTGGTGGTGTACCTGCACCAACAGCACCGGCTTGGTTTGGTCTCAGAGAAAACCAAGATTCAGGACTCAGCAACTTTCCTCCATGTGGAGTTGCAGAACGCCTACCAACTGGAGAAACTCGATCTTATGCGCAGCATCGAGGCCGGCAATCAGTACGGAGAGTATCAGGAAGTAGAGGAAGAACACGAAGACGATGACGACAGCGATGATAGCGATGACACCAGCCTTGGGGAGCGCCTCTCTGAAGCCTTGACGCGCGCAAAAGACTCAGGCGTGATCGACCTCGGTGTGATGCGAGCCATCATCAGACGGGCGAAGAATGCCCAAGACTGTACGATCGCTCCCCTGCTCTCTGAAGACCTCGAGTTCTACCTTCCGGTGATCAATGACGTAGCACTCTATTTTGATTCCCTGCCCTCGATGATCACCTGGTGTTGGCGCCCGCTCTATCCCACGCATGCGTTCAGGGCCATCTTGAAAGCCAAAGCGCAAGGGTTTGGATCGGCTGGTATCTTGCCCGGCATGTTGCTGCACATACCCCAGCGTTGAAGCAGTACGTCCAGCGGTGCGGTATCGCCATCACGACTGCGGCTGAGCTCTCCAGAGGAAATCGTGCGTGGTCGAAGGAAGCAAAGCAGAGGGTATCCGGTACGGCTTCCTGGGATCGAAGAGCCTTCATCTTGGCGCTCAGCGGACTGTCTGAAGATGAACGAAAAGTGAGTCTGCAACTGCTGAAGAACAGTGTGTCTTTGACCAAGCTGTATAGCTGGGTCTGCAAATGGGTGCAAGATGGCGCTCCGGGCCTCTGAGATCCAGCAATCGCCTCGGCCTTGATGGGGTGATCAGCCCGACATCAACAAAATCTCAAGCCAAGGGACGCTTAATGGCAAGCAAGCGAGCTTGCCATCAACCAAGCCCCATTCCAGATCGCTAGGCCGTTAGGTTTCAGTTTGCACCGTTCCCTCATCTGGCTCTAGCTTTCTTGGCTTACCCGGTTGAAACAGGTAACGCCCGTTAGCCAACAACACCTTACCCACGAAATGCGGGATCGCTAGACTCTGCAAAGCGCGCTCGGGGGCATCACCCTCCATCTGGTACTGCACGAGGTCGTTGTTGTAGAAATGCAGGGTTTTGGCGAATGCCAGCGCCATTGATTCAGGTTTGGTAGAGCTTGGATTTGCGTACAACAGTGAAAATGACTCACCGAACCACCAATGAGAAGTCAGTTTGTCCTTTTTATCCGCTGCCTTATGACGGTGGTAAAGGTTTGTCAGGACGACCATGTCGACATTGGAGTACTCATCAGTTGGTGCATAGGATCGATCTGTAAACAACCCCTGAGCGCCGGTGAGGTACCCTTCCCACTGCATGATGTCAACCGGATCATCACAGCCAACGACTAACACGTTGTATTCACTCTCGCGTGATGCATCCGGGAACTTGCCATGGGCGTCCATCAGATAGTCTTTTAGCTTATTGTCCATGTGCAGGCCCTTCAGGAGCTGATTACCACCGCTCGCAAAGACTTCCTGCAGCATGGCGGCCGTGTCGCCATAGTCGTCCATCCGCCCCACGGCCCTCATGATGAATGCACCGCTCTCATCAATCTGTTGCTTCATGCTGTAGTCAGCGCACTTCACCTCAACGTTGAATTTGTAACCTTCACTCGTGAAGGAGCAATCCACGTCCCGCGGCGGCATCACTCTGTCTTCGTACACAAATCCCTCTGGGAAAAAGCGCGCGTAGTGGGTGCATACCGTCAGCTCAACTGCCGCCTGTAAGTACTGCTTTTCGCTAGGCTCAGGGTCTTCAAGCCGGAGCTTTTTAAGCACCAGGGCTTCAAAATCTGACTGGGTGAGAAATGGCCCGATGCACTCCAAGGCTTCCACCACGCCCTGACGATATTCGTTCGCCGGGATGTAGGGATTGCAAACCGTCACCGATAGAGGCTCCCGAACCTCTGGATTTTTTTGCATGAGTCGCGTGTCCTGAAATGTGTGGTTCGTGATGCCCAGACGGCCAAGGCTAAATAATAAGCACGACTCATCTACGACCTTATGCAAGCGGTAGGCACAAAAACAATAATAAGGCGCCGAACAGCATTAGAACATCACGAAAACCTATCCACACGAAATTTTTCAGGTATATAATCTCGACAACCGAAACCAGAGCACGACTAAATGACCCTATCCCCTGAAGCTATTGCCGACTTGCTAATCGTCAACGTCTCGCGTGACCTCGTCATGGGTGTCGAAGACGCCTTCGCCGCCGGTGCGCTACAAGCCTTCGGGTTGACGAAGGAGGTCAGTAAGAAACAGCGAAAAACTGCACTGGGGTACATGCGGCACATCCAGATGAACGAGCGGTTCAGCGATCTGCTGGAGGCATCAGACGCTGAGCTGATTTCCTCCCAAGGCAACCGCGTGATCGTCGGTGTGGCAGGAATGTTTAAATTTGCGCGCTTGAACATGAGCACGACAAACTGGAATCGCCCAACGCGTAGCACCATCCGACGTGAGCTGGCGGAAGCAAATGAGGCTATGAGCCAACTGGTGCAGCCATCTCTTTTTGGGCCTCAAGATGTGACCTCGGGGGCGTTCTTCTTCGTCGCACGTTTTAGCGGTTCACTGCATCACCATCCTGAAAAGCCGCTGCAGATCTATATTGCGGTGCCCAATCCAAAAATGGATGGGTGGCTGTTTCGGGAACCTTTGAGCCAGTTCTTGGATCGCTATGAAGCGGCTCCGAAACAGGCCGACAACGCAACAGTAAAACTCAAAGCGGGCTTCATCGAGCTCGGAGGACAGGAAGAAACATGAGCCGGGGCATTACAGATTTCCAGCCAGGTCGATTGATTCAAGCATTGGCTGCCCGCGCGCTTTCGCAAGTACAGCTCGCTGCCATGGTCGGCGTATCACCGGCCACGATCAGCAAGTGGAAGTCTGGGCAGCAGGCACCCGAAGCGGAGGCGCTAGCCAGCCTCTCCAAGGTCATCAATGTTTGCCCTGAATGGTTTACCCGCCCTCTTCCTAAGAAGGGGTCGTTGCCTCTTTTTCGAAGCAATGCGTCTGCACACGTCTCCGCGAGGGCTATGCTGGAAGCCCGGCTAGAATGGACGCAGGACATTGTCTTGGCGATGAACGAATTCGTGGACTTTCCGGACGTAAATCTTCCAGTCAGGTCGTTCACCGATCCTCAGCAAATTGCCAATTCCGACATCGAGGAAGCTGCCAGTGAATGCAGAGACTTCTGGAGTCTTGGCCGTCGTGCAATTCCTGATTTAGCAATGGCTGTGGAGGGTGCCGGCGTTATCGTAGTACGGGAGGAAACGGGTATCGCGCCGATCGAAGGCCTTTCTGCATGGAGCTACGAACTTCAGCGGCCACTGATACTTCTGTCAGCCGACAAAGGTAATGGCTTTCGCAGTCGATTTGACCTGGCGCACGAGCTCGGCCACCTCATTCTTCACAAAGGCATTGACCGTTCAACCGATCCCGAGCGCTACAAGCTGATGGAGTCACAGGCTCATCGGTTCGCCGGCGCTTTCCTACTGCCCGCAGAAACGTTTGCAGCCGATGTGAGGACTCCGGTCACACTGGACAGCCTACTGTTGCTCAAGCAGCGCTGGGGCGTCTCCGTTGCGGCAATGATCATGCGCCTCGAAGCGCTCAAGATCATCGATGCTGATGAAAAGCTTGTTTTGTTCAAGCGCAGGTCGGCCAGGTGGGGAGCTAAATCCGAGCCAGGAGATGATGCGCGCACTCCAGAGCAACCTCGGCTTCTCAAGCGTACGATCGAGTTGTTGTCGTCTACCGGAGTTATGCCGATTGAGTCGGTATCTAACTATATCGGTTTGGCTGCAAACGATGTGGAAAAGCTGGCGGGCTTACCGGAGCGGTATTTGTCCGGTAAAGCTTCGGTCTTCCATCTGGCGAAGCTGAAGTCCATGGTCAGCGGCGATTCAGCCATCAAATCGGGTGACAGTGGTGTGGTGCTCCCCTTCAATCGGGGTAGCTGACCTGCTTGCTCACGATAAGGTGGGCCACAAGGAGCTGCTGCATGCAGCTCGCCTGTGTTCCCTTTGTGCTCTCTTGTAGTCATACCTTAGCCGCAATGCCCCTGGCCTCGATTGAAACACTGCAATCATAACCGAAGCACTATGGCCTTCTGTTCTAAGGCATAGCTCCTCCTGTACTCCCTGCCTCCGTATACCAGGTGGCAATGTCACTCGATGCGCAAGCTCGCCAGCACCGGCCTGATCGTCTGGTCATTTAAGTGCCAAGGATCGTCATTCATCGTGACTGCTTTGGAGCACCGCACGAATACCGGCATTTCTGCACCTGCCACCTTCCAAGCAGCGGCATGGTTACGTAAAGTTGCTGTCCCTGCCCTCCCGATACGTTTATTCCCTGCTCGTGTATGTGCATGGAAATTTCGGCTGGTGACAGCTCCCCGTGCTCCTTGCTTCTAGCGTGGCTCAGCACCCAATCGATGGAATGTCAGAGGTGGTGATGAAAATCACTCGAAGCATGAATACGTATGACATAGAGGAGCTCTACCCTCTGTGTTACACCCATTCGGAGATGCGGTTGCCCGTGTCCATGAGCCATGGAGGACTTCTGGGGGTCGACGCATCTCTCGCGCAGCTCGTGATCACCTGGGCAAAAGCCCAGAACAAAAGCACGTTGCACCTGTACGCAGACACTGAAAACGCTCTCGAACACGTTTCGCAACTTGCCAAAACGGCGGCAGGTTTAGCCGCGCTGGTCATGAGTTCAGACATTGAATCGGAAAATCACGATCCGATTGACCGGCGCGCAGCATTGACTGTGATTCGACCAATGATTGAAGCAATGTTCGAAAGTGATCTGAAACACACATCAGGAGGCAAAGGGGCTCGCCCCAGGGTGATCAATCTCTTCAGCATCAACCACGCGCAGATGGAGTACATCAAGCCCTTCTACTACGGGGAACGAGAACCTGAAGTCCATAAGTGGCCAACCTTCTCCACCTTGATCGAAGACCTGTCATCAGTCATGCACACCAGGCATGAGCGCAATGCGTTGATGCGCAGCGGCCTTAGCGCCTTGGGCACTGTCCTTGAAGAGCTGATATCGAACGCTGACGAACATGCGTCATGCGATTTGATGGGAGACAAATACAAAAAGGGCTTGCGTGGCATGACTGTCAAAGCAAGTCGCATCAGCAAAACGGAGATCAAGAACTACTCCCACACTGAACCCGAATTTGCGCGCTTCGTCATCAAGCACATGATCAAAGACGTCGAAGCGCTCGACTTCCTTGAACTATCAATCATCGACAGCGGCCCTGGCCTCGCACGACGCTGGCTTTCAATGAGAGAAGGGGCACCGCTTGAGTCGTTGGACAAGCTAACACTTGATGAGGAACTTCAGGCCACCCTCGACTGCTTTAAAAAACACGTCACGACCAAGCCGTCGAAGGAATCCGGTATGGGCCTGCACAACGCCGTTCAGGCTTTTAACAAGCTTCAAGCCTACGTTCGCTTACGCACAGGCAGACTTAGCCTCTCACAGGCGTTTCAAGGGCACGAAGGCGAGGTGGCCTACCACCCCAAAAAATGGAGTGGCGGTGGTGAGCTCGAAGCCGCTGAAGGGACTGTCTTCACCATCTGCATCCCGGTGAACTGACATGCCTGATCTTTACGATTTCGAAGTATCTCTCGCAATTTCACCTGATGCAGAGCCCGCACAGGCTGTGGTGTTCTTCACCGGCCCTGAAGCCATCACGGATATCCAGGTGACGGATGCACTGCAAAAGCGCCTACCCGGCTACATCCTGCCAGATCACCTAGTCTTCCTCATACCGCAGTGCTTTGAGGAGCAGATTCAGAAACAGTGCCAAGATAAAGCATCTCCATTATCCAGCGCCCTGCAGCGTCGCGATGCGAAATCTTCACTGAGCTATGGATTTGCCTATCACGATGGCCATGGCAGCATCATCAAGTACCAGAATATTTCTGGTGCCCCCAAGAACATTTCCAAACTGCTGCAGAACGGCACCGCGAAAATCGTCAAGGCCGGCATGGAGAAACTGGTTAAGTGCACCTCAGTGTTGACCAAAGCCCCGGCTGGCTTTCTGTTTTCAAAGCCCTCGTCCCGCTCCGCAAATTATTTCATTCGGGCTGAAAATCTTCTCTCCGAGACCCTGCACGCCCACTTTCTTGCATTTGCTTCGCTGAAGATGCTCAAACAAGCTGCTACAAGCACGTTGGGTGAGCCCGACACGATCTACCTCGACACAATGGCTTTCTTGCCCATAGCCCTTTCAATGCAGCTGTATCAGGCCCGGTTTGGAAAACCTACTATCCAGACCATCAGATCCTTCCATTCCCACGAGGGGCTGAAGGATGGGCGTTTGCCTGGCGCCAGTGCTGCCCTTTGCCTGATCTCAGCCTCATCTACGTGTGGGTTGGCCGACCAGTGGATTCGAGTCAACAGCGCTCCCCCATCCCGAGTCGCTACGGTTTTGTCGTTCTCCAAGAAGTCTGAAAACTGCACTATTGTCCATACTCTGGAACGTCCTCAGGATTTCGAAATGCTCGCTGAGTCCGAAACCTCGGAAGCACGACAGACCATCCGGATTCACGGTGAGCGCTTTATCGCAGAACACACTGAGACAAGGCTGTTAAACATCAGCATGGATCATCTACCGGATGACCTTCAGGTGAAGTTTGACTCCTTCATAGGCAAGGGGCTTTTCAGATGTGTAACGCCCATCCAAGGAGGAGAAAGACGGCGCACAGTACACGTAGACAAGGAAAAATTGGTCGAGACTGACGGCTTTAAAACCTGGTTCAAAAAGTGCCTCGACCAGGAGTCGCCCGCGTCAACCAAGCTGATCATCCATGACAAAGACCCAGCTAGTGAAAAACTTGCGACGGAAGCCTTGGAATATCTGACTGAAAGAGGCCTGACCTGCACCAAGGTCAGCGAAGAAGACTTCAACCAAGACGAAGAGCTTCATGGCTCAGTTATTGTGGTTGCAGCTGCAGCAGAGCGTGGAACCATTCTGCAGAGAGTCAGTAGGCGGCTGCGGAGCGCCCAGAAATCAGGAACTCGCCTCTACATCGTCGGAGCCCTCTTCGGTCGAACCTACGAGCTGATGAAAGACCTGAGCTCCAATCTGACGCAACCACCGAAAGGTGAGCGCCGGTACGTGTTCAAGGCCTTCATGGAGATTCCCGCCGGCAGCGCTGTGTGCAGTAATCACTGGGCCAAAGAAAAAGACATACTCAACAAGCTGGTCGCCTTTGGTGATGAGGGCTTGCTGCTGATCAAAAACCGCGCTGATCAGTTGGCTGCCGAGGAAGCATCGGGCCTGTCGTCCCAGGCATTCTGGCCAAGCAGTTTCACGAACAAAGAGATGAAGCTTACTGATGGCTTCGCGTTCGTGAACGGGAAGGAGGATGTCAAAAAGGCTTCGACTGTAGACATCTTCTTGACCATCCTTTGGATTTTGCAGAACGCCCGGGAAGGGGCAAAAATCAAGGACGCGAAACGACTGGAATCTGGTGAGTTACAGCAGGTGCTGCTGTCGCCGGATGTGTTCTCCAGGTATGACGACGGAATCATCCAGTCGGCGTTTCTCAGGGCGGCACTTCCCACGGAGTTGGATTACAGCGCTCACGAGATCTACAGCGCGGCGATGGCGGACATCATTCTGCGCGTGGCGAAGGGCTACTCGTATGAGCGTGGCGAGGCGGCAATGGAATTTATAATCGCATTGGCCATAGAAAAAATCCGACTCCATAAAGAGGTGGACAAGAAGCTGAGAGCAACGCTTAAAGCGACGTTGGGGGCAAAAATAGCTGATCTCTCGCTGCTGCTCGACGGAGCCCCCTCGCCTTTCTAACCTGCACGGAAGGCCTGGGAGAACTGCCGGCTGTTGCCGCTGGGGATGCCAGGCTGACCAGCATAAAGAGTACTCCCAATGCCCCTGGTAGCCCCTTGGGTGCTGATATGTGCGGTCGGTTCGGCTAACCACCGTCACTGCCGCGCATTTTGGGACATCGGCTTTATGCAGGCATGTTTCATCACGCAAGCCTTTTTGGCGCCATACGATCGAGCAATTGAATGGCTTCCACACTCCATGGTGGCACTGTAGAATTATTCACGAAGGGGTGGGTATTTCCTCTCGTGCGAGCGAGGGCGGTTCTGATAATTAACAGCTTCGGCTGTTGGGTTTCGGCCCACTGATCCCTACGGGATGTTCAACGGTACTCAAATCCCCCCACCTCTTCACCCTTTTCTATGGAGAGATATGCGTGAATAAGGACAGCGTCTGGTTCACTTACAAGGCACGCATTCAGGCCCATAAGCGTCTGGAGTGGCTGGACTTTCACTCGCAACTCTTGCTGGTATGGTACGCGATCCTCAGCACTGCGCTGGGTGTGCTGACAATCAGACACAGCACGATCCTTGGCCCAGACACAGATGTCATGGCGACGATCCTTTCGGTTGCTCTGCTCGGCATTTCGCTTGCGGTTGCGAACCGCGACTTTCGTGGCCGAGCAATGCTAATGCGCACCAACTATCTAGAGCTGCAGAAGCTACATCGGGGACTGCCTGATGGCTCAGCGACCACCACATCCCCTGCGCCAACGCCGGCACAGGTCACCAGATATGACGAACTGCTAGCTGAATCGGAAAATCATCGGGAAATCGATGATCGGATCGCACGCGTTTTTGCCAGCGGCCTCACCACTCGAATGCCCACAGGCTTTGAATACTTTTCAGCCGTATTTTGGCTGACGATGCGATTACTAATTACTGCTTTGCTCTATGCACTTCCGGTACTGGCAGGCCTCTACTCTTTCTGGAACAAGCCATGAGCGCGGCGAAAAGCTTTAAAAAGGTATTTACCCGAAAGCGTCTCCAGGAAATCTACACCGATAAAATCAAAAATTCCGGGGCCATCGGCCTCGACCGCATGCGTCCGGCTAACCTCGATAAACAGTTAAGCGCGGAGCTTGATCACATCATTGAGAAGGTTCACCAGGGTGAATATCGCTTCACTGCCTACAAGGAAAAATTGATTCTCAAGGGGGCCTCGTCGCCGCCTCGGCAAATATCCATTCCAACCGCCAGAGACAGAATCGTCCTACGTGCGTTGTGCAATTGCTTATCTGACGTTTTCCCCATGGCGAAACTCACCCTGCCCCAGACCGTCATCGATTCCTTGAAAACAGCGCTCAATTCCGGCGTATATGCCGAATACGCCAAAATTGATCTTAAAAGCTTTTACCCATCCATTCCTCACGAATTAGTCGCCGCTGCAACGCGAAAAAAAATTCAGAAACCCGAGTTCAGACAGCTGATTACCGACGCGCTCACAACGCCCACGGTGCCTGAATCCAGGGGAAGTAAAGGAGCCGATCGCCCCACAGTCGGCGTTCCGCAAGGCCTCGCAATTTCAAATGTGCTCGCGGAGATTGCGCTTCAAGGCATTGATACCCTTTTCGAGTCTCGGACGGGGATTTGGTACAAGCGTTACGTTGACGACATTCTGATCTTGGGGCCGGCGGGAGTGGCGCGCTCTACGGCTAATGAGCTCATCGCGGAATTGAAGGCCTTGAAGCTCAACCCGCATGACTTCGAACCGGGATCGAAGTCCAAAGTGGAGAGCTTAACCGACCCCTTCAGTTTTCTGGGGTACCAGATCGAGGGCGGCCAAGTGCTCATTCGGCACGAGAGCATTCTTAGATTCGAGTCATCGATCGCCAAAATCTTCACGGCATACCGGCACAAACTCGCGACAGCCCGACGTCCTGCTGATAAGGAGCGCGCCCTGGCATACTGCCAGTGGAAGCTAAACCTGAGGATTACTGGCTGCATATTCAAAGGTAAGCGCCTCGGCTGGGCTGCCTATTTCTGCCAGATCACCACGACTTCCCAGTTGCGTGCCATTAATCACACGGTCAGGAAGCTCACAGGTCGCTTTTGCCCAAGCGGTGAGATCCATCCGAAGTCTTTGATCAAGACATTCTACGAGCTGCAGCGGGGCATGAAAGCCAATAACGGCTACATACCGAACCTCGATGCTCTCACGATCAGCCAGAAGCGCGAGAAACTTGCCATGTGGCTCGGCGATGATGCGCTTAAGCTGAGCGACACAGAGGTGGAGCGTCGATTTGAAATCAAAGCCAGCAAGGCTGTGCGTGAACTGGAAGAGGATATCGCGCAGACGTCCTAAACACTGGCCGCTGCGCTTTTTGACATTCCTCAATGCCACCCTGAGATGCTCAGATCAGAGACAGGTGAGCCCTGATTATCGCCCTTTCCTGGCTTTACGTTTGATGCCATCCGAGGCCGGCGCAGGTCGCGGGGTCACGACGTTCCAATGGCTTTGATCTCTCTTGATGTAACGGCTTGCCTTCTCCGACGCAGGCACCTTTTCGTCCCAGGAAACATACCAATAGCAGTAGGTTACGGCCCGGGTGATCGCCACGTAGGCCGTTCGCAGCGCCTCCTGCTGCTGTGCTAGGTCATAACCGCACGGCTCGCCCGGATTCGCCATGCCCGCCTGTGCATAAAAATCATTTCTCGAAGGCGAAGAGGTCGTGACCTCACAATCACCCAACAAAAAGACCGCATCAGCTTGCAGGCCTTTGGAGGAGTGGTAGGTCAAAAACTTTATTGCCTTGCTGCGCTTGTCTTGCCGGGCTCGCTCAATGACCTCGCCCAACTTCGCCCTTGCATCTTTCTTGGTGTCGCGTTTACGGTAAAGCACAAGGATTGAACGTCCGGCGTCGTAATGGTGCTCAACCATCTGGACTAGGTGTTCCCAGTCAAGCTCTCGAACCTCTACTGGTACCTGATTGCCAATCACACGCTTATTGACCGCGACACCATGCTTGTTCTCGAAGCCAGGTGTCTGGTTGACGATTGCTTCAGCTGCGTCGACCACCATCTGATGTGATCGGTGATTCTCTTGCATGAACACCTGCGTCAGCTTCGGCGATTTGAATTCCTTGCCGAACTCCATAAGAAAACGCGGAGAGCTGCCGCGCCATCCATAGATGCTTTGCCAATCGTCACCCACGGCCATCACTGAAGCATAGGCCCGCGCGCCGAGCGTCTGAGCCGCCAGCCCCCGTCGTTCGATCTCGCTAAATGTCGCCCGTACCCAGGAGATCGTGTTCGCTCCAACGTCCTGGAATTCGTCAATGAGCAGTGTTGTCATCGGACGAAGTACGCTGTCTGGCACTGCCCGAAAATTCTGCTGACCACGCTCGCTGAACATCGCGAACATGCTGTTAAAGGTCATGACCGGTGGGCTCATCCCTAGCAGCCGTTCGTTGAAAGCAGCCCAGTAAATACTCATGGCATAGAAAAATAGGGTGTCGGGATCACCCTTGTAAAGGGTCATATTTTTTACCGCCTCGATGGCGTCTAACCCCAGGTTTTCGATGAAGGAAGCGGTAGAGAAAAAGGCCTCTAAGATATAGCTGGAGCTGATCTCACCCCTGACCTTGTACCGAAATTTCGGACATCCGTTGATACGCCCCTTGAGGGCCTCAATCGACTGCGTGGCATCGACGTAGCTGCTCAAGTACACGACTCGTGGACTGCAAAAGGCCTGAAAAAGCGTCCGCTTGTCCCGCACATGCTTGCGCATGAACCAACCATATTGGTGATCGAGCTTAAGGTCATCTGGTTCGGTGTCATCGATTCCTAGCATGACGAAGGTATCGAACTCGGGAATGTAGCCGTTGACTTGAAAGTTTTTCCCAAGTATCCGCAGGGTCTTCTGAGTCGGCTCTATCCCGTCAATCGGCCAATGGCCAGCGGCCTCCCAAAGCCCTTCGAGCTGAGAGCACAAGGCACCGTCGATATTCGCCATTTGCCAAGCCTTATCCTGACGATGCAGTACATCCGGATGGTCTTTCTCCATTTTATCGAGCAGCAGTGAGCGCTGATACAGCTCCCCAATCAGTGCGCGAAAGGGTTGGTTGTTTTCAAAGAGATCTTGGTAAACCGCGTTCATTAGATCGAGCTGCGTCTCCCCCAGTTTGACCTGCAGCATCGACCCGCCACGCTCTTCCTCCTCCGGCTTGTTGTCCAGGAACTCGAACGCCTTGACGTCGCTCAGCCCATCGATGCTTTTTGCAAACGACAGAATCCGTGAGTGAAAGGTGCGGACTATCTCAAGGGATTTCTTCTCACTGACGTCGTAACCCCAGAGGTCAAACACCTCGCGGACTTTCTTCGCAAAATCCAGCTTCGACTCTTTTGTAAAGGTGACAACCGTCAGCCCCGACAGATCGATCTTGAGATAGTGATAGAGAACGATCAGACGCAGCACCATGGTGGTCGACTTGCCACTGCCAGCGCCGGCGACAACGCAAGTGGTTGGAGTCGTCGACAGGATCATCTTCCACTGATCTTCTGACGGAGGTTGGTCAGGAAGATAGTTTTTCACATCCTCTCGGATTTCAGCAGCCATCTCCGGAGTGATTGCGAACGTCCAGTCCTTGAATAGTGCAGGCTCCTTGATGCCTGGTGGAGCGGGACATGGAACAGCGCCGGGCCGCAGTTCAACGATCAACTTCCCTTCGTCCAACCCCAATACGTGCCCCTGAGAGAACCCCTCCTCAAAGCCTTCACTTTTGCCCTCCAGATGCCCGACCTTTCGACCCTCCGCGCGTCCTAGTTCCAGCCCCCGCGTTTGACCCAGTTTGAAACCGTCTTCAGCACCAACTGCACGGCCTGCTTTCCAGGCAGAGAATTGTTGAAACTTGACGGCATCCAGGACGGTATTGGCAATAAGATTGAAAATTCCACCCTTGGTGGGCTGTTTAGCATTCGGGAGTGTGGAAGTATCGCCGCGAGGTGAGATGTCAATCTGTGGCGTTTCAGAATGAGGGTCGGTTGGTCGTGAATCCACTAGCTGATGGCTCCCTGCTGTCCGTGTGCGTGCCAGAAATGCTGATCACGCTTCTGCGGTGAAACCCAGAGATTACCATCATATTTGTGACGCAAAACTTCTAACGAAGGGCAGATAGCCATCATAACCGGCGACACATGCTGCTTTGCTCCTCAGCGTCATACTTCTGCCACGGCTACCCCCTATACTGGCTGGCTTCATGATCATTATGGCAGTACGCAGCGGGCGTAAGCGCCCCGGCTAGGGCCGGTAAGGAGAGACAATGGCTACGAATCGGGCATGCATCATCTGCGGTGAACCTGCGAAGTCCAATGAGGACATCTTTCCCGCCGCTCTGGGTGGACGTCGAACGAATCGCGGCATCTATTGCCATGATCACAACACCGGCTTCGGTAAACTGGTAGCACGTTTGGAACCTCAGCTGGCGATGATGAACGGTGCACTAGAGGTCAGGCCAGATCGCAAGGATAAGGCCAAGCCCTACTTCTTTATGGACGGGGAAACGCGCTATCGCATGGAGGGTTCGAATATCGATATTGATATGCCTCCGCCGCTCGATATTGCAAACGTCGGGGCGAGCACCGAGGTGAAGCTTGCGGTGCCCAGCCTTGAAGTAGCCCAGCGATGGGTTGAAGCCAATCAGACAGATCAGATCAAGATTGATCTGAGGCAAACGGGGGCACCGCAAACGCACTATCGAACTGAAGGCAAACGTATCCAGCTGAGATTTGGCGGGTGTGACTTCTTACAAGCAGTTGGTTACCTTGCGCTGACGTTCTTTGCGCACTCATTCCCTGACGCTGCTCGACAGGATGGGCTTAAGACCTTCAAGGATATGCTCCAACGTGACCTCCAAGATGACAAGGCGAACTGGGAGCAGGAACTGGTCTGGTGGGATGGTCGGGAGACCAACGCAGTCGTGGGTGACAACCCCTATGACTTCGGCCACACGTTGGCGGTGGGTGTGTGTGACGTGACGTCTCGGGCTTATGCCTATGTCTCCTTTTTCTCGTGCCTGGGCTTCGGCGTGGACTTGGGGCCAGTTGAGTATGCAGGCGAAAAGAAGACAGTGTGCACGTTCATCAACCCCCTCGCTGATCGGGCTGGGGACTCAGTCACCGAGGTGCCGCTCAACACCTTCAACACTGAAATCGGCAAAACTGGGGTTTCCTTCTATGACATGATTCACTCTGGTGCTGCGTCGAAGGCTGTTGGGCGGTTTCAGCAAAAACTGCATGCTCGCCACACTGACAGCATCGTCGCCGACATTCTTTCCCAAGTACCATCCCAACCCTTACCGCCTTTTGAAGAGTTTGAGCGGTTTATGGCCATCACGCAGGAGAACGGGCAGTCGCTGCTCAACTTGCTTCGAGAGGGGGTCGAAGACTTGGCACCAAAGTTTGCAGATTTTGAACCAGCGCCACAGGTTCTGCGCTCTCTGATTGAGAAGGACGAGAGTCAGCACAATGGATTGACGCCCATCGCGTGGCAGGTTCTCCAGCTCACTATGAATCTGGTTGCCCTGCAATTGCATAAGGCACACGTCGATGGTGTATTGGACTCTCAGAAGGTTTCGGGGCTGTTCTTTGGTGGCCCGGGTCTTGAGCTGATTACACGCGAAGTCATCCAGCCGATCTTACTGTCGCGCCCCGGCCAATGACGTTCGATCATTTGCCGTGACCCGCTGCAATCGCCGATCCAGTCGTCAACCTGTTGCGGGTGTATCACCCCATGGCAGACGACTGGTTGGACGCTTACAGGTAGGTGGCTACTGAGCCTGCCCTTTGACGATTGCGGTAGCGATGTCGAGATCCTTTAGCAGATCACGACGGGGCTTACATTCCACATAACCGTTCATGACGATCATTCGGATACCCGAATACCACTGCCTTTTTTAGCGATGCAGGAGTCCTAGATGTGACCGAACAAATCGCTAAGCGAGGCTGGACATTAGGTGGTAAGCACATCTATATGGCTGATCACTACAGGGCCGCTGCGGACATGGTCGTAAGGTTGGCCTTGAGTGAGTCCAGCCACTGAAACGTCGAGATCGCCGAGTGTCTTGATGGGATGGACAGACGACGACTGCTCACTCTCCTCAATGCTGTGATGCCGAAGCTAGGGATTCTGAACAAGCAGGAAAAGGTAAGCGCCTGACTACACACGCAGCCCCTCGGATAGCGGCGCGAGGTGAGACACGCTGGGCAAACGTCTGTGAATTATTTAAATTATTGGCAAGCCATAATTATTGCCCGGCCATAATTCTTAATAATTTGCGTGTATCAAGATCGGAACTTAGCAGGCCAGTTGGTTCAATAGTCATAGGCGGGCACAAGGCCCGAAGGAACGACGCTCCACTCACCGCCCAGCGACTGCGACGCGTCTCTCCTCCACGGAAAAGGGCGCGATATCGTACTTCGAGCAGCTCCCTTACCTGCTCTGTTCCCAGTTCGCTTTGGATGCGAGCGATAATGGAGTTCACTGAGTCGAGGTTCTAGAAGTCTACATGCCCCCCCATCACCCCTACCCTAATCCAGCCATGCCCCTAGCAACGCTACTGGTGTCTTGCGCCGGGGAAACGACAGGTAAGTCAATGAAGAATGTCAGGCTAGTGCGTCATGGAGAAAGCGCGGCCAATGCTGGTGCACCTACCCTTGATCACGCAAGTATCCCGCTTACCCAAAAAGGCATCGAACAAGCTAAACGAGTGGCGAGATCCGTTGGCCGTGCACCTGAGTTAATAGTTGTGTCCCCTTTCTCTCGGGCTCGAGCGACCGCGGATGCGACTGTCTCCGTATTCCCTGATGCTCCATTTGAGACATGGCCCATCGAGTAATTCACCTACCTAGATCCGACTAGGTGCGTGAATACCACCGTAGGGCAACGGAAGGCATGGGTCGAACAGTATTGGACGGACGCGGATCCGTCCTACTTTGATGGAGAAGGTGCTGAGTCGTTTCTGGAGTTTGTTGGCCGCGCACGATCGTTCCTAGATCACCTCGCCACGCACCCGGCGCAAGACATCCTAGTCTTTTCGCACGGACAATTTCTCAATGCGGTAGCTTGGCTCATCCAGCGCCAGCCACTCCAGGTTGATGCCCAAGCGATGATCGAGTGGCGCAGGTACGAGATCAATAATCACGTCCCTAATGGTTGGGGGTATGTCGTGACCCGTGCTCTAGGCGATTCGTCGTGGTCAGTGAGTGATTCAGTCGACATAGATGGAGCGATTAATCTCAACAGGCTCCAAGCAAGGTCTTCTATGCCATGAGTATCGAAGCAAAGCTTCTTCACCTCCAAGCAATCCAAAACCTCATTGCGCCATATCGCTACCTCTATTGCGTAGACCTTGAGGCAACCTGTGATGAGGTTGGCGAGTCGGAATCACCGAGGCCAGTCGCTGTCGCTCCTGATCATATGGAAACGATTGAGATTGGTCTGGTGGTGATCGACCTTGAAACGCTTGAGATCGTCGATGAGTTCCAGCGTTTCGTTCGACCGCAGATCAATCCGGTACTCACCGACTTCTGCAGAACGCTGACATCCATTCAACAAGCGGACGTGGACAGTGCTGGTACCTATGCGGAGGTTGGCCAGGAGCTAGGAGCGTTAATTGCGCAATATCCAAACGCTGCTTGGGCGTCGTGGGGTGACTATGATGCAAGGCAGCTTGAACGGGACGCAGAATTTGCTGCGTGCCCTTCTCTGCTCGAAGGCTTGCCCCATTTCAATGCCAGGAAATGGCATGCTGGCTTATATGACAATCGACCAAAATCATTAAAGCAAACAGTAGAGTCGTTGGGTTTGGTTTGGCAGGGTACCTATCATCGAGGGATAGACGATGCGAGAAATGTGGCTTCCATCGTGAAGGAAATGCTTGGCTAATTGATGAGCCGGGCCTTAAGGCCCGAAGGTGCGATCTCTCCATTGACGTTACTTACCGCAGCATAGTTATGGGCAAGCGATGACTCGAGCTCAGATCATTTTGAACACAGCCTCCTCTCTCCCCGCAAGCGAGGTTAGCCAAGTGCTGTCGGACGTCGCGCTCAGCAAGCGCATCATGATGCGAAGCTCCACACAGTCCTGGAGCGAGATTTATCACGGCCTCATGCCCGTGGAAATTGATGGCTGGCAGCTCATACTCTTCAATGATTGTGACACCCTGGATTACTGCGAGTACTGCAAGTCGCCTGATGGCCGAATCGGGGCGCTTGAGCTCTGGGAGCGCGATGGAGTTGACCCTGTCGAGCTGTTGAGCACCTGGGAGCGAGAACAGCTCGAACGATTGCTCGCTGCCCTCTGAGCCTCCATGCAAAAAAAGGCAGGTACGGGTTTGGTCACTTCAGTTATCTCGAAAACTGCATTCAAGACTGTAGCTATGGCATCATTTTCATCACAGGCGGTGGCCGCTAAGGCTTGGTAGGCTTACCAGGATTTTTAACCTGCAATTCGGGTAACTGCCAATCTGCGATGCAACCCTCAAATAGAAAAGCCTGCCCTCACCGACTGCTCAATGTACCAATCGAATAGTTAGTGCTTGGCTTCCGAATAGGATTAACAAATTGCTTAACCGTCCCGATAAAGACGCCCTCCGTGCGATGCTGGAATCGCAAGTCCAAGAAAGGCTGCAGCACGACCCTGACGCGTTAACGACTTATGCAGCCAAGCCTGAACCAGAGCGCAAACCGTACACCAGCAAACCCACGGTTCAGGACAAGGCTTTTCACAAAGAGCTCGAGCAGATGCGTGCAGACGCCGAAGCTGGAGTGATAAATACGCCTAAGCGCGAGGCGGATGACGGAGGCGCTCCTAGCCTTAAGCTTGATGATTATCCGAATCTGTAAAACGTGCCACGGAGAATTTGTACGCAGGGACGGTTTGCCGGCTCATCACAACGGAGACTTTAGCTTCACAGTGGCAGTAGCCAAGAGGAATACATGCGCGATTAGGCATCAGCAAGGTTGCTGAGCTGCGCGGTCAGACATCGGGCAGTACTTCAAGTCGAGCCGGGCCTCGAGGCCCGAAATAACGACGGCCTTGGCACGTGCGACTCTCCTTGATCACACCTACTCTCTTAGTTCTATGGGCCAGCTCGAGAGCTCCAAAATCATCAGGGCAGTTCAATTCACGCACTCAAAACATAGCGCTCGTAGCTACACCCTCATAAGTTGACCTAGGTCATTTATCCACGGCTCTGGAGTCGCGGTGTAAATCGGTTGCACGGTCTGAGCCACCAAATACCCTGCGATCCAAAGATGCTCCGCTATTCAGAACGCTTGCTCAAAATTGAACGCAAAAGCTCTATCGTCAATACCTAAGCATGGAAGATTAAGGTCATCATCTAAGCAAATCACAAGCTTGTAATAAACCGCTTCCCCATGGTGCAGTTCTGGTTGCCTAAATGAACCGGAAGCGCAAAACTCAGAACCTCTGCTGTCTGACTCAAAGGTCTGCAATGAATCACGCTCAGCAGAGAGCGATTGCGCTTGAAACAATCGGATCCAGGCGGCTAGAGCCTCTAATCGCGCAACACATTCCGCGCCGACTTGAAACATTCCAAGATCCGCGTATTTCAACAACATCTTCACAAGATTTTTAGTCACCTCAGCGCATTGCTGAGCGGTGAAACGATACTCCGAATGATCAAGGACGAGCGACACATTGCCATCCGGAATTTCAACAGAGGCCAAGTACGGTGCACTATCAGAATATCCGTGCAAGCTAATCGAGCGCTCGGCCTTAAAAACAACTTTGTTTGCAGCCAACAGCTCAGTATTCATATTGCACCTACCAAATAGCGTTACTGCATATATGATCGGATCGATTTGCTTAAACCTTTAGCGACAAACACGAATTAATTTTCAAGCGATACACATATTTCCCCGCAGACCCTCGCTCGGCGCCAGTTCAGCCCGAGGAAAACGTAGCGTCCTGTTCTAGATCAGTTGACTACTACAGACTGTGGACTCCACATAATACCGCCCCGCTCCAGTCTGCCAATCAATCATAGACGGCCTTCGTTTCCACCGACGTGTCCTAACCATATCCAGAGGACGCCTCGAAACAAGCTCACCAACGGCAATACTTATCCATTCCGCTGCAGTGGCGACATCGTTTTCAAACAGGGAAAGGGCCGCTTTCAAAGACAGCTATCAATGCGGCGAGACGGTTGCTTTCTATGGGGTGGTAACGTCCTGCTTTCACTCTACACGCCAACGTTATAGCCTCGAGACGGAACAGAAGCCCCCCTTTCATCCCCGTTAGAATGCGGCTGTGTGCACAAGTGGATGTACCTTGGACAGATCAAAGCTAGGACATCCATGCCATGAGCATTGAAGCAAAACTCCTTCATCTCCAAGCCATTCAAAACCTCCTCGCGCCATACCGCTACCTCTATTGCGTAGACCTTGAGGCAACCTGTGATGACGTTGGTGAGTCACCAAGACCGCTTGCAGTCGTTCCTGATCAGATGGAAACGATCGAAATCGGTTTGGTGGTGATCGAGCTGGAAACGCTTGAAGTCGTCGATGAATTCCAGCGTTTCGTTCAACCGCAGGTCAATCCCATCCTCACCGACTTCTGCAAAAAGCTGACATCCATTCAACAAGCGGACGTGGACAACGCACGAACCTATGTTGAGGTTGGCCAGGAGCTGGGAGCATTCATTGCCCGATATCCAGATGCTTCCTGGGCGTCTTGGGGTGACTACGATGCACGGCAGCTAGAGCGCGATGCTGCATTAGCTGCGTGCCCTTCCCTGCTCGCCGGTCTGCCGCATTTCAATGCGCGGAAATGGCATAAAGGGCTATATGACAATCAGTCGAAAGGACTTAAGCAAACTGTAGAGGCCATGGGTTTGGCTTGGCAGGGTACTTACCACCGCGGGATAGACGATGCGAGAAATGTGGCTGCCATCGTGAAGGAAATGCTTGGCGATTGATGAGCCGGGCCTTAGGCCCGAAGGTACGATCCCCCATTCTTAATCCCTAGTGCGGCTTTACCATTGGCACGCGATGAATCGAGCGCAGAATGATGTGAGCACATGATCATTGCTGCTCTGTCGAACGGCCGATCTCTTCACGCTTAGGAATAGTCCAGTCCGAGGCGCGCCTTTCATACATAGGGTCGGGTTTCCGGCCTTCGTAAGTGAACATCAACAAGTGAATTCCAAATGCGACTGCAGCCACTCCAGCGCTTCCAACCGGGCTCGCGTCTTTAGAAAATCCAGCGAGCCCGACAGTTACTCGGATCTAAATCTATAGCGTTAATGGCGCGACAACAATGCTCTGGAGATGCCAAAATGATGGCCTTTCTTACAATTTGTTGGAGCATTTGGATGAGCCACACGCAGCCCTCCCGGGCTAATGATCAGACGCTTACTTGGCTTGCAGCTGGCATTCTCGTCACGATTTTATGCGGTATTGGTGCGGTATGGTTAGGTACTTCTGAAGCAAACCGGCTGGCGAAAGTGGTTGAAGTAAGCGCGGCCATGCTGGCTGCATCAGGTGTGATCCTTTCCACCTACCTCAGCGTTAAACAGTCCAAAGAAATGCTACGCAGGCTTGAAGAAGAACGCTTGAGGGCAGACGCGATTCGCGATCAGCAGAAGAGTTTAGACCGGCAAGAAGAGACATTTAGGTTGATTGAGAAGTGGGATGATCCTCACTTCCTAGAGGCAAGAAAGTTCAGCAGGCAACTCGGCAAGGAATTGGCCAACCTTACTCCTCAGGCCTTGGTTGCGCGCGTTAACGATGACACGGCACTGCGTAGCTCGGTCGGCCTCATGCTCAATTACTTCGATTTCATCAGGCTTTCCATTAAGCATGACCGCGTCGATGTTAACCTAATAAAACTGCAGCTTGCACCAATAGCTCTTGCCACGTTGGATCGCTTTGGCGCCTGGATCAATACTCAAGATTTGGTATGGCGAAATGACGTTGCAGAATTTCGTAAGCTGGTAATGTAAACATTAGCCGCAAACATCGTTTTTGCCCGGTTCCCACGTACAGGCGTGCAGCGTCGAAACTGATAATCCCCGCCGGTCGTCTTCGCTGCGTATCAATCCTCAGAAGAGCCAGTTTCTGTGCCCAAGAACTCAAAGACGGATCTGGCACGGCCCGATTGTTACCATGGTTACGACCTCGTCGAGGTTACACCTGCTGTACCATGAGAGAGTCTTGGAGACATAGCTGCTTCAGGCCAGAAAAAAAAGAATGGAGAAGGTCGCTCGGGATGGCAAAGAAACCTCGCTTTTATGCAGTTGTGCATGGACGTCAGACCGGTATTTTCGACAAATGGGATGATGGAGCCCGCCTTGCTATCAACCATTTCCCTGGCGCTGATCATCGTGCCTTCAGGTCGCTTGCACTCGCCGAGGAATGGTACCGGCAGAACACGCGTCACCCGCACTCCCTTCATTCGCCGATCTACCACTTTGATACCGAAATGATAGCTAAGGCACCAGGCGATGTCGCACTTAAAGCAGCGCTGAACGGTGAGCGCTCGAAGCGAATCATCGTCTACGCCATCATTGACCCAGAAACGGAAGAACCCTTCTATGTTGGCGAAACGAGGCACTTTCCTCGCCGTCAGCAAGCCCACCTGAGAACGGCAAACGCGAGAACGAAACGGGCCGCAGCTAAAGTTCCGCAGATTCTTGCCAAGAATCAGATGCCGGCATTCAAAGCAATAGAATTCTGCGAGTCCAAAGAAGCCGCATTAGCTGCCGAGACAAGGTGGATCAAGCACTATGTCGAGAGAGGATATACCCTCTGGAATCGTCTGAGAGAGCATACAGAAATCAAAGAACTCCATCGAGCCCCCAAGATTCAAATGGACATGATTATTGGAGATGGCCCTTTTTTACTTGGCCCACATCACTACCATTCTCGATTCGATCAAGACCAGGTTGCGCATTTATCTATCACAGTTACCCTACGGTTTGCTGGCTCATCCTACAGCGGTCGAAAAGCTCAGGTTGATATGGGATACGACTCAACCGGCTTCACCTGCGGTGCAGTTCTGGGTCGTGCCTGGAGAACTCATACACCGGCTTCAAGTGGTGCAGGCGGATGGAGTTACCGCAGATTTTGATTACGCAGCAGCTATTGATCGTATCTGACGGCTGTCTTAGCCCTTCGATGTTTTACCTAAGCCAAGTATCGCCGCCTTAGATTAGAGGGGGGCAGCCGTTTCCGCTCACATGATGAACTATATCCGCAAGGGACTGATCCCCAATGACTGCTCATTCAGAAATACCGTTCACAGACTTAGTCAAACAGACCGTGAAAGCTAATGCCAGCCAATTGGTTACCGCCGGCGCCGCCCTGACAGGCCTCGGTTTTATCCTTACGTTCTTTGTTTTGTACACCTATCTACACGCGATTGGATATCCAAACCTGTTAAGCCTGCATTGGGGAACACCAGCGCCCTGCTCCCGTGGATTGTCATTTCCACACTTATGCTGGTGCTGTATCTAGCGAGCCTAATGGTCACTTCGGCGTTCTATGCAGCGGCGTTGACCCCCTTCAAAAATAACCCCTCGTTCATGGCGTTGATGCTGATACTTCCCTCATTAGCAGGCATCGCAGCGATGGTGTGGTCGGTAGTTATTCGCCAACG